>NZ_BPUU01000009.1:27873-406222 GCF_054772415.1 Capnocytophaga sp. HP1101
CCTGTCGCTTTTGCATCACATTTCCCCCTTTGAAGGGGGTTAGGGGGATGTTTCTACAATATGCTACCAGTATAATAAGCGTCCCCACATTCCCCCTTTGGAGGTTGTCCGCGATAGTGGAGTAAGTGAATAGCAGGAGGTTTCTTTCATTTTTCCGTCACTAATTCCCCCTCTCCGAGGGGGCTAGGGGGAGGTTTCCTCCTTCCTTCGTCTCTCTTAATTCATCATTCGTCCCTCGTCATTATCTGCTTGTGCGGCTCGCACTTCTCTTTCTTTCGCCTCGAAACCCTATTTTTAGCATTATTGGCATTATTGTATTACAGTATTAATCAATCACTTATACACCCTTTGTATACCAATCGTCCAAGATTCGTATAAGTATCCTATAAGCTTTGTATAAGCTAAGCATACCCTTCTAATGCCTCATCTTTTATCTTTTACCTAAAAAACCTCTTCCGAATTTCTCCGATATCTTCTGATATCCACAAAACCTCTACAGCTTGTCGTGCTACGACCTTTGCCAAAGTTCATTATTTGGTATTATTGTCATTATCAATATTATTATTATCTTTGCACCCAAAATATGTTTTTAATATGATTCATATTAATTTTAAGATAAAAATAGCACTGTTCATAGCTGTTTTTATCACTTTGCAAAGCTGTAAAAAAACTACATCTCACCCCAATTCTTCACTAAATGAAGCTGGTAAAGAGGTTTATGCTGAGGCTCTTACTATTGAAGTAGATACCTCTGCAACTTCATTTGAAAATCTCACAGTTCTCGATGCTACTTATAAAAAAGGAGTTCTCTCCGAGACACATACTTATTATGTTGAAAATGGAGGAAAAACTCGTTGGCTCTACGAAGATATCCCTTCTCGTATTTTTTCACAATATATAGAAACTTTAAAATGTGTTGATGAAGAAGGTCTCAACCCCGAAACTTATAGGCGTTCTGCCCTAAAAAAAGTGGTAGATAGCGCCTATGCATATAAACTTCCTAATGATTATAAGGCTTATTTAGACAAACAAATTACAGCCTCTTTTCTGCTTTTTGCCAAACATCTTACCTCTGGTCGATTTTCTAAAACTGCCTATGGTAAACACACTTGGATAAAACCAAAATATAAATACAGAAATATAGATATACTCTTGCATCTTGCAGATGATGATAATTTAGAAACTAAACTTACCGCTCTTTATCCTAAAGGAGAACAGTATAAGCGAATGAAATATAAGTACATACAGCTCAAAAACCAGCCTCTTGATACTGTCAAAACAATTAAATTCTCAGACCCTAAAAACTTTGTTTACGGATATACCGCTCCTGAGGTAGAGAGATTGCGCAATGCCTTAGCTAAAAAAGGATTTAGGTCAGTTCCCGAAATCGACCCTCAAGAAGTAGATAGTACCCTCATATGGGCTCTCCAAAGATTCCAGCGCAGTAATGGGCTTCCCTCCAATGGTTTTTTAGGCTATCAAACACTCAATCGTTTAAATATGAACAAAGCACGAGAGCGCGATTTGCTTCAGCTCAATATGGAGCGTATGCGTGTTTTCAATAATGATTTAGGTGATGATTATATAATTGTGAATGTCCCCGATTTTAAACTCTCTTTATATCATAAAGATTCGTTAATATATCAAACTAAAGTAGTCGTAGGTCGTTCTGAAACCTCAACTCCCATTTTCACCGATTCTATTCGCTCTGTAGAATTTCGCCCTACTTGGTCAGTACCTCAAAGTATTATCAGAAAGGAAATGATTCCGCAAATCCTATCGCAAGACGACCCCGAGAGATATAAGAACAGAGGTTATACAATGTATGAAAACGGTAAGATAATAGACCCCTTAGAGGTAGATTGGACAAGCCCCTCAGTCCGCAAACGTGCTTTTTACTTTGTTGAAGCTCCCTCTGAGCGCAATTCATTAGGCTTGGTGAAGTTTTTGCTGAATAATAATATGAGTATATATTTGCACGATACACCATCAAAGTATCTGTTTGAACGTGAGCAACGCGCCTTGAGTCACGGCTGTGTACGTGTGCAAAACCCTTCACAATTAGCCTATCATCTACTGAAGAATGAAGGTGATGGCAAGTCGTGGACAGAAGAAAAAGTCAAGGACTATATGAATAGTGATAAGCGCAATCAGTATCGCGTAAAGCTCAATACGAAATATATGATTAACATTTTATATTACACTATATCAGTAGATAATAAAGGTGAAACAACTATAAAAAACGATATCTACAATCTCGATAACGAACAGTTAAAAGACATAAAGCGGTTTGAAAGCTAACTTTCAAACCGCTTTTTAATTTGTTACTTATTTTCTATGAGCTTTTATCTTAAAGCTTCTCTAATTTCTTCTTTTAAACTATCTGAAGCCTCTACTAAAGGCAATCGCACATAAGGCTCACATAAGCCTTGAGCTGCTAAAATAGCTTTAATACCCGTAGGGTTACCTTCTTTAAAAGCTAAATTCATCATAGGTAATAGAGCATATTGCAGACTATTAGCTTTAGAAGTATTACCATTTAACCCTAATCTTACCATCTCAGAAAATTCTTTAGGATAAGCAATGCCAATCACCGAAATTGCACCACTACCACCCATATATACTGAAGGAAGAGTTGTAGTGTCATCTCCTGATAAGAAAGTGAAGTGTTTAGGCATATTTTTTAAGATATTCATATCTAATACCAAATTGCCAGAAGCTTCCTTTACAGCGACGATATTTTTAAAGTCATTAGCCAATCGCAACACAGTTTCAGCAGTCATTGATACCCCCGTACGTCCAGGTACATTATATAAAATAATAGGCAAAGGACTCTCTTGGGCTATAGCTGCAAAGTGTGCATATAAACCGTTTTGTGAAGGCTTGTTATAATAAGGTGTTACAGAGAGAATAGCATCAAAAGCCGTTAAATCTGTACTCTTGATTTCCTCAATAACACTTTGGGTATTATTTCCCCCAATACCCAATACCAAAGGTAAATGCTTTTTATTAGCCTTGATAATAGTCTCTCGCACAAGAGCCTTTTCTTCTTTACTGAGAGTAGGAGCTTCGCTGGTAGTTCCCAAAACTACAATAAATTCTACTCCGCCATCAGTTACATATTCTACTATACGAGTGAGCGCCTTAGTATCCACCCGATTCTCAGCTGTGAACGGTGTGATAAGAGCCACACCTGTTCCTTTTAGTTGTTTTGTCATAACTTTCTATTTGTGAATAATGGTTTCTAATATTTTTTTTAATTCATCAGCAAAAACCTTTTCATCAGCAGGAGAGCAAGCTATCACAATATCGTTGTACTGTAACCCTATTCCTTCAAAACCAGCTCTTAATTTGGCTTTGATAGATGAAGACAACAGCAACAATGGCAATTTAGGCTCACTAAAATAATTAATGAGCAAATCATATTCTTGTTCAGCTAACCTATCAGCGTGGTAATTCCTAATCTTTCCTTGCCAATTAATTTCCTTATCAATCAGAAAAGGAGTTCCATTAGCGTGTGTCTCTTCTGATTCACGCTTATATCCCAAGACAATGTAGTTCTCAGGACGAATAGAATAGTGTTTTATGAGCTCCAATAAGGGGTCTACATTCTTCACTACATCCATATCCACAATACAACCAACTTTAGCTAAGTCGTTGTCTAACCTCTTGTTATAACTCTCTAAGGCTCTAAAATTCTTCCGAATTTTATTTTTTATGTTATAATTCTTTAAGATGTCCAAAATATATTGTAATTTTGCGTGTGATTGCAAAGGTAAAAATAATTTTTAAAATAGAAATATATTTATGAAAAAGTTTGATGTAATGAAGCATTATTTTTTTGTATTACTTGTAATAATAGGATTTTTAGCTTCTTGCTCTTCGCCTAAAACACAGCTTACAACAGTAAAAGCTAAGAACATTCCTATTACTGATACTATTTCACAAAATGCTGAGATAGAAACTTTTATCACACCATATCGCGAACATATATCTAAAGAGATGAACACCGTATTAGCTCAAAATCCCGTCGATTTGGTGAAAGATAGAAAAGAAAAAGCATTAAACACCGCTATTGGTAATTTTATGGCTGATGCCGTCTTCGAAATTGTAAATCCCCTTTACAAAAAACGTACGGGTAAAGATATTGATTTTGTTATGCTCAATTGGGGGGGCATTCGTTCCGATTTGCCTAAAGGTGATGTTACAGTAGGTTCTGTTTATGATATAATGCCTTTTGAGAATAAAACAGTAGTACTTACAATGTCAGGAGAGAAAGTGCAAGAGCTTCTTAACTATCTCATTAAAGAGCGCAAACCTCATCCGCTTTCAAAGCAAATAGATTTGCAAATCACTAAAGATGGTAAGATGGTTCACTTCAATATCAATGGGAAGCCTTTTGATTCTAAAGCTACATATGTAGTTGCCACTTCCGATTATTTAATGAATGGGGGAGATGCAATGTACTTTTTCGAGAACTCTTTAAAAGTAGATGAAACGGATTATAAACTCCGTAATGTACTGATTGACTATTTCAAAAAAATAGATGTATTAGACGCTAAAAAAGATAACCGATTTGAATATAAACCTTAATATGATTATGAAAAGACGTACTTTTATTAAAAACATAGGAGCTTCATCTTTGCTAATAGGGGTAGGAGGTCTATCACTATCAATGAAGCCAAATAATGCAAAACAAATTACTATTTTGCATACGAACGACGTACACAGCCACATCGACCCTTTCCCTATTACTGACCCTCATAATCCTAATAAAGGAGGGATAGCACGTAGGGCATATCTCATTGACCAAGTGCGTAAGGAGAACCCTCATACCTTGCTTTTCGATGCAGGAGATATTTTTCAAGGAACTCCCTATTTTAATTTCTATGGAGGTGAGTTAGAGTTCAAACTAATGTCAATGCTCAAATACGATGCCGCTACTTTAGGGAATCACGATTTCGATAATGGGGTAGAAGGACTTTTTGCACAGCTTCCTAATGCCAAATTCGATTTTATCATTTCTAATTATGATGTAAGTAAAACGCTCCTCAATGGGCATACTAAACCTTATAAAATTTATATGGTAGATGGTATTAAAATAGGTGTTTTTGGTCTGGGAGTTGAATTGGAAGGATTGGTAAATAAAAAACAATACGGCGAAACAGTTTACCTGAACCCTATAGAGATTGCACAGGATATGGAACGCAAACTTCATAATGAAGAACATTGTGATTTAATACTCTGTCTGTCTCACTTGGGTTATGATTACAAAGATAGTCCTAAAGTCTCCGATTTAAAAGTAGCTGTTCAAACCTCATATATTGATTTAATTATAGGAGGTCATACACACACTTTTTTACCTCGTCCTACTTTGGTTACAAATAAAAGTGGAAAAACTACTTTGGTAAATCAAGTAGGTTGCTATGGTATTAATTTGGGTAGAATAGACTTCTTTTTTGAAGATAATAGTCTTATGAAAAATAAGGCTGTCACTATTGAAGTATAGGTTGTTATAAATTATTTTGTAAAAAAGTACTCGTTTTTTTTGTATATTTGAAAAACTTATGTACTTTTGCACCCGAAATTAAAAGGAGCCTGAGTGGCGGAATTGGTAGACGCGCACGACTCAAACTCGTGTTCTTCGGAGTGAGGGTTCGATTCCCTCCTCAGGTACAAAAAGGGAGCTACAGTAATGTAGCTCCCTTTTTATTTTATAGATAGTTTTAAAAACTATTTATTATTTTTAGGTTTTGTTCCAGTACTTACTTCTTCTGCAGGTGTATCAGTTGTTTTTTCAGCTTCTTTAGCGAGGTAAGTAGGGAGGTTGAGTCCTGCCATATTGAAGAGGTCATTAAGCGGAGGGACGGTTTTCATCATTCCCGACACAAAATTGGCAGTAGCGGTATTGCCGTCTTGATTTTTACCCGAATCCCATACGGTAACCTTGTCAATCTTGATATTTTTAACGGCTTCCACTTGGGTTTTAACGAGTTCAGGCAACTTTTCGATAAGGAGTAATTGGAATGCTTTGGTGGGGTCGCCACCAGCAGCTCCGACCACATCCTTGTAACCTTCTGCTTGTTTGGTAAGGATTTGGAAGAGACCTTTCGCTTCGGCTTCCATTTTGGCATAAATAGCATCCGCTTCCCCTTTGGCTTTCTCGCGAAGTCGTTCGGCTTCGGCTTGTGCCTCAATGATTGCGCGTTGTTTATCGATTTCAGCAGGCACGATGATGTTAGCCATTTGGGTAGCACGTTCGCGTTCTGAACGGGCAGTTTCAGCTTTTTCTTCAGCCGAATAGGCTTCTTCTAAGGCTTTGGCCTGTTGCACTTTTTCTGCCGAAATAGCGATGCGCAACGATTCCGCTTCTTTTTCACGGCGCAAGGCTTCTGAGTTCGCAATGGCAATTTTAGCCTCGTTTTCCCCTTTAATTGCTACTGCATTGGCTTCCGAAATCTTGATACGACTATCGCGGTCGGCTTCTGCTTTACCGATAGATTCAAACTTCTTAGCTTCAGCAATCCCTACGGTTTCGTCTTTCTTAGCCTCGGCGATACTAATTTCTTTGTCTTTTTGGGTAATCGCAATTTTTACATCTCTATCTCGGTGCGTTTCAGCGATTTGAGTATCTTTCTCACGATCGGCGAGGGCTTTACCAGTTTCCCCGATTTTCTCTTGCTCAGCCACACTGATTTTTGCTTCGTTGATCGCTTTAGCAGCCGCTTCTTTACCCAAAGCCTCAATATAGCCCGACTCGTCCTTGATATCGGTTACGTTCACGTTGATGAGCTTTAAGCCTATTTTCTTGAGCTCGCTGTCCACGTTCTTAGAGATGTTTTCGAGAAACTTATCGCGGTCGGAGTTGATTTCCTCAATGGTCATAGTAGCGATCACCAAACGCAACTGACCGAAGAGAATATCTTTAGCCAACTCTTGAATTTGCTCGGGTGAGAGCCCTAACAAGCGTTCGGCTGCCGCATTCATATTCTCGTGTTCGGTAGAAATGGCAATCGTAAAACGACAAGGCACGTCTACACGAATGTTCTGACGGCTAAGCGCATTGGTAAGGTTAGCTTCGATAGAAAGCGGACGCAAATCCAAATACGCATAATCCTGAATTACAGGCCATACGAAGGCACCGCCCCCGTGTATACACTTAGCCGAAGAGCCTCCAGTTTTACCGTAGATTACAAGGATTTTGTCGGACGGACAACGTTTGTAGCGCGCCACCAGCGACGAGATAGTAACGAAAAGGACAACCGCCAAAATGACGATAAGCCCAATAGGTGAAGTGAATGTTTCCATTAAAATATTGTTTTTTATTGTTTATTCTTTGTTGCGACAAAGGTAAGAAATAAATTAGGATTTACCAAATTTTCTCTTCTTCGTTTTACAATAAATTTCAAATCCCCCATAAAGCCCTTTGAGACTGTATTTTCAAGAGCTTAAAAGCTTCCTAAAGACTTTTTCATCATTTATCGCTGTTTTTTCCTTTCTTTAGCTCGTTGCTTTAAGTCCTTTTCGGTAAAGTAGTAAACAGTAACTTTATTACTGAAATATTCTTCCCGTAGGTAGTAATAAGTGTTCGTTTTGAGGTCTTTTACAAGGTAATGAGTGCTATAGTCACTGGGGAGAGCTTTGAGGATTTCATAGGAAGTGAGATGGAAGAGTTTGCGCACGAATTTACCAATGCGCTCGTCTTTAGGTACATCTCTTTTTAGTTGGAAAGAAGGATTGGGTGATTTTCCTCGTATATCATAAATTTTAATAAAGTACGCTAATGCTTCTACGTTCTTTATCTTCTGTTTGTCGGTTGCAATTTTTCCTGTGCTTTTGATGAGGTAAATTTCATCATTAGAAGCCTTGTGAATGTAGTAACTACCAAGTCTTTTATGGAGTTCTATAGGGATACTGTCACATTCTACCCCTCGTTTTTCCATTCTATCTACCTGAATAGATAAATATTTCCCTACCATTTGATAAGTGCCTATAGTAGGTGAAGAGCAAGTATTTCCACAATCAGCTACTAACCAAGACGAAAAAGTACCATCAGATTTAAATAAGATGCGGTCGCCAAAGCTGTATTTTCCATAGGGAGTTTTTAGGAAATATACATCAGTAACATCTTCGTATTCTGCTAAAAAATTATCAATTTCCCATTCTTTCCCGATAAAATCTTGAGCGTGAACGGCGCTGATTAGCAGTAGTCCAATAGTAGTAAAAAGCGTTTTCATTTTTTAAATCGTACAAAAATACCTCCCGCAAGCCATAAAAGCAATAAAATACCTCCCACAAGACTTAACCTGCTACCCGTTTTTACTATTTCTGGTTCAAAGGCAAAGCGTATCTCGTGTTTGCCCGCTGGAACTGTCATTCCCCGCAAGGTATAATCTACGCGATAAATAGGTGCTTCTTTACCGTCAATAGTCGCTTTCCAGCCGTGAGGGTAGTACATTTCCGAGAAAACTGCAAAGCCCTCGTGAGAGTTGTTACTTTCATAAGTCAGTTCATCAGGACGCATATGCTTTAGTGCAATCGTAGCCGTACTATCTACGGCGTATTGTGTTGGAAGAGCTGTTTTTAAATCTTTCAGCGTTGCTAAAGCCTCCTCCGCAGGGTGAAAATCTTTCAAGGCTTGCATCACCTCATCATCGTTGTTTTTTAAGCTCAGTTGCTTTACAAACCACGCATTACCTAAGGCATCTTCGTTGTGTATGGGTTGTATCTGTCCCTCTTGATTGCGCAAGATTATATATTTCACGTTCAGCATATTGAGCATCTCCATATTTCCTTTGGCTATTTGGTAATCGAAAAGCTCCTGCAAGCGCTTGGGTTTAGCTGCGTGATAGCCTCCAATCGAATGGTGAAAATACGAAGTACGTGCGCCATTAATCCCCACTTGTGGTTCGTGCACGCGGTAATAACTCTTGTCTTGAAGAATTGCCATATCGGCAGGAGTCGCCTCAAAAGGATTTTCTATTTGGTATTTATCCACAAAACTGTCTTTGTTCACATAACGTTTAGCTACCCCTCCTAAATCAAAGAAAAGTAAGAGCAGCAGTGCTACTTGCATTCCCCTAAGTGGAATTTTGTTGTACTGATAAAGCACCAACGCCAAAGCCGTGAGTAGTATAAGCACAGTGCTTCTTAGTAAATCAGCAGTGTAAATACTCTTGCGGTCTTCCACTATCATTTGCACAATCTCTCTGTTGCCGTAATATACATCGTTTGCGCTTTGGAAATCAAAGAATCCCTTGCCTAAGAAGAGCAACAACATCACCCCTAAGCAAATGTAAAGCGTGTTGAGTAAGTATTTCTTGCGCTCCTCTTCAGGAGTTTTGAGGAATTGTTGTAAGCCAATGATTGCCAATATAGGCACACAGAGTTCTAAAATTACTTGTATAGATGATACCGCTCTAAACTTATTGTATAACGGAAAATAGTCTATCATAAAATCAGTGAGCAGTCCGAAGTTCTTTCCCCACGAAAGCAAGAGCGCCATTACCGAGCCTGCAATGAGCCACCATTTAATTCTTCCTTTTACTACAAATAGTGCCAGAACAAATAAAAAGAATACCACAGCTCCTATATAAGCAGGAGCAGCCACGATAGGTTGATCGCCCCAGTAAGTAGGCAAGTGCCGTGTTTCTTGTAGTGCCTGCATAGGGGGGACTCCCATTTGCACCAAATACTGATACGTCTTAGAGTTTTCACCCAAGTCTTCGTGGTTAGAACCTCCAAAAAGGCGAGGTACGATAAGGTTTAGCGATTCACCGATACCATAACTGTATTCAGTGATATATTCTTTTGAAAGTCCGCTATTTTGTACTTTTGGTGTTCCCTCAGGCGTAATAGAAAGCGTCGATTTACTACGTGTGCTCCAGTCCGCATATTCTCGAGTTGTGAGCAGTAAAGTAGCGTTCGCCAATACACTCACCACTACAGCCCCAATGAGTACAGCCGTAGCTTTCCCAAAGTCTCTGAGTTGTTTCTCTTTGATAGCTTTATAAAGGAAGCCCAAACCTAAGAGCAATACCAATAAAAGCAGATAATACGTCATCTGGAAGTGATTAGCGCACAGTTCTAATGCCAAAGCAACTGCTGTGAGTAACCCTCCCCAAAGGTATTTCCGCTGGAAGACTAATAAAATACCCGCCAGTACAGGAGCAAAATAAGCAATAGCGTGCGCTTTAGCATTATGTCCTGCCCCTAAGATAATAATCAAGTAAGTAGAAAGTCCAAAAGCAATAGCCCCCAAGAAAGCATTCTTGTAATCCACTTTTAGCACCAAAAGTAGAACGTAAAAGCCTACAAAGTACAAGAAGAGATAATCAGCAGGGCGAGGCAAAAAGCGCAAGGTTCTATCTAATTGCTTTATAAAGTCATTAGGATATTGTGCCCCCAACTGATAGGTAGGCATACCCCCAAAAGCACTGTTCGTCCAGTAAGTCTCTTTGTTTTCTGTTTCACGGTAATCATTGCGCTCCTTCGCCATACCGGTATACTGAACAATATCGCTTTGGAAAATACCTTTTCCCTGTAACACAGGATAAAAGAAAGCAAGCGCTATCACAGCAAATAGCGCTATTATTACAACGTGAGGGACGAGTTTTTTCATTTAGTTATTTTTTATCTTTTATCTTTTATCTCTTACCTAAATCAAACTTCCTCGTAATCTATATACTCACCAACTTGTTTAGTCGTCTGAGGGTTTTTAGAGTGAGGATTCTTATTTATAATAGTTTCTTTACCTTCCTGTTCTTGCGAACGATTTTGTCCATAAGCATTTCGTTGATACTGATTTTGGGTGCGCTCAAATTCCTTTTGCATTCTTTCACCCACCTTGTTGATAAAGAAACGCATCATATAAGGAGCCAATATCCTCAAGAGGATTCTCAGTCCCCAAAATACCAATATTATAATAAGGATAGTTTGAATAAATCCTGAAAAAGAAGCTTCTGACATCATTTTATTTTTAGTTTTGGTGCAAAGATACAAAATAATTATGAATTAGCAAATTTGTAAATTTACTAACCCTCTCCATTTTCACCTCATTATGTTTTTACCTTTTACATCATTATCTCTCTATCTTCTCAGAAGAGCTTCTCAATAACTACCGAATAAGTAAAAGTTAAAAAGCTTCTTTCTTTCTCTTATTTTCGTCTCGAAACCCTGTTTTTAGCATTATTGACATTGTTGTATTATGCTATTAATCAACTTTTTATATAGCTATTGTATAACAATCGTCCAAGATTCGTATAAGGTTCCTATAAGCTTTGTATAAGCTAAGCATACCCATTTTACCTTTCACCTTCTACTTTTCACCTAAAAAATCCCTTCTGAATTCCTTCGTTTTCTTCCGTAAGTTCTAAAAACGCCACTACCTGTCAAAATTATCCTATTTATTTGAAAAATCTGAAAGAAAAATCCAATGAGTCGCTTTTCCAACACACACTTTGCCAAAGTTTCCTCCTGTCCGTGCCACTCGCACGGCTTGTCGTGCTACAACCTTTGGAAAAGTTTACCTGTTACTTGTTAATCTATTAACTGTCAATAGCTCCACTTCAGTCCTACTAAGTAAGTTCTCCCCGGAGAAATGCTGGAGTAGAAACTCGTGGTTTTAGTTACATAGTCAAAAAGATTGTCAATACCGGCAGTAAAGGTCAGGTGATAAGGAAGTTTAGAGAATAGCTGCAAATGCCAAACACTATAAGGCTCATAATAAGTATAAAGCTTATTGTTATTGCTGTCAGTATCGTGAATGCGAGTAGCACTTACGTATTTACCGCTAAGCACAATATTAGGAATGTAGAGAGCATCGTGCTTAGGAATGTATTCAGCTTTTACGGTAAAGGTATGAGGTCGGTTTTCGCCTGTGCTATTGCTAATGTAGTAGTACGCATACGAACCTTTAAAACGAAAGGCTTTCGTAGGGCGATAAGTCGCCGATATCTCAGAGCTTACAATCTCAGTATTACCATTAAAATTTACATAACGAATAGTATCGCTGGCAGCCGTCCAGCGGAAGGCTATTTTATCTCTTACCGACGAGAGTTGCGTCATCGCGGTAATATTCACCTTCTTGCTGTCGAAATCTACTGAAACGTTAAGGTTATTACTGGTTTCGGGTTTAAGGTTTTTGTTACCCATTATTTGGAAGCCACCCCCCCAAGGGTGAAACCAATTAGTGTAAAGTTCTTTGAGGGTAGGTGAACGGAATCCTGTGGAAAAACCTCCTCTAAAAGTAAACTGCTCTACCTTAAACATTCCTGACAAGCGATAAGTAAAGTGTTCTTTAAAAAGAGAATGATAATCTATACGTGCCCCAGTTACCAAGGAGAAAGCAGAAGAGAGAGCCCATTCTTGTTGGGTGAAAGCAGTGTAGTTTTGTGCGTTTTCTTTGGCTTCAGTACCTGTATTATCAAAACGGAAACTAAGCAGTTCATCTGAAAATACTTCTGCTCCTGCTACCAGCGAATGTTTTTCCCATAGTGATTGGTTGTATTGCATTCCTGCACGCCATATAGTGTTTTCATAGTTCTTTTCTTTTTCTTTTAATAACGGGAAGTAGTTAAACTTGTCGTAACGGTCAAAAGCCCCCGATAAGCTTAATTTTTTGCTCTCAGTGAGAGCCGTGTTCAACTTAGCCGATAGAGTGTAATTATAGTAACGGTCTCTTTTTCTATCGGAATCTTGGTTGCCTTGGTTGCGCTCACTAAAGTAGTAGTTAGGTGTAAGGGTAAGGTCAGTTTTAGGGGTTATATTAAAAGTGAGTTTAGGAGTAACTCCATAGGTAGTAAAGCCCGCAATATTAAGCTTACCCTTTTCAGAAATCACAGCTGTACCATTCTTATAAACGGTTAATGGCTCGCTGTCTTCCAACACATACGGTTCGCGGAAGTTGTAGAAAGAGGTCAAGCGGATACTACCCCATTTTTGCTTAGAGCCTATGCCTACATTAGCTTTATGGCTTTGGGTGCTCTCGTACTGATAGCTCGCACTGCCTTCAAAAGGTTTCTTAGCATTTTTAGTAATGATGTTAATCACTCCTCCCAGTGCATTCGAGCCGTAGAGAGAAGAAGAAGCCCCTTTAATGATTTCAATACGCTCAATATTGTCTAAGTCAATGCGATTATAATCAATATTGTCAAAAGTTTCACCTGCCATACGTTCGCCATCCATTAGGAAAAGCACATATTTACCTCCAAATCCCATCATATTAATATTAGGCATTCCACCGTCGTACGTAAAGTTAATACCTGCAAATTCCGTTTCTAAAAACGATTGAAAGTCGGTAGCTTGCGATTTCCGAATATCTTCAGCGGTAACTACTTGTACAGTAATAGGCACGTCTTTTAGATTCTTTTGTGCACGTGTAGCCGTTACAATTATTTCATTGAGTTTTATAGGTTCATCTTCCTTCTCATCGTTTTGAGCAAAAATAGATAATGAGTAGAATAATGAAATAAAAGCAGTGATAAAAATCTTTCGCATATTGATAATTTAATTTAGAAGAAAGAGGCTGCCTATGTTAAGACAGCCTCATAGTAATTATTTTTTAGGTTTAAAATTTACCGTCCTTACTAACTACATAGTTGAATTTAGGGTGTCCTCCTTTACCTTTTGCACTTAGATAATCTGTAAATTGTATTTTTACAAAATCACCATTTGCTGTTTTTAATACATAAACATATTTATAGAGTTCATAAGGACTTCCACCACCACTTTGCATTATTTTAGGGTCGTAAGTAACATAACCTGTAGTAGATTCTCCTTTCATACCTCCAGAAACCACTTTAGAAAAAGAACCTTCTACAGCTTTAGGAGGCATACCAAGTTGCATAGTACCGTTCTCATCTTTGGTGTAGCCTGAAGTAGGAGCTTCTTTTACTTCATTCCATACTGTTTTATCGGTTTTTAAAGCCTCACCTTTACCACTACCTGATTCACCTCCATTCAATTTCACATAGTAACGATTGAAGGCAATGTCCCAATCTAAACTTGTAGTAGGACTTGCTACTGATACTTCTTTTTCTTGTGAAAAAGAAAAGTATTTCCACTCAGTACCTGAAGAAGCGTCAATAGTTGCTTCTTTAGCATTAATTACGGGAGCTTCAGGATCTTTTTTATCATCTTTACTACAAGAGGTAGTAAGCACCATCATTCCTGCGATAAGCACAGGAGCTAAAAATTGTGATCTCATATCTTTTTTTGATTTTTATGATTTGACGGTGCAAAGATACGACTTATTTAGAATTATACAAAACAATTTAGTATTTTATTTTGAAAAGTTCAATATAAGCGAACTTTCTCTTCATAAAAAATTATCAATACTATTTCTTTATTAGCGTGTAAATTTCTGTAGGAGTGATAGTATAATCTAAAGAAACATCAGTAGTATTTCTTAAAGAATAGAAATTATCTTCGGGAGGGAAGTAGGATAGACCTATTTTAAGTGTTTCGTGTCTGCAATTACTTAAAAAACGGTCGTAATAGCCACCGCCATAGCCTATGCGGTTACCATATTTATCATAAGCTAAAAGTGGAACGAATACTACGTCTATAGCCTCAGGAGCTATGATAGCCCCTTGTTTAGGTTCGGGTATACCCCAATCATTTTTAATGAGTTGAGTATCTTTGGTGAGAAGAATAGAGGTTAGAGAATGAGTAGAGTTATCCATTTTAGGGATTGCTATTTGCTTATTCTTATCGCGTAGTATCTTCAATATATAATAAGTGTTGATTTCAGCTAATCGTTCTATGGGGAGGAATATATGATAAGTGTGATGTTTCCATATAAAATTGGGAAAATGGAGTAACCTTTCAGCTATTTGCTTACTGAGTAGCTCTCGCTCTTCAGCTGATAGTGTACTGCGTTTTTGCTTATAAAGTGTTCTGAGTTCTTTCTTTGTCATACTACAAGAGGAGTTGTTTCAGTTCGGTAGTATCACCATTGAAAATATTAAAATCTATTTTCACTTTTGCTCCTGCAGTAATGCCATTTTCAGTGAATTGCCATAACTGCCAAGAAAAAACAGAGGTGGGAACTGATACATTGTTGTAATTGGCTATCCATAATGGGTATTGTTTGAAAGTGGGATATAAATAATCTTCGTAAAAACTAATGTAAGTGTAAATGATTGGTTTGCGTTTATAGTGTTTTTTGACAATATCTAACCACGTTTGTATATCTTTGAGAAACTGTTCTTTGGATTTCTTTTTAGGGAGTTGTTCTATATCTAAGATTGGTAAGAAATCGCCTTTTTCTAACCGAGCGTTTTTTAAATAGGAGTTGGCTTGTAACTTAGGGTCTTCGTCTGGGCGATAATAATGATAAGCGCCTCTGATAAGCTGATGTTTTTTAGCTTCTGAAAAAAAGTGTGCAAAGTTCTTATCGGTGGCATCGTTTCCCATTGTTGCTCTAAAAATAGCGAATTGTATGGGGTATTTTACAGTTTTATTTTGGATATAGAGGCTATCCCATTCTATTTCTTCACGTTCTTGATAGTGTGAAAGGTCGATACCGAAGGTTTTATCGTAGTATAGACTTATAATATGCTCAATACGATTGCTTTCGTAGGTAGAATTTATCTTACGGGCAGTAATTTTGTTTAGTATTTTTTGGTAGATAGCGGGGTAATAGGTTCTGATATAGAAAACGCTACCTGCTCCCAAGAGCAAAAGGCATAGGAGGCATACAGTAAAAAAGTTTCCGAAAAGGGGTTTCTTTTTTGCAGATATACGAGACTTAGTTTTTTGTAGCTTTTTCTTTTTCATTTTGCAAATATACATTAAAAATCTGAATTACGTATAAAACTTTAAAAATATTAATTAGTGAATTAGCCGATTAGCAGATGTAATAATTAGCAAATAATGGGGGAGGGATGAAAATAGTTATTTGATTGGTGGGACTTGTAGGAGTATTTGGAAAGAGTGAGAGAGGCTCTAATAAATTCTGAGAAACTCAAAGAGATTTGGAGCTTCCGGAGGAAAACGAAAAATATCAGAAGCGATTTAAGAGAAGTTTTGAAGGAAAAAGACTATTGGGTGGGTATGCTTAGCTTATACAAAGCTTATAGGAAGCTTATACGAATCTTGGACGATTGGTATACAAAGAGTGTATAAATGGTTGATAGTTAATCCTTAAAGGTGAAGGTTAAAGAGGGATTTTAAGGAAAATAAATCGGAATAAAAGGAAAGGTAGGAGGGCTTTAGGGAAAGAAGGGGTCGATAGTTTTAGTGATTAGACTATTTTCTATTAGGAGTTGGCTTTCAGGTGAGGTCAACTCTTTATTCTTAATATCACATATCAAATCATCAGCTTGGGCGATGAGGGCATATAGATAATCGGTGATGGAATGGACTAGGCAGGTGATAGGCAGTTGGGCAAGAGCGCGCAAACTACGAAGCATTGCTATGATTTCAAAGCCGTTGTGAGTGCTATCTACTAAAATGCGGAGTTTATTGTTGGGGGTAAAATTGTTAATAAAGGTTTCTCTAAAGGTATTTTCTAAAAGGAGAGAAGCGGGGATATAAAAGAACTGAGCCTCTTTGAGTGATAGGGCTTGGGGTAAGGTATCAATAACAGTTATCAGTAACGATTTACAAGAAGCGTTACTGTGTGTAAAATTCTCAATGTTTTGGTAGAGTATTTCAATGGGCTCGCTGGGTGAAAGGTTTTCTTCTTCCATAGCCACGATGCGCAAAGAGGGCATACCATCTAAATACCCCATTGCGTGATAACCGCGTTCATAAGGAGGCAAACCAGCTATATTTTCACTATTTTTGCTCATACGATTCTTGTTTTATGCTTTTTTCAAAGGGTTCCCACAAGCGCTTGGGAGCTAATGAGTCAGCAGTATGATTTTTGGCAAAAGGGTAGAAATCCCATTCTTTACGGGGGTATGTTTCTACAAGGGTATCTTTAGAAAAAAAAGTAGTGCTCTGTTTGTTGAAAAGTAGCTGTTCTTGTTGTGCTTTTCCCTTAATTTGCTTTTGTAGATTGTGATTTTTTAGCATCACTGATAGTCCGCCTTGTTTTTGAACTTGCTGGTATAGCACAAGGGCTTTCTTGTACATTTCGTAGCTGAGTGCCTCAATGGCATACATTCCGTTAAGCATATTTGCCTTGCGTGTAGCGGTGATATGCTGAATTACAGCTACATTAGCTTTTTCGATATTTACACTATTCTTCTTGAAAAACAGAGGGTTTTTAGGTAATAACTCATCCACTCCACCTAACACAGCAGCTTCATAAGCCAATTGCACGTAGTTTTCGTTATACGATGATTTCAGTAGCGAGAGTCCTCTGTTAGATACTTCACCGATAAAGCAAAGGGGTAGGGTAGGAGCTTGCTCAGTGAGCAGTCGGCGGAAAGCACGCAGTTTAGCAATTTCCAATAGAAAGGTGCTACCTATTGCTATTTTTATAAAAACAGTATTTACTTTTGAAGTATTGAGGACTTCCTGCATTTGTGCTACCCCCAAAGCGATTTGTTGCACCATTGTAGCCCCTGCGTTTTGGTAAGCAGTAGTGTCAATACTGAATGAATCGGTAAAGGTATAGTGTAAATGAGTGGGGAGCCATTGCTTCACTTCTTCTTGGGTGAGTGAGGGATGTAAAGTGAGTAGAAAGAAATCCACCGATTGGCTTTGCCAGAAGGTAATGCGCTTGAGGGTTTGCTCTTTATCGGATACAAAAAGAGGAATAGCTACTTGGGTTTGGATATCAATGGGATAAGGACTTTTTACGTTCTCGGCGGTGTAAAAAGGCAAGATAGGAATATCTTCTGCTGAAGAGTAAATAAGCGACTCGTAGTCCTTTCCGTCCAGCAGATATTGCAATTGTTGTTTCCATTGTTTTGCAACGATGTCCATTCCTCTTTTACCTTTTGTTACTTATTACCCAAGTGACTATTAGGGCGCAATACCATACGATACGACTGGTCTTTGCTGATGTAATACCCTATCCAGTTGTACAAGGCTTTCAGCTTGTTGCGAAAGTTTACAAGCGACATTATGTGAATGAACGCCCAGATAGCCCACGCAATAAATCCTTTGAGGAAAATATTTTTAGGCAAATCGGCGACGGCTTGATTGCGGCCTATGATAGCCATAGAGCCCTTATCCACATAACTGAAAGGGGTAGGGTTTACAAAATTGTTGTTGAAGTTTTTACCTAAGTTGGCTGCTTGCTGTATAGCTACTTGAGCGAGCTGTGGGTGACCATCAGGGAAGTGAGGGTTGGTGGTCATAATAGAGGCATCGCCAATGGCATAGATATTGTCAAAACCGTCCATTTTGTTATAAGCATCGGTTTTCATACGTCTGCCGCGACCTAAATGTGCTTTATCATCAATCCCCTTGAAACTTTTAGCCGAAATCCCTGCTGCCCAAATGAGGTTGCGTGCATCGAGCACTGTACCGTCCGAAAGGTGCACTTCATCATTTACAAAGTCGGTTACGAGTACTCCTAATTTGAGTTTCACGCCTTTTTTGAGCAGTGATTTCTCAGTATAGGCTTGTGCTTTTTTGCTCATAGGGGCAAGCACAGTCTCTTGTCCGTCGATGAGATAAATATCTCCTAAATCTTCATAAGTAAGCTCAGGGTAGTCTTTGCGCATAATGTTTTGCTTCATCTCGGCAAAGATACCTGATAATTCCACCCCTGTAGGGCCTGCTCCAGCGATAGCAAACGATAGCAATTTGCGACGCATTTCTTTATCTTCAGTACGGGTAGCGCGTTCCAAACGCGTGTACACCAAGTTGCGGAGCATTAGAGCATCGCCCACGGTTTTCATAGGCATAGCTTTTTCTTCTACATTCTTGTTGCCAAAAAAGTTAGATTCAGCACCTGTCGCCATTACCAAGATGTCGTAATGAAGTTCGCCGTTGCTCAAGATGAGTTTGTTCTCTGCAGGAATGACCTCTTGCAGGGTAGCCATACGGAAACGCGCGTTCTTATACTTGCGGAACAAACGGCGAAAAGGGTAGGAGATAGACGACGGCTCCATAAATCCTGCCGCCAATTGGTATAATAGGGGTGGAAAGAAATTGTAGTTATTCATATCCACCAAGGTGATTTTATATTTATTGGAGCGGTTCAGTACTTTTACTAACTCCAAGCCAGCAAAGCCCCCGCCCACAATTACAATGTGTTTTTTGTTTTCCATAATAATGTTTTCTAATTAGCCAATTAGCTAATTAGCCAATAATTAAGTGTTTCTTTTTTATGAATTTGATTATTAAATTTGTAAATTATTTTTCACTATTCTCTTCTTTCTCTTCCTCTTCTTCTTTAGGAAAAATATCAATCTTAGGCTCTTTGATGGTTTCTTTGTTGGACAAACTGCGTTCTAAGGCTAATAGCAAACTTGGCAAGAGCAATAAGTTGGTCATCATAGCGAAGAGCAAAGTAGCCGATATGAGTCCGCCGAGGGCTTTGGTACCTCCAAAACTGGAGAGCAAGAACACTGAGAAACCGCAGAGCAACACGATAGAGGTATAGAACATACTCACCCCTGTTTCGCGCAACGCTGCATATACTGATTTGCTGATTTTCCAATTGCGCGACACGAGTTCTAAGCGGTATTTTGCCAAGAAGTGAATCGTATCGTCTACCGAAATACCAAACGCAATACTGAATACCAATATGGTAGAAGGCTTGAGCGGAATACCGAAGTACCCCATTAGTCCTGCAGTGATAAGTAGCGGCAAGAGGTTAGGAATCAGCGATACTACTATCATTTTGAACGAACGGAACATATAGGCCATAATGAGTGCAATGAGCAAAATGGCTAATGCTAATGACCATATAAGGTTGGTTGCTAAATAATTAGTACCTTTGGTGAACAAATAGGCTTTACCGGTAATCTTCACTTCGTACTTGTCGCTGGGGAAGAGCTTTTGCGCCTTGCCATAGATATTGTCTTCTATTTGTTGCATCTTCTCGGTGCCTATATCCTTCATAAAGGTAGTGATACGCGCCGTTTGTCCTAATGAATCCACATAAGCGGAAAGCATATTGGCATTGCCTTGAGAATTCTTTACGTACGAAAGGATAAAGTTTTGCTCTTGGGTAGTAGGCAAGTCGTAATATTTAGGGTTGCCGTTGTAATACGCTTGTTTGGCGTATTTTACCAAATTCACTAACGAAATAGGTTTGGATATTTCAGGAATTTCCTCGATATGAGTGCAGAGCTCATCCATACGTTTGAGGTTTACCAAACGCATTACACCGTTTTTCTGTTTGGTATTAATGGTAATTTCGAGTGGCATAATGCCCCCATAATTCTTTTCAAAAAAGCCAATATCGTCAAAAAAAGCAGCCGATTTAGGCATATCTTCAATGAGGCTACCCGAAACCTTGATTTGGTAAATACCGATGATGCTCACAATAAGCAGTGTTATAGCCGTTGTGAATACCGCAATGCGATGATGTTTTACTGTGTTCTCAATGAATTTGATAATCCCTCCCATCCAGTTGCGGTGCAAGTGCCTTAGGTGTTTCTCCTGAGGAATGCGCATATAACTGTAAATAATAGGGATAACTATCAGCGAAATCAAGAAGATAGATACGACATTGATAGAGGCGATTACCCCAAACTGTTTGAGCAAAGTGCTTTCGGTAAAAATAAAGGTAGCGAAACCGATAGCCGTAGTAAGGTTGGTGAGCAGGGTTACATTGCCCACATTGCGTATCACCCTAATCAATGATTTAGCTTGATTGCCGTGCTTGCTGATTTCTTGTTGGTATTTATTGATGAGGAACACGCAGTTAGGGATACCAATTACGATGACCAAAGGTGGAATGAGCCCTGTGAGAATGGTGATTTCATAATCAAAGAGTCCGAGGAAGCCAAACACCCACATTACCGCAATAGACACCACGCCCATTGAAATGAACATCGCGCGGAACGAACGGAAAAAGAAGAAGAAAATGGCTGAGGTTGAGAGCAAAGCTGCCAAGATGAACAAACCAATCTCGTCCATTATGTTCTGAGCGCTGAGGGTGCGGATATAGGGCATCCCTGAGGTGTGCACCTTGAGCCCTGTTTGTTGTTCAAATTTTTCGACTATGGGGATAAAATCGTTGAGGATAAAGTCCTTGCGGGCTTGTGTATTGACAATCTTTTTGTTCATATACACAGCGGTTTGCAAGGTATTGTTTTTCTTGTTGTAGATGAGCCCTTCGTAAAAAGGCAGTTTTTCGGAGAGTACTTGTTGCAGACTATCAGCTTGGGCTTGGGTTTTCACCTCACCTTCAATGAATTTGTGGGTAACAAAGCGTTGCTGAGCAGTGTCCTTCACTAAAATAGGCAGATTGTCAATAGAGATTACCGCGTCTATTTGTTTGAACTTTTTCAGTTCGCTACTGAGGGCAATCCACTTGTTGAGTACCTCGGGGGTATAGATTTTAGGGTCGTCCAGCGCCATTAATATGAGGTTACCTTCCTCGCCAAACTTGTCGAGAAAGTGCTTATACTCCATATTCACAGGGTGGTCGTCGGGGAGCATATTCGCTTCGGTAAAAGTAAAGCGAACGTTCTTCCATTGGGTAGCCAATCCTGCGGTGATAGCTGCTATGAGTAGTAGAAAAGCGATTCGGTTGCGCAATAGTAAGCCAGCAATGGTACCCCAAAAGCTGGCTTTTATCCATTTAAACATCTCGTAATTTGTTTATCTTTTTGAGGGTGCAAAAGTACAAAAATAATATACAATCACAAAAATAAATATCGATGATAAATGGTAAATGATTAATGATTAATGATGAATGACTATGTGATGTTAATTTATAAATTAACAGAGAGTTTGGTATAGGAAATAGCGTATCTTAGAAGATAAGAATCCTTAGCAAGACAAGAAAATTTAATTTTTTTTGCCAAAGAAAAGGAAAAGAAAATAAAAATAACAAGGGAAGACGCTTTTTGGCTGAAGGAATCTTATGCTTAGCTTATACAAAGCTTATACGAACCTTGGACGAATGTTGGACGATTGATATACAAAAGGTATATAAATAATTGATAGTGAATAGTAAAGAGTGAAGAAAAAAGTGCTAAAAATAGGGTTTCGATGCGAAGTAAAAAGAAATGTGAGAGCTACACGGGCAAGTAATTAGTAGATTAGGGAATTTAGAAATTAGCAAATGAAAAAGTGATTTTATCGGAGCTATTTGCTTATGATGCTATTGCGAGCAACCTCTAAAGCGAGAGGTACGACAGTGCAAATACGATTGAAAAAAGAGTGTTTTGTTATATTGAACAGACATTAAATTGAACATTTTTGCAAGTTACACGCGATATTATTTAGATTTGTTTTATATAATTGAAAAAAAGTAGTATCTTTGCACCCCGATTTAGTTTAAAGTTAAGATTGAATAGTGAAAGAAAACATATACAACCATTACATAACCAAAGACTTATTTCTTTGGGTATCATCTTTATTTGTCTTCTTTATACCTCTCTTCAAGCTCAAACTGTTAGTCCTACTACTGCAACTCCTACAACGGCTTCTGATACCACTGAACCTATCCAATTAGAGGAAGTAGTGGTAACTGCTAAGGAGATTGCAGCACCTACTTCTACCTCACTGATTGATCAGAAGGCGATGCGTCATCTTCAGCCTTCCAGTTTTGCCGATTTGGTGAGCTTGCTACCGGGGCGTAATGTAACGACTCCTTCATTGAATAACGTTAATCTACTCACTCTTAGGCAAGCAGGTACGCCCAGCAGTGGTTATGGTATTTCGTCTTTAGGTGTAGGTTTCAATATTGATGGCACGCCCTTGAATGTGAATAGCAATATGCAAGCTACCATAGGCTCTGGAATGGTTACCACGCCTCAATCGGGGTATGTGGATGCTAAGCGCAACAACACCCGACTTGGGGTGGATATGCGTACTATTGCAACTGATGATATTGAGAGTGTGGAGGTGATACGTGGGATTCCTTCGGTGAAATATGGTGATATCAGTAGTGGGGTGGTAACCATTCACCGTAAAAAGGGCTATACGCCACTGAGGGCACGTGCCAAAGCCGACGGTTTTAGCAAGCTCTTTTATGTGGGTAAGGGCTTTGAATTTGCTGAAAACTATCTTAAACTGAACCTGAGCTTAGATTTTTTAGATGCCCAACCTGACCCGCGCAATAGCTTTGAGAATTACAAACGCTACACGGCTTCGGCACTCGTAGAAAAGCGCTTTGAGGGCGAAAAACCACTTACGTGGAATTTTAGCATAGACTATACAGGCACCATTGATAAGGAAAAACGGGACCCTGATGCAGGTTATGACCGATATGATGCCTACCAGTCTACTTATAATAATATTCGTATTGCCAGTGGGGTGAGATGGGACTTACCTAAATCGTTTTTTTAAATACTAACTTTCAAAACGAGTTTTTCTCAGAGTTATGACCGTATTGAACAAGACAAATGGGTGCAAATTAGCAATGCACGTCCTGTTTTTCCGAATACTGAAGCTGGAGAGTTTTACGGGGCGTTTTCAGACCCTAACTATGTGTCGCATCTACTTGTAGACGGCAAACCTCAAAATTTATACGCTGATATTTCCGTAGGATCTTATAAACTTTTTTCAGGTTATCGCAATGAATTATTAATAGGACTCACTTATAACTACAATAAGAATAACGGTCTTGGGCAAGTATATGACTTGGCGCACCCGCCTTCTCCGGAAATGATTTTCCGTCCGCGTGCGTTTAAGAGCATTCCCGCAATGCAAGATATGGCATTTTATGCTGAAGAGCAATTGGAAAAAACTTTTTGGAATACTGAATTTCTTTTGCGTGCTGGAGTGCGTGCTAATACGCTCTTGGGGCTTGATGCGCGTTATACTTTGCACAACAAGGTGTACTTTGACCCTCGTGTGAATATGAAGATTACCTTACCAAAAATCAGTTTTGCTAATAGTAAAGTCTTAAGCATAAGTTTGACGGGTGGTTGGGGCAAGCACAGCAAGCTTCCTACCCAAGAGATGCTCTATCCTCAAGATATATATCAGGACTACGTGCAGCTGAATTACTATCACAGTCAAAAGGAATATCGCCAACTGCACTACAAGACCTATATCTTCCCGCAAGTGAATTACGCCCTAATGCCTGCTGTGAATAACAAAGTTGAAGTGCGGTTAGGGTTAGAATACGATCATCATTCGCTATTTATTACTTATTTTAACGAACGTATGCAATCGGGTTTTCGCAAGATGAGCGATTATCACAAAGTATTTTATAAGAAATACGACGCTACGGGACTCAACCACAGTGCCATTACCGCACCTCCTTTGGTAGAAAACTTGCCTTATGAGGTGCAAAATGCACTCGTGCTTTCCAGCATTGAGAGCAATGGTTCAGCGATTGATAAGCAAGGGATAGAGTTTCAATATACCGGCAAGCGACTTCAGTTGCTAAACACTCGTTTTACGGTGAGTGGAGCGTGGTTTCACAGTCAGTATTACAACTCACTGCCCATATATCGTTATGCCGATAAAGATATTATTAACAACCGAAAGCATTACAATTTAGGGGTTTATGACGAAGTAGAGCACTATAATCGCGAGCAATTACAAACGAGCTTTGTAGCCGATACTTACTTACCCGAATTGCGACTCATTACCTCGTTACGTTGTGACCTTACTTGGTTCTCTTTCAGTAAGACCCTGCCCATTAATCGTGTGCCTACTCATTACATCAGCGAAGATGGTGTGCGACACCCTTACACTTCAGTAGAGGCTACCGACCCTGTGTTACAATGGCTTATTCGCCCCACCAGTATAAGCCTAAGCGACCGTACTCCGTTTTCAATGAATATACACCTAAAGATATCTAAAGAGTTTTATAAATACTTTACCCTTTCAATGTATGTAAACAATCTGTTTAACTTTTATGAAGATTATCGGGTGAATGGGAAATACATCAACCGCCGTGGACTCATTAATCCTTATTTTGGAATGGAGATGAATGTTTTGTTATCAGGTGTCAGAAAATAGGAGTTGAGTTGGGTATTAGGAAATTATCAAATTAATTAAACATATTATGAAATATTTAAAACAACTTTTAGTATTAGCACTTGGTTTAGTGCTTTTGAATGCTTGTAAGAAAGACGATGAACCCAATAACTTACAGCAAACTTATAATGTAACCCTTCAGTTACAATTACCTGAAGGAGTAACCATTACAGGTGGTAATGTGAACGTTACAGCTACTGAGCTGAACCGAAAAGAGAAGACAGAGCGAACATTCACTGACCTTAGCAAAAAAGAAGTGTTATTGCAACTACCTGCGGGTAGCTATGAAGTAAGTGCCAAAGGGCAAGTTACTTACACTTTTAAAGGTGAAAGCAAACAAGATCAGGTAGCTCTTTTTATTAATAAGATAGATGTTACAGCTCCTGTAACACAAGCAGCCCCTTTGACCTTTAAAGTGTTTAGAGATGATTTTGTTATTGAAGAAATATTCTTTACAGGTAATCTCACTCCACAAGGAAAACAATATAATGGGGATAAGTATTTCAAAATCTACAACAATACTGATAGAGTACTATATGCCGACGGGCTTATTATTGCTGAATCTCAGTTTACTACACCTAATAAGCAAGAGTATACGCCTGATATTATGAAAGAAGCTTTTACAGCCATAGGCATTATTCAAATACCTGGCAATGGTACTCAATATCCAGTGCAACCTGGTGCATCTATTGTAATTGCTGACCAAGGAATTAATCACAAAGAAAGCAATCCTAATGCCATTGACTTATCAAAAGCTGATTTTGAGATAGGATCAGGTCTTAGTTACAGAGTAGATTCTCCCTCTGTGCCCAACGTGATAAATTTATATGACAACATTATTTTTGACAACCAAGGACGTAGAAGTTATGTAATTGCACGTTTGCCTCAAGGCATTACAAAAGATAATTTCTTAAATGACTATAAGTATGAGTTTAGTTGGAATACTGGAGTAAGTGTAAAGACTAATTCAGCTTACAAAATTCCTAATGAATGGATTATTGATGCCGTTAATTCAAGTGTAAAAAGCACTTTTCAGTGGATAATAACAGACCCTTCTATAGACGCTGGTTATACTTATATAGCTACTGTAGCAAGTGATAAAACCCGTTATGGTAAATCAGTGCGTCGTAAAGTGCTTTCAGAAAACAATGGCAAAACCATATTCAAAGATACGAACAACTCTACCGACGACTTTGAAATTACCTCACCCACACTTAAAAAGTGATGAGTGAAAAGTCGATTTTGCGTTACCCACTTTGCCAAAGTTCAAAACTTTGGCAAAGTTTGTAATGCTTTTTATCAATAAATCAAAGAACTAAAATTGATAACACTTCGCCAATTTAACATATTACTTTTCTTTTTTCTCTGCCAGATGATTGGTTGGGGACAAGAGAATGCTGATACCCTTCTGCTGAAACTTAAAGAGCAACAAAGTGCTCAGCACTTTTATGAGGCTTATTTTGGAAATCCGGCTGCGATGCCTGAATGGGGGAAGTATCGCTTTTCATCGGTGCAAACAGCTTATGAAGGTAGCGATAAAGAGGCTTATGCCCAGCAGTATCCTGAAGGACATAGGGCTTTTTCAGTAAAGGCGAGTTCTTATTTCCCTTGTGATAGCACTCGTACGCTTTGGGGGGATGCTTCGTACAAAAACCGCGACTTGAAGCATATTCGTTGGAATGAGTCGGTAGATGCTAATTTGCTGTACCCTTACTTCACTGCTGATACAATAGGAGGTGACTTGCATAGTGAGCAATACGCCTTTAAAGGGGGCTTTGCTAAGCAATGGCACCGACTACACTGGGGTATCACCATAGATTACCAAGCGGAATTGGCAAGCAGAGATAAAGACCCGCGCCCTAAGGACATTACTTCCAATTTGCGGTTGCGGTCGGGTTTTTTGTGGAGAGTAGGGGAGTGGCAAACCGGAGTTTATGGGGCTTTCCAAAAGTATACCCAATCAAACGAACTGAAGTTTTTTAATGAATTAGGAATGCCGTCGGTGTATCACCTTAATGGTTTGGGGTATTACAACCACCTGCTAAAAGGCACTAAACTGAGGGCTTTTTACGAAGGTTATGCTTATGGCGGGGGAATGACTATCAGCCGGAAAGGGAATCTTTTTCTTACAGGAGATTATCAGCAACTGAGGATTGAGAAATATATGACCGAAGATAATGGGGTGATAGCGGCAACCCTTACTAATAGTACACTCAATGCTGAACTAACCAAATTGTTCAGTTGTGCTCACTACCACTATGGACTTAAATTGGGGTATTATCAGCAAAGCAAAAAGGGCGTAGAACCTATTCTTTCAGGGCGCAATAGCAATTGGACTGAAGTTATTGCAAGGAACAAAAACTATACTTTCAAAAATGAGCGATATGAGTTAGGAGCGCTTTTTAGTTGGGATAAAGGAGGACTGTATCGCATAGCGCCTTATGTGAGTTATGAAACTTATCGTGAGGATTATACTTTGGTGCGCAGTTTTCAGCATTTTGATTACGCGAATGCTGGAATGGCGATGAGTGTGACCACCTGTTTAGGGAGGAAGAGTATAGGGCAGGCAGGCTTGCAGTATAGATATCGCAAGACGCTTAGCGAAAGTTACTTATTACGCAATGATAGCGATGAAGTAGCACTTAGCGAAATGCTTGCGCATAATGCCCGTTTTCTCGCTTCGGATTATCAACGCTTTGGGGTAAACCTTCAATACCACTACCAGCTATCGTCTTCATTGAGTTACTTTGTAGGTTTCAACAGTGAAATAGAAGTTTTTACTGGTCAAAAAACGAATACCTTCTATCAATTTAGTTTAGGACTTACTTTCTGAGTTTGATGTAGGGCGGTGAATTAACAGATAAGGGGGGAGCGGAAGTAAACGGAGGAAATCAAAAGAGAGGTGAGGGTGATTTTGGTGAGAAAAGGCTGTTGGAAGGGTATGCTTAGCTTATAGAAAGCTTATACGAACCTTAAACGAATCTTGGACGATTGTTATACAAAGGGCGTATAAGTGATTGATTAATACTGTAATACAACAATGCTAATAATGCTGATAATGGAGTTTCGAGGCGAAAGAAAGGGAATCCTCACCCCAGCCCTCTCCCAAGGAGAGGGAGAGAATTGCGCCGGAAAAATGAAGGAAAAATAGTGAAAACCTCCCCCTAACCCCCTCCCCGAGGGGGAATTGTAGTGACGGAAAAGTAGTGGGAAAGTGGTGGAAACCTGCCCCTATTCACTTACTCCGCTCTCGCGGACAACCTCCAAAAGAGGAATGTAGTGATGTAAAATAGATTGAAAAAAGGTAAGATTGAAAGTGAGATGAAGGATAATTCGGATAAATATTTCATAACGTATTAGCTCATTTCAATAAATTGTTGTATTTTTGCCCCCTAAAACAACGACTTAAAGATATTTCTGCAAATAAATATGAAAAACAAAATCTTTACTTTTATATTATTTTTATTAATCACTACGACTATTGTCACAGCGCAAGAGTTGTTGCCACTCTCTTTACGTCAGAAAGAGGAGCTTAAAGCGCGCTCGTGGGTACGTGAAACGCCTTTTGAACAGGTGATAGTAAAAGAAATAGGTAATCGCATCAGTGCGCTGAGTGTGAACCCTAAGAACAGTAATGAGTTTATAGTTGCTCCTAAAAACGGAGGGGTATGGCTTACCCAAAACGGAGGGGAAACTTACCAAGCACTATGCTTGACGCTTCCTACGCAGAGCATTACAGCTTTGGCGATGGATTGGCAATCGGGTACTTTAGTAGTTGGGACTTCTTATGGTGTATTTGTTTCTACAGATAAAGGCAAGACGACAAACTTTAAGGGATTGGCAGGGACACAGCATATTAGTAGCTTGTATATCAATCCTACTAACCCTCAAGAGCTTATTGTAGGAGTATTAGGAAACCCTTATAAGGCTGACGAAAAGCGAGGTGTATTCAAGACTACTGATGGGGGTAGAACGTGGCAACAAAAGTTATTTGTGAGCACTCGTGCGGGTATTACTCAAATTACAGCTTCACCTGATGGAACAATGCTTTTGGCTGTAGCGTGGGAAGTGAATAACAGTCAGTGGGACAGTGCGCCTTACGGTAGTAATAGTGCAATTTACAAGAGTGCCGATAAGGGGAATACGTGGACTAAAATTACATTGAATAACGGTTTTTTAAAAGGGAATAACATTGGTAAAATAGGGGTGAGTTGTTTTAATACACAAACTTACTATGCAGTGGTGGATAATCGTACTCCTAAGAAAAAGGAGAGTACCAACAGTGTACAGAAAGTAGTGCGCATTCATCTTTCTGCTCAAGATTTTGATGCGATGAGCAAAGCTGATTTTCTCAGTTTGGATAACAACCGTTTGAATGTGTTTTTGCATAATATTGGTCAGGATGAGAAATATACGGCTCAGAATCTTAAAGATATGATAGTTGCTGATGTTACTTCACCAGCCAAGCTTCTCAGTTATTTAGGTGTAAGTGCTCAGGAAGTTGTGGGTGCTGAAGTTTATGTTACTAATGACGGAGGTAACTCTTGGCAAAAGACTAACAACCAACCGCTAAACGATGTTTATTACCAAAATGGGGAGCGTTTTGGGGGGATTGCGGTAGACCTTAGTAATAAGAATCATCTATTTATTGGAGGTTATCCGTTATTGGAATCTACCGATGGGGGCAGAACGTGGAAAAGCAAGCAACCTATATCCTTACAGAACAGTTATGAACAACTTTACTTGCAGCAGGGGACATTGTTTTGCACCACTCTGAATGGCTTGCAACTCTCTTATGATAATGGCAAAAGTTTTGCGCTTAAGAATGTGCCCCAAGCAATGGCTTTCAGTCAGTTGTGTTATGATAAAGCTAACAAAACACCTTATTACGTAAGTGAACAGGCGGTGTTAGCACAAAACAATAGTCATTGGAATACTTTTAGAAAAACCATTCATTCGCTATCGTTTGGCAATGATGGTTATGCAGCAGAGTCTTATGGCAAGTTTTTTACTTTTTTGCCTGATAGAGACCAGCTTTTTCCTTTGGGAAGTGCTTATTACGGTGAGAACAAAGCTCCGTTGCGTTTTGGTGAAAATGCGCCATTACTGATCTCTCTTCAAAATAAAGATATCATTTACATAGGTAGCAATAAGTTGCATATCTCGATGGACAAAGGGAGAAATTGGCGCACCATTTCGGACGATGTAACCAACGGTAACAAGCAGGGCAATAGGGCGTATGGAACGATTTCGGCTATAGCTGAATCGCCTTTTATGTTCGGTTTGCTCTACACGGGTAGTGATGACGGTATGATTTACACCAGTGATAATGGTGGGGTATCTTGGAAACAGATATACAATGCTTTTCCACGTCCGCTGAAAGTGAATAATCTCATTGCTTCTAAACACCAGCGAAACCGTGTGTTGGCGACCCTTATTAGCACTGATGAAAGCAATGGCGACCCTATTATTTTTATGAGCAACGACAATGGCAAGAGCTGGACGGATATCCATTCTAACCTACCTGATGCAAAGGTGAATGTACTCAAAGAAGATCCTAAAAACGAACAGATACTTTATGTGGGTACTGATAACGGTTTGTATATTTCGTTTAACTTAGGTGAGAGTTGGCAACCTTTCAGCAAAGGATTACCTGAAACTGGTGTGTATGATATTTATATAGATGAAACCAATGGAGAAATGACGGTATCAACGTTAGGGTGTGGTATTTTTCGCACTTCGGTGAAGATGATGCAAGAGCTGAGAGTAGCAATTAGCTCACAAGATTTTTATCCACTTGAAACACCTATTACGCTTTCTTATTCTCCTAATTGGGGAAATGCTAATAGTGAATGGGAAGAACCAATGAAGCCTAATGTGTATTTTTATGCATTTGCATCTAAGGAAAATTTATCAATACCTGTAAAAGTTATGAAAGGGCGTGTTACTTTACAGACATTTACTTATAAGACAAATATTGGGTTTAACTATATACCTTATGACTTGACGATGTCTTATGCAGGGAAGACAGCCTATGAGAAGAGTCTTCAAAAGATATTCTTACCTACCGCTACTGATGGGAAAATATATCTACCTAAAGGTCGCTATACTGTTGTATTTACGCTTCCTGATGGATTTGAAGAAGAAAGAACATTGGATATATTTTAGAAGGATAAAGATTTTTTATAAGAGTTTTAACAGAAGCACAGACAACTTGAATTTATTAAGAAGTCTGTGCTTACTTATATAAGAATATGGTGTTAAAAAGCTTCTAACCTATAGCTATAACTATAAGGTTGATACAAATAGAGCAAATATTGCTCCATTGGCAAGTTGCCCCAACTGTTATCACCTCCTAAGCCTAACTGTTGCAAATCAATATCTAAATGAGTATAAGGCGAAGGCGTGAGTTCACCTGCGTGAGTTTGCCCTTTTTCTACCCCAGGGAATAGTTGCGACGGACTATAAGGCGAGGCGTTCACATTCAGCAAAGTGCCGTTGCTATAAATCTCAAGGCTCACTCCTTTCTTCTTACTGAGTTTTGCCCAGCGTACATCACTCTTATTACCATTTTCTTGCGGACGCACATAAGGGTGATACTGTTCAACTATACTTCCTTCGTACAAGCCTACCATCGCTGATGTTTTTCTATCCCAATAGCTTTCCCAAGGGCCACGACCATACCATTGCAAGCGCTCAAAAGGTCGCAAGGTAAGATGATTGCCTATTTTAAACGCAAGGGTTTTATCACTCTTTAGCGGTTTGAAGGTATTGTTCACCGTTACGGTAGGTTTCCCGCTAAAAAGCAATTCTTGTGTGTAATCAATAGAGCCTTCTATTAATCGCTTTTGTATGGTTACTTTCACCTGCCCTGTATTGAGTTTTGTCACCGATACGCGCAGGCTATCTGCTTTCTTATCGGCATTTTGCAGGTGTTGTAATTTTTTAGGCAAGCCAGCTCCAAAATCGTTATCGGTGCCAGGGCGCCACAAGTTCACTTCCAAGCCCTCAGGAGCAAAAAGCTCATCATTCTTCACTTCAAACGATACCCACTTGCCTGCTTTTTTATCTATTTTAGCCTTGTAATGCTTGTTGTGCAAAACTATTCGGTTAGTGTTTTCTTCTATTGTAATAGGCGTAGTATCAACAAGAGATTTTTGAGGTTGATAGGCTGTGAGAGGAAATTCGGCGAAAGCGAGCTCTGTACCTTTTTTGAGCAGTCCCTCATCTTGCTTGAGGCGAGCGGTACACTGCAAGATATATTCAGCTTGTGCATCAGTTTTGAGGGTAGGTAAAGAAAGAACAGCTTCACTCTGTGGTAAGACTACCAAATTGCTAATCACCCCATTTTGTACTGTTAGCCCATTTTTGAGCAATTGCCAAACTACCTCGTAATTTGACAAATCTTTAAAGAAATGTTTGTTGCGCAATCTCAATTGGTCATTTTGGTATTGGAAACCTATTTCCTGTTGTACTTTGCGCACTTCGTAGGCGTGTGGGTGCCAACTCCTATCGGAAGCAATCACCCCATTGATGAGAAAATTATTGTCGGAAGGAGTATTTTTATCACCGTAATCACCCCCATAAGCCAATATTTTTTTACCGTTAGGCAGTGTTTTGTAAAGCCCTTGATCGATAAAATCCCAAATAAAACCGCCTTGTAGTTTGGGGTAATGTTCGTACACATCCCAATATTCCTGAAAATTGCCCACACTATTGCCCATTGCGTGCGCATATTCACATTGCAAGAAAGGTTTGGTGTGATGGCTGAAGGCATAATCAATGAGGAAAGGAATGCGGCGGTACATACGCGATTCTATATCGGTATTCCAATCGTAATGTGCTAATTCATAGTGGATAGGACGTGAAGGGTCTAAGCCTTTGAGATGTTGGTACCCTTTGTAAAAGTTCCAACCATTCCCCGACTCGTTACCCATACTCCAAAACAATACCGATGGGTGGTTCTTATCGCGCTTTACCATACGTTCCATACGCAACAAGTGAGCGTACTCCCAAGCAGGATCATTGCCTAAAGTCTTGTCTACTGCGTAGTGCATTCCGTGACTTTCAATATTTGCCTCGTCCATCACATAGAGACCATATTTGTCGCAAAGGTCGTAGAAATAAGGATCATTAGGATAATGAGAAGTACGCACAGCGTTGAAATTGAGGGATTTCATTTGCTTCACATCGTTTTCCATCGTTTCACGGCTCACCACTTGCCCCGTATGTGGGTCGGTTTCGTGGCGGTTCACCCCTTTAAAAAGTACGCGTTTGCCATTTACCAAAATGTTACTTCCCTCTATCTCAACAGTTCTGAAGCCAATAGGGCGGTTTATTACTTCCTGTACTTTGCCCTCGGCATTGTACAACACGAGTTGCAAGCGGTACAAATAAGGTGTTTCGGCACTCCACGCCTTTACCTGTGGCAGCTGAGCTACGAATTGCAATTCGGTTTTACCGTGAGCTCTTTTGAGTCCTATAGTCGCTTTTTGCTCTTGGTAAAGCAGTCGGTCGTTGTCGAACACGCTTACTTCTACGCGATATTTGGAAGCGTCCTGAGGTGTTTCATTCCACACTTCGGCCAAAGCTGAGAATTTGCCATTGGTGTAATTCTTATCAAGTCCTGCGCTGATAGTCAGGTCGTAGAGGTGCACTTTAGGGCGCATATAGAGGTAGCAATCGCGGGAAATACCCGAAAATCGCCACATATCTTGGCATTCGAGGTAGCTCGCATCCGTCCAGCGACGCACTTCCATAGCAATGAGGTTCTTCCCTTGAGTGATATAAGGCGTAATATCAAATTCAGAAGCCAACTTGCTATCCTTGCCAACGCCCACAAACTTGCCGTTTATATACAATTTAAACGCCGATTTCACCGCTCCCAAATGCAGGTACACTTTTTCACCCTGCCAAGAGGTGGGCAAGTCAAAAGTTTTGCGATAGAGTCCCGCGTTTTGCTGAAGCGAGTCGGGGATATCAGGAGGGGTAGGGTTCTTTTGGTTAAACTCATAGGAAGCATTCACATAGATAGGAATGCCATAGCCCTGCATCTCCCAATTGGCAGGCACAGGAATTTTCGTCCATTGAGTTTCTTTAAAGTCAGTTTTGTAAAAATCCTTAGGCAACTGCTTGTAGTCCTCTTTCCAGAGAAACGACCATTGTCCGTTGAGATTGAGGAAACGCGCTGATTGTTCGTAAGTAGCATTTTGAGCTTTAGCCGTATTTTCAAACGGAAAATAGGAAGCACGCATAGGCATACGATTGATTTCCTGCACTGCTGGATTTTCAAAAATGGAATTTAAGTGCTGGGCGTAGGAGGCTACCGATAGGAGGAGTGATATAAGGTATAAAAAGTTTTTCATAGAATTGATTATTAGAACAATAGACTTTGTCAAAGTCCAAGGACTTTGACAAAGTATGTGATTGACAAATTGGCTAATTATCTAATTGGTTAATTATTTTTTCCGCTATATCGTCTTGTTTGTCACGGATTTCTTTGAGGAGTAAATCTTTTAGCTGTTTGGTAATCTTCTCATAGCCTTTTTTGCCATAAACATTGTTGAGCTCTTTAGGGTCTTTTTGTAAATCAAAAAGTTCCCAAGTGTTCACACGTTTGTAGTACCGAATGAGCTTATACTTACTGGTGCGAACGCCAAAATGAGGCGACACTGCGTGCTCGCCATTCTCGTAATAGTGATAAAACAACTGCTTGCGAATGGGCTTAGCTTTTTTGGCAAAGAGAGGTAAGAATGATTTGCCTTGTATATCTGCAGGAATAGGCAAACCTGCCAATGCTAAGAAAGTAGGTGCTAAATCAATATTCAATACGAAATCGTCATTGGTAGTACCTTTAGGGAAGAGCTTAGGGTAGGACACGATCATAGGAGTGCGGAAGGATTCTTCGTACATCCAGCGCTTGTCAAACCAACCGTGTTCGCCCATATGGAAACCTTGATCGGACATATAAATGATGACAGTATTGTCTTTCAAGTTGTGTTTTTCCAAGTAATCCAGCATTCGCTGAATGTTCTTGTCCATCGATTTTACGGTCGAGAGATAATCGCGCATATAGCGTTGGAATTTCCACTGGGCTAACTCTTTACCTTTAAGATTTGCACTGAAATACTGCTGACGGATAGGGTTGTAGAAATCGTTGTAATGCGCCAATTGAGTAGCTGTCATACGCGAGAAGTTAGCATCTTTCACCTCTTCTCTCTCATCTTTGAACATTTTGAGGTCGTAGCCCATCATCATATCTTTACCAATTTCCATTTCCTGCAAACTCGCTGGCTTGCGGGTGGCGTAATCGTCAAAAAAAGTATCGGGTAAAGGGAAATTCACGTGTTCGTAGGCACCAAGTTCAGGCAAATCGGGCATCCAAGTGCGGTGTACCGCTTTGTGTCCCACTACCAAGCAAAAAGGTTTGTTAGGATCGCGACGATCGAGCCATTTTTCAGCTTCATCTTCAATGATATTGCTCACATAGCCCTGTTCGTGTACGCGCTGTTTGCCCTCGATGATAAAGTCAGGGTTGAAGTATTTTCCTTGATCTACAAGAATTTTGAAGAAGTCAAATCCCTTAGGGTCATCGCCCAAGTGATATTTACCTACCCAAGCTGTTTGGTAGCCTCCTTGTTGCAAAAGGTTCACAAACTGCTGTTGAGAGGAGTTGTAATGAGAAGTCTCATTGTCCATAAAACCGTTTTTATGGCTATACTTCCCCGTAAGGATACAGGCGCGACTGGGGCCACAAATAGAGTTGGTTACAAAAGCCTTGTTGAACCTTACGCCTTGTTCGGCAAGCTTATCAATAGCAGGTGTAGCATCAGTAGCACCCTTGTTGTAAGCGCCAATGGTTTGATACGAATGGTCGTCGGAAACGATCAGAACAATATTAGGTTTGCTTTGCGCAAAAACCGTTGTAGCATATAAGAGAATGCCACAGAAGAGTACGATTTTTTTCATAAATGAATTGGTGTTAAATTGGAGTACAAAAGTATCACAACTTTTTTGAATTGCCAAATTAATCAAAGAAAATATTTAATTATGAGTGTTTATATAAAGAAGGAAGTTAGCAATAGTTTAAATATAAGATAAAAAAAGCTCTCTAATTTCTTAGAGAGCCTTTTTCACAATGCATATAAATACTACTACTAACTCCAAAAATGAAGAAAATTTTTCAGTTTTAGAAATCTCTATTACTTACTTTTAAGCAATAAAGTTTTTCACATAAGATTTTGTTTTTAAATTTGATAGTTTTAATGATAATGCTTTTTCTAATTCTTGTTTTAACAATGTTTCTTTTAGCAATCTTTGTCCAATATATTGAAAATTTTGTGCCAAAAGAAATATCTCTTTATGCTACATTTTATAAGTAGCTGATTATAAGTGCATATTTTATGATAAAATAGCAGTTACTTTTTTCGTAATTTTCTTTTTTTATTGTGTAATTATACGTTTGTGTTGTGTATTTACACATTTTGTTACACTAAACTTCTACTTTCGTTAAGTACTCTTGTGCATTAGGACCTTCGTGAAAAAGCAAGTCTAATATTGATAAATTAGGAATAAACCCATATTTATCTGAAAATATCTGGTGATAAGGAGGCATTGTTACAGGATACTCCTTTTTGGCACTACTCAAAAAGCGGTAGTCTTTTACTCCTTGAGGCTCGGCTTCATACATTTTTGTCTTATCAAAGTTAATATGTACCAATAAGCACGCTAAAACAGTTTCAATTGTGTCGATATTTACATCAAGCAGGTAAATGTATTGTTTTTCAAAAATGCGTATCAAATCATCCTCGTAATACTCAAAATAAGGCGAAGTACGATAGGCTGTTTCTAAACTTTTCCAGTGTAACCGTTGCCACGGAAATCCATTCTCTACTTTCACATCTTTGAAAAGCTGTCTGCCAGTATTTCCTCCTACGTGTTTGATAGGTAAATTGAGTGCTTGTTTGCCATTAGCTCCGTAAATATAAGCACGATTGCGCAAGGTCTGTTTCTGATAGTTATCTGATACTTCTAATACGCACGGGTGGTTCAATATCAAATGAAATTGGGCAATAGAAGGAAAATATGTGGGATGTAATAATACCTGCTCTACCATTTATTCTTTTACTTTTTTCTTTTTCACCAAACTATACACTAACCACAAACCAAGTAACCCAAAAACGATATAACGGTAAGATACAGGTTCACCCTCACCATTTACGGTAGTGAATAAGCGTTGCCAACGTACTTTGTTAAATCCTGAAGCATTACTGTCTAAACTCATCCAAATAAGTACAGGCTTGCCGAGCACGTGGTCTTCGGGTACAAATCCCCAAAATCGACTGTCTTCGGAGTTATGACGGTTATCCCCCATCATCCAATAATAGTCTTGCTTAAAAGTATAGCTATTAGCTTTCTGTCCGTTGATGTAAATCTCATTGCCTCTTACTTCTAATGAGTTCTTTTCATACTCACTGATAATACGTTTGTACAAAGGTAAATTTTCAGAGGTAAGGGTTATACTTTTTCCCTTAGCAGGAATGGTAATAGGTCCATAGTTGTCTTCATTCCAAGCAAAAGTAGGGCTGTGAGGAAAAATAGTAGGATTATATACTCCTGCTTTATTTACATTGCGTGTAACAGATACAATGCTTGGATTCGTTTCTAATGCTTTAGCTACTTCCTCAGTAAGGGAAGTAAAAATATACGTATCGTTATTGATAAGATAAGCGGGGTCAGTTACGCCATACTGTTGATACATCGCTATTCTAAACTCATCGGGGTGACTAAATAAATTAGGTTGTGTAACTACTAAATAAGAAGTTTGTAACTTAGCACGCACCGGATAAATCTCTTTTTTACCGTTAATCCAAACATCGCCATTTTTAATCTCTAATACATCATTAGGGATAGCTACTGTACGTTTTACATAGTTAGACTTTTTATCAATAGGCTTATCTATGTGTATGTTTGAGTTATCACGGAAGAATCTTACCGTATCAGTAGGCCAGTTGAATACTGTAATATCATTGCGCTGTACCTTCTGTAAACCGGGTAAGCGCAAATAAGGTAATTGTGGCGTCTTGAGATAAGATTTTGTCCCTATTACCGGAATAGAATCGTGTACCATAGGTAATGATAGGGGTGTCATAGGTACACGTACCCCGTAATGAAACTTACTTACAAAAAGAAAATCACCTACCAAGAGGGTTTTCTCCATAGAAGAAGACGGAATCATATAGGGTTGTATGAAGTAGGTGTGAATAGCTGAAGCTGCTACCACTGCAAAGATAGTAGCGCTTACCCAAGAGGAAACATTCTTCTTAATAACTTCTACATCCTTACCTACATAATGTGTAGAGGGCAGATAGGTTACATAAGCAGCAAAAAGTCCTAAAGTAATTACTGATAATAATGTATAGCGCTTTTTACGATAGTTAAACACGTGTAACCATTCGTAAGTCATCACGATTACCATAATATTGCCTATTACGGGCAAATATAACAAAAACACCCACCACCAAGGGCGTGAGATGATACGCAAAAAGATGACAGTATTATAAAAAGGTACAAAGGCTTGCCACGCTTTGTAACCTGCTTTTTCATATCCTTTCCAAAAAAATAGCCCATTGATGAGCTGTGCAATGATTAAAATGTATAAATATATCATATTGATAAATGATTAACGTTTAATGGTTAATTACTTTTCTGCTCTCTTAACTGTTTTAAGAAAGTTGCTACACCATCTTTTGAGTGATGAAGTGTTATGTGATTGGCTACGGCTTTCACTTCATCGCGTGCATTAGCGACCGCTACACCACAACCTACGCCCTCAAGCATCTCTAAATCGTTGTAGTTATCGCCGAAAGCAAGTGCTTCACTCAAAGGTAAGTGATATATTTCGTCTAAAACTACTTTTACACCTGTAAGTTTAGAGATACTGATGTCTGATAGTTCAATATAGGTTTCTTTTCCGCGATAGATTTGCATTACACCTGCGTATCTCTCGTTTAGGAGCTTGAACATTCGCTCTATGAGTTCTTCTTTGCCCATTAACATTAACTTGTGAGCACCGTGTCCTGCTTGTTTCCACTCAGCGAGTACATCGCGATTAGGTTTCACAGTAGGTGTTACTTTAGTGATGGTTTCTTCACGCTGTGCCCACTCATCATTCGCGGGGACGTACCACTCATCGTTATAGTAAAAGCTAATATGTATTTGTGCGTTGAACTCTTGCTCGTTGAGGGCTACTACCTCTTCCAAAATAGGAAAGGGGATAGTAGTAGAGTGTAGCACCTTTTCGCCATTGAGCACTAATCCGCCATTGTAGGCGATAAGTGGTAAGCCTGCAATGCCCAAATCCTTTTGGATGTGGTACATTTGCTGAGGCATACGCGAGGATACTAAGATGAAAGGTATTTTATCTTTCAGTTGTTTTACTTCGTGAATGGTGTTTTGCGTAAGGGTGCGCGAACCACTTAATAGAGTGCCATCGATATCAGAAAAGATAATTTTATACATTCTTTTAGTTAAGAGTTCTGAGTTAAAATTGTAAGTTATGAGGGTGCAAATATAATGCCTTTTTTTAAGATAAGCAGTTTTTTTGATTAAAAAATACGCTTAATGAAGGTTGAGTACATCACTCATCGTAAATACGCCTTGTTTTCCTACAATCCATTCGGCTGCCATTACAGCACCAAGGGCAAAACCTTTCCGATTGTGAGCTGTATGCTTAATTTCAATAGTATCTACCTCACTGGTATAGGTGATGATATGAGTGCCTGGTGTACTATCGATGCGTTTGGCTACGATAGGAATTTCGTGCTCGCCTGCTATATCCAAATGCCAACCGGTTTTATCAGTTTCAGCGATGATGCCTTCAGCTAAAGTTATAGCGGTACCGCTGGGTGCATCGAGTTTTTGAGTGTGGTGAATTTCTTCGATAGCTACGTCATAGTCTTTGAGTTTAGCCATCAGTTTGGCTAAGTTTTTGTTCAGTGCGAAGAATACATTTACCCCTATACTGAAATTAGAGGCGTAGAGAAAAGCGGTTTGGTGCTTTTGGCACAAAGCTACTGCCTCGTTGTATTGGGCTAACCAACCGGTAGTACCTGCAATCACGGGGACTTTGTGTGTGAGACAGTTGCTAATATTAGTAAAGGCACTGCTGGGAGTGCTGAATTCTATAGCCACATCGGCTATTGTAATGTCGTAAGAAGTTTCGGCATTATCTATTTTTAACACGATTTCGTGTCCGTGAGCGATGGCTATTTGTTCAATGGTTTTACCCATTTTGCCATATCCGAGTAAAGCTATTTTCATAATTGACTATTATAAATTAAATATTTTATTTCTTCTGTTAAAACACGCGAAGTAGTAGTAGCAAGATAGGCAGATAAACAATGAACGAACAAAAGACGGTGCGAGCCGCACGGGGAGATAAAAAAAAGACGAACAAAAGACGAACAAAAGACGAACAAAAGACGGTACGAACTGCACGAACAGATGAACGATAAACGAGACTAAGATGTAGGAATCTTGAATTTATACTACTTTTCAGTCGTTGAGATTCTTCGCAGGAGTCGTAGTTGGTGAGTGTAATTGCGCAGTTCACTATTAAAAATACCGATATGGTCTAAGCGGTCGATGCGCACTTTACCAAAAGAGTGAATAATCCTGTTGTCGCCTAAAAGAATACCCACGTGAATGATATTGCCTTCTTCGTCGTCAAAAAAAGCTAAATCACCTGCTTGGCATTCTTCTATAAAACTAAGAAAAACACCACAAGTAGCCTGTTTTTTAGCGGTGCGAGGTAGGTGTATGCCATTGAGTTTAAAAACCATTTGCACTAATCCGGAGGCATCTATCCCGAAAGGTGTTTTACCGCCAGTTAAGAAAGGTGCGTTCAAATATTCTAAAGCGGTGGGAATAATACCTTGATGAGGGTTTCTTTGGGTAGATTGTGATGTGTGCAAAAGATGATTATAGGAAAAAGTAGCCCCTTTGGGTATGTGTAGAAAGAGGTCGTCTCCGGTTTTCAAACGGAGTTTTGTAAGCCAACGATGTGCGTACTTTTCTTTTTTCTTGAGGCATTTTTTATAATCTTTATCGGAAATTTCAGTAAACTGACTGTTGGCTACCCAACCTTCCATATTGTCGAACAGCAAGCGCACGTAGCTAAAATGCTCTTCTTTATCAATTACTTGCAACAACTCGCCGAAGAGTAATTGCGTAATCATTTCAGCCCCCTCAAAGGGCTCTAAACGTACAGGAACAACGCTCAAATGGCATATTCCATAAGGTGTTTCTAATATCTTCATACTCATCACGCCCGCAAAGGTAACAAATAATTAAGTATTAGCAAGGAACTATTCATATTTTTTTGTGTTTTAGTGACATTTTGTTTACTTTTGCACTTATAACAATCATATTATTATGGACTCTTATAAAAAACTATTACCTTAGACGACGCTCTGAGAGAAGTAACTCAGGAGCGTTTCTGCAAAGGGCATCACTACGAAGATGTAGCCCTTACCGATGCAATGGTAGAACAAATTGCACAAGTAAAATCCTTAGTAAATCTTGATTATAATAAATATGATGACAAATATATCACAAAAACTAAAATCCGATATTAAAATAGAAGATTTAAAACAAGAAAATGGTATTTTGTGCTGTATGAATGACTATTTCATTAGTGGAGATAACCAAAAGTATATGAAAATGTACGATTGGATGTCTTTTCTCTATGATTTCGGAGAAAAATGGATAGGACGATTTAAGTACGGACACGCTATCGACTACCTCCGCACTGAATTAATGAGCCGTTTGGAGTGGCAAAATAATATTTCGGTGCTCTATGTTTCCATAGGTACAGGTGCCGACTTGCGTTACCTGCCACAAGGGATTGACCTGAAAACAATAGACCTCGTAGGGGCAGATATTTCACTGGGAATGCTCAAGCGATGTAAGAAAAAATGGCAAAAGAAAACCAACTTAGCACTTGTACAATGTCCCGCTGAAGACCTCCCTTTTGTTGATAACACCTTTGATATTGTTTTTCACAATGGAGGCATTAACTTTTTCAACGACAAAGCCCGTGCAATGAGTGAAATGCTCAGGGTGGCTAAGGCAGGGAGCAAACTCCTCATTGCCGACGAAACGGCCGACTTCGTAGAGTCTCAATACAAGAAAAGTACTTTTTCTAAATCGTATTTTGAAGGCAAAACAGTTGATTTAAAAGCCATAGAACAATGTATCCCTCCTTCAACAGAAGAAAGGCAAACAGAACTATTCTGGGATAATAAATTTTATGGCATTACTTTCAGAAAAAGAGAAAAATTAAGTCCGTAGAAACCAATATTAAGTCTGTAGAATACAATATTAAGTCTGTAGAATACAATATTAAGTCCGGAGAAAGCAATATTAAGTTTGTAGAACACAAAATTAAGTTGTGGGAAAGTAATATTGAGTCGAGGGAACGCAATATTAAGTCGAGGGAACACAATATTAAGTCGAGGGAACACAATATCAAGTCGAGAGAACACAATATTAAGTCGTGGGGACACAATATTGAGTGTGGAGAAAGCAATATGAAGTACAGGCAACACAATATTAAGTCGTGGCAATGTAATATTAAGTGATAAAATACTAAAAAATGAATAATAGGGTTCAGTTTTGTTATAAAATGGATAGCTATTGACTGATTTTCTTTCTAAAAACGATTAAAATGAACTGTATAAACTTTAAAAGTGACATAAATTAAATGAAAAAGAAAGTTTTATTTGCCTCACTATTGGCATTGTTCTCTTGTAAACATTCAATAGAAGTACGAAAAGCTGAAGGATGCCTTCTCTTTACAATCATTTCTTACCTATGAATATTGCGGAGAGAAAGATGGCTTTCAATATTTCTTATTAGGGAATGGTTGGGAGCGCAAAGTATTCAAAATTAAAGGCTCGGAAATAAACATTGCCTCTCAATATATCTTCCCATCCGATGTTGCTTTTGGAAAGAAGGTTCCTATTACCCCTATTGAGCAGGAAGAAGTCTTTGCAGAAATCTCTGCCAGCGGACAGAAGCTCTATCTTCACAAAGATGGTGTAGTAGTGCGCTATTTCCTAAGTTGTTCAGACCAGCACAAACAAAAAACTACCCACTCAACTTATTTATATGATGAAATTACTCAAAAAGATGCTGAAACGCACAGTAAAGAGCGTGCTTATTATATAGGATATTACAAAAATGAGAAACTGATTCGATATAAGAAACTCTATCAAGGAAAAGTATTAATGGATAAAGAAATACACTAACCTTTTATTGGTTTAATAAGTTAATACTTTCTAATATTTTTTCATAAGAAGAGAGTTCTTCTAACGAAGTATTGTTTTTAAAACAATCTATCAAATAATTGCGCCAGTAATAGGCGTTTTCATCAGAGAGATATTCTTTTTTGCTCACGATGAATGAATGTTTAAGGTCGGAAAGAGCTTTTTGGTTTATTTTCTTGTCTTTTACAAGATGATTTACAATCCTGATAACGCTTTTTTCTACCTCAGTAAAGTTTTTTTCATCAGTTTCTCCACTTACGATAAGCGCAAAGGTAGGGGAGGGGGTACTATAGTACTCTAATTCTACATACGGAGTGTATACCCAACCTTTTTTTTCTCGTATTTCAGCAATTACTTCTTTGCGCAAGAGCTCTCGTAGCAGTTTGATAGACAAAACACCCTTTAAACTTTTCTGATAACTATCTTTATATACGATATTAAAATTAGTACGTTTGTTTTGTGTTACTTTTAACGTCTGAAAGGAAGGATTTTGTACCCTTTCTTCTACTGAAAATCCATTTTGCTTTGTTAAATGAGATAGAGTGCCTACTAAATTTCTTTTTACATCCTCTATTTTAAAGCTACCGGTTACTACGCATAGGAGTCCGTCAGAAGATAGAAAGTTTTTTTGATAATAATTATAAAGTGTATCTAAGTTCATTTTCTGGACATCATCAGAAGTTTTATTGAGCTGAGTGAGCGGATAGGTAGCGCCTTTTACAGCTTCCAGTTTAAAAGCCATTTCTTTGAGAGGGTCTATTTTTTTATTGTTCTTTTTGCTGTTGAGAGATTGTATTTCATCATTCTTCACCTCCTCAAAGGCTTCATAAGCACGTTCAGGATAGCGCAACTTTTGGTAAAGAAGATTGCATAGCTCTTTGCTTTTGTTTACAGGAGCGGTTGCCATTGCCAAGTGGTGATAGCCTTCTGTACCTATGATAAAGGTAAGATTATTTTGGTATAGCAGTTCTTCATAAGCTTCCCCTTTTAATGATTCAATACCTCCTAAATGCACGTATTGCAAAATGTCTTCGTATTGTTTAAATTCATTTGTTGGCAATAGCGAGTAACCGCCTTTGAACAGCAAACTAACGTTTAGTTTTTCATCATTTTCCGTAGGTTTAAGATAAATAGTCGCACCATTAGTGAGTTCAATACGGTGGACTCCTATCTCTTTAAAATAAGTTTCGGATTTGATGTCGTTGGGATTGTATGTAATCTCTTTTGTAAATATTTCGGGCAAAGTAGCAGAGGTAACCTTTCCTTCCTCTTTAAAAGTAGGGACAGTAGTATTGGGGTGGGCTATTCCCTCTTTGATAATGTGCTCAAACTGCTCGTAAGTATATTTTTTGTTAGTGGTAGGAGTATATATAATAATAGGGTCTTTCAAGTTCAATATGCTTTCACAATAACGTTGCCAATGATGGAGTTGATAATCTTCTCTCAGTTCCTTGATAATCCTTTCCTTGTCCTTAGGTTGAGAAATAAAGCGTTCTCCAAAAATAAAATTGTCAATAAAACTCAGAGCCCAATCTTCTGAGGTTCTTTCTGTGGGTATTTTCTCAATAGCAGTAGTTACTTTTTCTAAAGCCTTGTCTACTTCAGCTTGTGTGAGGGTACTTTTTAACCCTTCAATAATAGCAAAAGTATTTTCCAATGTTTGTGCTATATCGTCAGAGGTCATTTCTATTTCCAAAAAACTCGTTTTGCGCAAATACCAATACTCACTGGTATGTATATCTTCTTTGCTTGCCTTGAAACGGTTGTTGAGGATTTCTAATACTACTTTGGGGACTTCTATTCTTTCTGTATATCCATCTATAAAAATAGCATCTATATATTCTATAGGATATAACAAAGATAACTTGGCTTTCTTGCCCTTTTCTTTTTCAATGGAGAGCTTTTTTTCATTAGGAAAGGAAATAGGCTTCAGCCACTCCACTTCTTCTCCTCGTTGTTCAAGTGTTCCAAAATATTCTTTTATAGCTTTTTGAGTAGCTTGTGGGTCAATATCACCTACTACAATAAGGGAGGCATTTTGCAGGTTATACCATTTCTCATAAAAAGACCGCAATTTTTCGGGGGTAACTTTGGCTATTTGAGCTTTAGTACCTATGGGTAGGCGCATTAGTTGCTCGTCATAACCTACCATAATGGGGTTGAGGTCTTTGTAAGGCTTGTAGCTGGCAATTTCTTGAGTGATGATTTTGCGCTCTTTTTCTACATCTGCTGGAGTAATATCCATATTGAACAACCAATCGGATAGGATATGAATGGTCTTGGCTACCTGCTCTGCATTTACGTTCGACAGACTTATGCTGTACACAGTGCGGTCGTCGGTAGTGTAGGCATTGATGTTTTCACCATATTTTGCCCCCAGACTCTCCCAGAATTTGAGTGCGCTATCCTTAGGGTAATGCTTTGACCCACTAAAAGCCAAATGCTCTAAAAAATGGGCAATCCCTTCTTCTCCTTTTTGTTCTTGAAACGACCCTACTTTGAGGCACAACCGGATTTCAACCCTTCCTTTAGGTTGGTCATTAGGCATTATCACATACGGGAATTCGTTGTTAATTGTCCCTTGAATAGCTTTTTCAGGTAGAGAGATTGGTTGAATAATACGACCAGTAGGTTGTGCTACTAATAGCGGACTAAAAAGCAGTAAGAGTAAAGTATATAGGTAAATCTTAGGCATATAAGCAGGTGTTAAGTAAAAAATAGACTTTGTCAAAGTCCTAATAGCCTCTCGTGCTACGAGCTTTGACAAAGTTTATGGTGCAAAAGTAATATTTTTTTTGAATTATTGAGCGGTATAAACTACTTTTACTTGTACATAGCCATTGCTATAAGTGTGATAAACCAGGAACTCAAAAGTCATTGTTCTTTTGGTAAAATTAATACTGCCTGAAGAAGCTTTCCAGTTGCCTACTTCGTATTCATCAGTTAAGATACCATCGTTGTTGATGTAGTGCTGAGGATTAGAAGTGCCATCTACGGTAAGTAAACGTCCTGCTTCTGCATTTCCTTTTGTAGCCAAATCTTTAAGTCGAGTCCAAGCGCTGTATTCCATTGCAAAAGGCACTGCTTTTACAGTGGTATCGTCGTCTTTTTTCACGTCGCCAATAAAATCAATGGTACTTACCCCATTGGTAGGAGTTCCAATTTTAATGTTGTCTAAGGTAACCCCAAAAGTCTCTTTACTGTCCTTATTCCAGTTGATGAGAGCCATTGTAGCTTGTGGGTCGGGTTGCTGAGTAAAGAATTCAGTATCTTCTATAGTATTTTTTCTGAGCAAGAAGTACAAAAATTCAGTAAGCCCCATAGGGTTATTGGTCATTTTAAGTGCGGGAGAGCTATTGTTAGCACTTTCGCTAAGGGTAATCACGGTTTGTCCATCAAAACTGCGGTCAAAAGCTGCAGCAAAGGCATCTGTTGTTCCATCGGCTGAGCTATGAACGGTAGTTTTTACGTTTACTTTTCCCATAAAGGGGTATAAATCCATTCCTTTTGCCTTATAAGCGTCTAACAAGGCGCGTTGAGCAGGAGTTAGATTGGCTACTGCTACAGTAGGTTTTACCACTATAGCCAAATCTTCTTGTACTACGAGCCCTGTAACATTTTCAAAAGTTACTTTTAGGCGTTGTTCTTCACTAACAGAAGCATTAGCACTTAAAGTAATAACAAAGGTGGCTTCACGGGTATCCTTAGTAATCGTAACGGGGTTGGTAGCAAAGCTCACAAGATTGCTAACCTTTCCTTGTGCATCTACCGCTTTTAATTGAAGAGCTGTATCAGCATTCACTTTGGTAGTTAATGAAATTTTAGCTTCAATTTTTTGATTAGTCTCTCCCACTGTAAGGGTTTTGTCGCCTTCAGCAGTGATGTACACACGGTTTTCACCGCTATACGGAGGAGCTGGGTCATCGTTCTTAGAACAACTCATAATGTTTAGGGTAATAAGCATACCCATCGTTAATTTACTAATAAATTTCATATATAATACTTATTTAATATTTGTAATTTGTATATTTATCTTATACTCAATCTTCGTTTATTCTTTTTTGTCCGTGCGGCTCGCACCGTCATTTGTTCATCTTTGCGTCGCTACAGTTCCCCCTTAGGAGGGGGATAGGGGGAGGTTTTGTTCGTCTTTTGTTCGTCTTTTGTCTATCTGTCCGTGCGACTCGCACCGTTCTTTATTCGTCTTTTATTTATCTACCTGCCTGTCGTGCTACAACTTCGCACTTTCAGCAACATTCCATCCTTTGTTTTGCAGGATAGCTGTATTATAGCGTTTTTCGGAGGCAGGGATAGGTAATGTCCATCGCAGGTCGGTTGCGGGTATAGTTATAGAGCTTCCTGAGGAGGTCATACGATTTATAGAGCGTTGGTTGCGCTTTAAGTCAAAAAAACGTATAGGCTCTCCTACAAACTCTTTTTGTTTTTCAGTTAGCATAATAGTTAAGAGCGTTGCGGTATCTGTAGTATTGGTACTAATAGAGTTTGCACTGCGCACCGTTAAAAACTCATTCAAGATATTTAAAGCAATATCTTTTTGTCCTTGTTTGATATAAGCTTCTGCAAGTAAAAAGACTAATTCCGAAGCTCGTGCTACCGTATAATACTGCATTTGCTCACGTGCTTTTACTTGCTTCCGATATTTACCTAATAGGAAAGTATTATTGTCAAACGGATTAACAAGGCGATACAGCTCATTGCGTATATCGGCAGTAGTGTATGAGATAGTTTGCGCTACTACTAAATAGTCACCAAGATTTTCGTTGTATTCTAAGCCTAAATAAGGAGAAGTACTCACGTTTTTAGTATCTAACGCGAAAAGTCGCAACGGCGAAGTATTGTTAGACCAAACAGAAGCTACTGATTGTGAACTCATCGTTGTTTTGTATTTTTCATAGAGAGGCTGTGCAAGAGTAATGGCTTTTTGGTTATTGCCACTCCATAATGCCAATTGTGCTTGTATGAGTTTGGCAACATCAGGAGTAATGTAATAGCTATCAGTATCTTCAACAGCAGTTGTTGTGAGCAGAGCCTCAATAGTGGCTACCGATTCACTGAGATTGAGTCTATTTTGGTTCTCGGTAAGGTCAAATTTGTTTTTTACCAAAATACCATAAGCGTCTGCATCAGCTGTTCCAAAGGCAGGTGAGAAGATTCTCAGTAAGTCGAAATAACACAACGCTTTCAAGTAAGATGCACGTTGCTTGATTTGTTGCAATTCTCTTCTTTCGGTACTGCTAATAGGACTTACATTGTCAATGCGTTCTAAAAGCACATTACATTGCGCGATAGTGGCATACAAGCTCTTCCAAATATCTTCCGATTGGTTAATGAGCTCTCGCTCTGCCCAATCATAAGTGTTTTTGAGGGTTACCTCACGCGATAGGTATTGGGTGGGCTCTAAATCATCTGAACGCACTACCCACGTGAGGGCATCGTTATAAGGTTTATACGAGGCATAAGCAGCAGCCAACGACCGCTGTGCTGTAATCACTGATGTAATAGCATTAGGGTCGCTCACCTCGTCTTCTGGCGGAAGGTCTAAAGAGCAACTCGTAATAGCTAAGCTAACGATTGATAAAAGTAATATTCTGTATACAAGCATAATACTCAATTTAAAAAGATAAGTGAAGGTTTAAGGTAATAGTAGGGGGCAACGGGTTTACGATGTTATTCGTCTCGGGGTCGCTCTCTTTGTATTTGCTCCACACCGCAATATTGGTAGCGGTAACTCCTAAAGTAGCGTGACGTATTTTGCCAATAGTAGCTAAATCGTCCTGACTAAACTGATACCTAAGTGATAGGTTTGAAAAACGCAGAAAGTCGGTTTTCATTAGGGTTTTGTTATTCGGCTGATTGAGGTTCTCAATCGCGCTTGCCGAATGGAAAGGGGTAGGGTATTTCTTGTTCTCATCGCCTACTTGCCACCACATATCGGTAAGCTGAGCTTTAGCGGCATTGAAACGTGCCGAATCTAAGTCTCTGATGTACTTGTTTGAGTAATTGCGCACCCCTCCCAGCGTGTAGTAGAAATCAGTAGTGAGTTGCCACTGTTTGTAGCTCACATAAAAGTTAAAACTTCCACTTACAGGCGGGGTAGATTGTCCTAAATAGATATAATCTTTACCCTCTAAGGTAGTATTAGCATTCACTTGTCTGCCGTCAGAGGTAATAAACTCGGGCAATCCTGTAATAGGATTAATACCGGTAGAGTTGAGTCCGTACAGTGCCTCAGTAGATTTTCCTAATTGGTACTCGGGTAGTTTCTGGTCAGCACTCGTGTAAATGCGCTCTCTGCCGTAAAGGTCTATCACTTTATTTTCGTTATATGAAATATTGCCACCCCAACTTACATTCCAATTATCAGATGTATACAACGGTTGATTGATACTCACTTCTAATCCCTTGTTCTCCAAAACGCCTATATTCTGCATTTGTACCTCAAAGCCAGAAGAAGACGGGATAGGAATACTGAGCAAGGCATCTTTGGTGGTGCGCTTGTATACTGAGAACTGCAGATTAGTTTTGAAGATAGTAGCCGAAAGTCCAATATCGGTAATGAGATTCTGTTCTGCCCGTAAATCTTTATTTGGTAGCGCTGTAATGTTCATTATGCGCGTGTCGCCATAACTTTCGGGTAAGTATTTAAAGGTAGCTGTGATGAGCGAAGGTGATATAGCTTGCGCATTGGCAGTGTGCCCATAAGAACCTCGTATATCCAATTGCGATAGCCATTCTACTTCTTTTAAGAAGGCGTATTCTTTGATGTTGATGCTTGCCCCCAATGCCCAAGCGCTATTCCAACGTTTTTCTTTGGGTAATATCGACGAAGCATCGAGCTTATAAGTAGCAAACAAATTGTAGATACTGCTGTAAGTATACCCAATGAGCCCTCCAAAACCGAGATTGCGGTCTGTTTGTTTACGTCCTCCCACAGTAGCCTTTCCCGCTCCTGTAAGTGAATTGTCAATCGCTGATACCGACCTTATTTTGCCGTACAAACCGTGTCCCACTACCGATAGATTATCGGTAATAGAAGTATAGTTGTCGGCATTAGCACCTAAGGTGAGTTCGTGTTTGCCAAAAGTTTTTTCGTAGTTAATACGCATATTGGCAGTGATATTGGTAAGCGTATTTTTAGCTTGGTACAGCGTTCCTAAAGCATTGCGCGCCCTACCTGAATTTCTTTCAGAAAAAGCGGTCTCAGGTGTTATCTGCAAGTCATCTGCCAACGAGTAATCTAAACCTGCTACTGCCGACAGTTCTAACTCAGGACGTATCTTCCAGTTAAAACTTAAAGATGTCCCTATATTTTTAGTGATGTTTTCTCTGCTAAACTGATTGAATAGGTCGGCGTAACTTCTATTGGGGTAAGAATACAAGCGCGCTGATTGTTTAGTTTCATAAGGATTGAGCTGGTAAATAAGGTCTTCTACCGAGAAGTTTGCCCCGTTAGGGGTATTAATCTTGGCATAAGAACCATTCACCGATAGCGTAGCAACTGCATTTTCCGATAGGGTTTGGTCTATAGCTAACCGAGAGGATACACGCGAAAGTCCATTGCCTTTTATCTGACCGTCTTGTTGCAAATATCCTAATGAAAAGAAGTAAGCCGTTTTCTCATTGCCATTTTGAAAGCTCAGGTCGTGCTTTTGATATACTTGTAGGTTAGTGAGTTCCTTGTGCCAATCGGTGTTAATGGCACGTAATGAATCTAACTTTTGCCTTCCTTCAGCTAACCGAGATTGTAATTCGGCGGTACCACTGTACTTTCTATTGATGTATTCCTCGCTGTACAAATACCCTGGTGTGCCGTCATTCTTCAACAATCGCTCTAATTCCAATTTTTCTGCACTGTTCATCAGTTGCACTTTTAGTGGTGAGGCAAAGGTAAATCCCGTTTGCAGGTGATAACTCAGTGCTTTTTCTCCCCCGCGTTTAGAAGTGATTTCTATCACCCCATTAGAGGCTTTGATACCGTACAGAGCCGTCGCTACGGCATCTTTCAGCACTTTCATCTCTTTGATATCTTCAGGATTGAGGTAGTAAAAGGTCTCTGCCGAAATCATTTTACCGTCCAATATAAATAGTGGCTGATTAGCTTCATCTCCTTTGCGCAACGACGAATTACCACGTATCCGTATTTCGGGAGTCGCTCCCACTTCTCCTCTGTTTATAATGCGCAAGCCCGGTGTTTTGCCCTGTAATGCCAATGCTAAGGAAGGAACAGGGATATTCTTAACCTCTTGCATCGCTATGGCTTCCACATTTCCCGTTTTAGCGCGCACATCTATCTCGTTGATATTTTGTTTGGCAGTCACCTGTACTCCTTCAAGCATCAACATATCTTCCTGCATTGTGATAGCAAATTCAGCATTCCCATTAAAGGTGCGCTTTACTGTTTTCATTCCTATATAGCTGAAAATAAGCTCACCTGTTTGTTGTGAAGTCTGTAGTAAAAAAGTACCATTGGCATCAGTCGCCATACCCTTAGTAGTATGATTAATGCGCACCGTTACTCCAGCAATGGGAGCTCCTTCGCTGTCTTTTACAACCCCTTTAAGAGTGATAGTATTTTGAGCTATCACATTACCAAAAGAGATAATAACAAACGTAAACCATATAATATATTTCATTTCACGCACTAATTAAATTCAGTGCGCAAAGATAGTATTTTTATTCTATCTAAATAACAAAGTTTGAGATATTTTTATCTTTTGGCAAAAATAAATAAAAAGCCCCCATAAAATATAGGAGCTCTTTTGTTACTTGTTAGCTGAAGAAATCGGTTTTTGAACGATGAGCGCAATAGCGTCTAAGTGTTCTTGGTGCTTGCGGAACGTTTTTTTTCATATTCATCACACGTTTGCGCAAATCGGAGTGAGTAAGAAGATTGAAAAAGAATTTCAAACTGCGGAATATCCCCTCATCTTGCCAGATGCGTTTGCTTTCCAAGAGGTGCATAGCGTTGTGCTGTTCTTTAATTACCTTAAAACCTTGTTCTTCAAACAATGCTTTCCATTCGCTAGGGGTCATAGGTCGTGCGTGTACACGTATGTTGGCGCTCAGTTCTTTAAAGATAGCATTTTTTACCTCATCAGTCACATTGTCAGGTTGCAAGCCCAATTCGTGAATAGCGTAATACCCACCAGGCTTGAGAATCCTAAAAGCCTCAGCAATGATTGTTTTTTTGTGTTCAAGTGGTTGCATAGTCAGCATTGCCTCTCCATACACTTTATCGGCAAAAGCATCGGGCAAGGTAGTCGCAGCAGCATCAGCTACAATCACGCGAGCACTATCGTAGTGAATATTTTTCTTGGCAAAAGTTGCAGCAGCCTCGTTCATATCCACCCCCGTATAGCTAAAAGGTTTGTAAGCACAAGCCAAATTAGCGGTAAAACCTAAGCCAGGAGCAAACTCTACAATATCGTCTTTAGACGTAATACTTAGGTTTTTTACTAACCATTCGGTGAGCACTCTCCCACCTGGGCGCAACACTTTTTTGCCCAATTTGGCAAGAATCCAGTGTCCTTGCTTTTCGTTAAATGATGTTTCTGTCTTCATTATATATACGATTATTTAATTTAGGACACAAAGGTATGAATTAATTTCCAAAGTTCACAAATTTAAGGGTTAGAAAATGATAAAATTATATCTAAAAATCACTTATTCATACTGTTATACTGATATTGTTCATCATCGTGAAGCTTTGCAGTTTGTTCAAAAACTACTTCTTCACTAATAGCAAACAAAAAACCATAACAAACAATAGTTCATTATGGCTTTCTTATAGAAAACTTATTTACTAAACTCTATTTTTTCTTTGCAGCTTTTTCAGCTTTAGCCGCATCTTGTGCAGCTTTCATAGCAGCACGCGATACTCTTATCTGGCAAACCACAGTGTTATCTGGGTGCATAATCTTGTAGTTATCTTGTGCTAATTTAGTAACGTATAGTTTGTTACCCATTTCCAAACCTGAAATATCTACAGGAACAAAATCAGGTAAATTGTCAGGAAGCGCTTTCACTTTAAGCTTGCGGTTCACAATGCGCAATGTACCCCCAGCCATAATACCAGGTGAAGTTCCTTCAATTTGAATTGGCACTTCAATAGTGATTTCTTTGTCTTTGTGAAGCTGATAAAAATCAATGTGAATGATTTTATCACTTACAGGGTCAAACTGAATGTCTTGTAGAATGGCGTTATAGGTCTTACCATTCAATTCAATCGCAGCGGTGTATACGTTAGGGGTGTACACGATGTTTTTGAATGCTAATTCAGGTGCTGAAAAATGCAGAACATTGTCTCCTCCGTATAACACGCAAGGAACCTGTCCAGCATTACGTAAGGCTTTGCTCGCAGCTTTGCCCACGCTTTCTCTTTGAGATCCTTTGATTGTAATTGATTTCATTTATTTATAAATAATTATTAAGTTACGATTTTAGGAGTTAGGAATTAGAATTTAGGAGTTAGCCCATAGAACTACTTCCTGATTTCTATTTCCTAATTTCTATTTTCTTATTCCTATTTTCCTACATAATAAACTTAGAGCTAATCGGCTCATTCCGGTGCACCCTATGCATCACATCAGCAAAAAGATCCGCACAACTCAGTACTTTTATTTTGCTCGAAGGCTGCTTTAGCGGAATTGAATCCGTTACAATAAGCTCTTCCAAAGCCGAATTCTCTATACGTTCATAAGCGTTCCCGCTCAGTATCGGGTGAGTAGCCACCGCTCTTACGCTTATAGCACCCCTATCCTTCATCAGTTGGGCAGCTTTCACAAGTGTGCCAGCCGTATCCACCATATCGTCTACCAATACTACGTTCTTACCTTCTACTTCACCAATGAGTTCCATTGTCTCAATCACATTAGCTTGTTTGCGCTGTTTATAGCAAATCACCACATCGCATTTCAAGAACTTAGAATAAGCATAAGCCCTTTTAGAGCCTCCCATATCCGGCGAAGCAATACACAAATTGTCTAAGTGCAAACTCTGTAAATAAGGCAAGAAAATGCTCGAAGCAAAAAGATGGTCTACAGGACGCTCGAAGAATCCTTGAATTTGGTCAGCGTGCAAGTCCATCGTCATAATACGAGTCGCACCCGCCGCTTGCAAAAGGTTAGCCACCAATTTTGCCCCTATCGGCACTCGGGGTTTATCCTTCCTATCTTGGCGTGCCCACCCAAAGTAAGGCATCACTGCTGTGATGTGCCGTGCCGAAGCCCGTTTCGCAGCGTCAATCATTAGTAAAAGCTCCATTAAGTTATCCGAATTAGGAAAGGTAGAACATACTAAGAAAACGCGTGCCCCTCTAATCGATTCTTCATAAGAGGGCTGAAATTCGCCATCACTGTAATAAGAAAGTTTAACTTCACCGAGCTGTGTACCGTATTTTTGCGCAATTTTCTCCGCAAGCTCTATGCTCTTAGAGCAAGCAAAGATTTTTGAATTAGGGGTGGTTTCACTAAACATTTTTATCAGTAAGTGTATTAAGGTATAAAAACTTCTAACTTTTCAGGGTGCAAAGGTACGAATATTAATTGTAATTGCAACTATCTTTATATGTTTTTTTTATTTTATAGAGCAAAAAACACTTCTCCTTACCATCCTTTTTGTATTAATATTTTGTCGCCCGCCATTCGCCATTCGCCTGTTTTACTTTTCTTTACTTTCGCCTCGAAACCCTATTTTCAGTATTATTGACATTATTGTATTATGGTATTAATCAATTATTTATATACCCTTTGTATATCAATCGTCCAAGATTCGTTCAAGGTTCGTATAAGCTTTGTATAAGCTAAGCATACCCATTTTACTTTTACCTTTTATCATTTACCTAAAAACACTCTTCCGAACTCCTTCGTTTCCTTTCGGTAGTTCTAAAAATGCCACTACCTGTCAGAATTATCCGACCTATCTAAAAAATCTGAAAAAAAATCTACTCTCTCACTTTTGCGATACATCTTCCCCCTTTGGAGGAAGTCTGCGAGAGCAGAGTATGTGAATAGCGGGAGGTTTTGTTATAACTTGTTACTGCTTTTGCCAAAGTTGATATTTCAAAAAGTTACTTCACAAGGCACAGTCTCACCTCTTTAAAATTTGTTACGTAACAAAAAAAATAAAAATATTTCAAATTTTATTTGTCAGTTAGAAAATTATTCTTACCTTTGCCCCGATTAATAGAATAGCACTATATGAAACTCTATACTTTTGAAATAATGATGATGTGTTGCGCCTTCCCTGTGAGCAGTGCAAGGCTCGTTATTTTTTAAAAGTATCAGCTATATATTTTTAATAAACGAAATAACAACACCCCACTGCTCATATAAGTAGTGGGGTTATTTTTTATAACAATGACAAAAGTAAATTGTACCGATAGTTTTATTGCTGAACTCTATCAAGAAAGCAAAAACATCAAACATCACGTAAGCAAACAGCGCATCAGCACCTTTGTTGAAGAGCTCTTTCAGTTCTTATTCCTGATAGACGAACGCACTTGTCTCTCTAAATCAAATATAGAAGCACGCTATGAAGAGTTACGTTTTGATTTCATCAGTATTGTAGATGATTTTCTTCAAAACGAACCTCAAAAAGAACAGGTAACTAATTATTACGATTGTATCTTGCCGGCTATTTATGCCCAGTTAAAACAAGATGCACAGTTTTTTATTGAAAGCGACCCTGCCGCTACATCTCTCAGAGAGGTACAAGTAACTTATCCCGGTTTCTTTGCCATTATGGTATATCGCATCGCCCACGAACTATGGACGCGCCAAGTGCCTCTCTTGCCCCGTATTCTCACCGAATACGCCCATAGCAAAACAGGTATCGATATTCACCCAGGGGCTACTATCGGCGTCCCTTTTATGATTGATCACGGTACAGCTATCGTCATTGGTGAAACTACGGTCATTGGTAACTATGTAAAAATATATCAAGGAGTTACCTTAGGAGCACTCTCAGTATCAGTAGACAAGGCAAATACCAAGCGACACCCTACCATTCAGGATAATGTGGTGATTTACTCTGGAGCTACTATCTTAGGAGGAGAAACAGTAATAGGGCACGACAGTATTATCGGTGGTAATGTATGGCTCACCCATAGCATAGAACCTTTTACAAAAGTTTTTCACAAAAGCCAAATCATTGTAAAAGACAATGAAATATATGAAGAACCGATTAACTTTGTAATTTAGTCTCTAATACTAATCATTAATCATTAACCATTAACCATTAAATAAACAAGTAACTAATAAATAATTATATAATGGCGTACAAAAATGTTTTAGAACTTATCGGGCGTACTCCCGAAGTAAAAATTAACCGATTGTTTGGCAAAGATGCCAACGTATTTATCAAATTAGAGCGCTTCAACCCAGGCGGTAGTATTAAAGACCGTATCGCACTCGCAATGATTGAAGATGCCGAAAACAAAGGTATCCTCAATAAAGATACGGTAATAGTAGAACCTACTTCAGGTAATACAGGCGTAGGACTCGCCTTAGTTGCTGCCGTAAAAGGCTATAAGCTCATCGTGGTAATGCCTGAATCAATGAGTGTAGAGCGCCGTAAATTGGTAGCGGCTTATGGAGCTGAAGTAGTATTAACTCCTAAGGAAAAAGGAACAGGAGGTGCTGTAGCCAAAGCTTTTGAAATCGCTGAAGGTAAACCTAACTACTGGGTGCCACAACAGTTTGAAAACCCTGCTAATCCATCAGTCCACGAGCGTACTACTGCCCAAGAAATTTTGCAATCATTCCCCGAAGGCTTTGATTATTTCGTAACAGGAGTCGGTACAGGTGGACATATTTCTGGGGTATCTAAAGTGCTTAAACAACATTTTCCTCATCTTAAAACCATTGCCGTAGAACCTGAACAATCGCCCGTTCTCAGTGGTGGAGCTCCAGGTCCTCACCCACTACAAGGCATAGGCGCTGGTTTTGTACCAAAGAATTACGACGCTTCAGTTATTGATGAAGTATTGTTAGTAAGTAAGGAAGAAGCTTTTGACTATGCACGTAGGTTAGCTAAAGAAGAAGGCATCTTAGGAGGTATCTCCACAGGAGCTTCATTGGCAGCAGTAGCCAAAGTGCTCAAAAGAGACCCTAAGGCACGTGTACTTACAGTAAATTATGATACAGGCGAACGTTATTGGTCAGTAGAAGGACTTTTTTAATATATAAGAACAAAGAGGCTACCCAAATAGGTAGCCTCTTTTTATTTTCACAACGTTTCTTTTAGCCACTTAAAGAAGGTGCGTTGCCATAGTAGTCCGTTTTGAGGTTGCAACACCCAGTGATTTTCGTCAGGGAAGTAAAGTAGTTCACTCTTGATACCTCGCAATTGTGCTGCTGTAAAGGCTTGAAAGCCTTGTTCTTCAGGTACGCGATAGTCCTTGCCTCCGTGAATGATGAGAATAGGGGTGTCCCATTCAGTAATCTTCTCTATAGGGTTAAACTCTTTATACGACTTTTGTGCTACAGCATTCTGTTTATCCCAATAAGCGCCTCCTATTTCGTTATTGTTAAAGAAGAGTTCTTCGGTAGTGCCATACATACTTTGCAAGTTGAACACACCGCAATGGGCTATAAAGGTCTTGAAGCGTTTTTGGTGTATTCCTGCCAAGTAATAAATGGAGTATCCGCCGTAGCTCGCCCCGATAGCCCCTAATCTATCTTTATCAACATAAGGTTCTTTAGCAATATCATCAATAGCTGATAGATAGTCGCGCATAGGTTGGCCTCCCCAGTCTCCGCTGATTTCGGCATTCCATTTCACTCCAAACCCTGGTAAACCTCGGCGGTTAGGAGCTATTACTATATAGCCCTGTGAAGCCATTAATTGGAAATTCCAACGAAAACTGTAAAACTGACTCACCACCGATTGAGGCCCTCCTTGACAGTAGAGTAGGGTAGGGTACTTTTTGTTGGGGTCAAAATCAGGTGGATAAATCACCCAAGCGTGCATATCTTTGCCGTCAGTAGTCTTGATAATGCGCTCTTTGATAGGGCACATCGCTATTTGTTTGTACTGCTCATCGTTGAAATGTGAAAGCTGTGCTAACGTTAAATATCTTTTCTTCTTCTCTTTTAAGTTGATAGTATACACTTCGGCTGCGTGGTTCATATCTGTGCGCATCACTATTAGCACATCACCTGCTTGTCCTACTATGCTGTTCACATCGAACGTTCCTTGGGTAAGTTGTTTTGGGGTAGTATCTTTGCCAAAAGGCGATACAACAAACACTTGTTCTGTTCCTTGTGTAGCTGCAATGAAATATATTTGCTTACCGTCATTGCTCCAGCGGTAACTAAACACAGTGTTATCCCAATTCGCAGTAAGGTTGATACGCTTGCCATCCTTCAATATATAAAGGTCGTTTTTATCGGCCTCATTACCGTCAGTAGCCATACTTAGCCACGCAAGCACGCCGTCTTTGCTGTATTGTGGGTTAGTATCATACCCCATCATTCCTTCAGTGAGGTTAATGGTTTTCTTAGTAGCGAGGTCGTACTCGTAAATATCAGTATTGGTGCTGAGCACATATTCAGTGCCTACTTTAGCTTTGGTAACATAAAGTACTTTTTTACCATCGGGACTCCATATATAATCCTCATCACCTCCAAATGGCAACTGCGGACAGTAATACGGCAATCCTTCCATTATATCAGTCTGTTTGCCAGAAGCATCTTCCACCATCACGTGATTGTAAGCACCCTCATTCCAACTGTCCCAATGACGATGATCTAAGCTACCGTACAGCTTCCCAGATGATTTTTCTAAATCGGCATAGAAGTCTTTTCCTAACACCGATTTTATTTTTACTTCCTTATGAGTGAGCTTCAAACTCTTATCGGCATTGTATTTTGTAGTGAGTTTTTCCACTTCCTCCTTACTTACAGGAATAGGAACACCTCCTTTTACGGCTAATTTGTAGTATTCCTTGTTGAAAGAATTTTCCTTCACATTAGGGGTGCTCACACTCACCAACACGTATTGTTGGTCAGGGGTGAGTGCAATGCCACTCACGCGGTGCAGTTCCCATAACTTTTCAGGGGTAAGCGGTTGTTGTGCTTGTATGCTATTGAGTGCCATAACCGAAGCGAATATAATAAACTGTTTTTTCATAAGTTCTAATTCCTAATTTCTAACTCCTTACGAATAGTCTAACTAATAACTTCACTATAAAACGATAACTCTCTATTAAAAACGCTCTGATTTCTTTTAACCAAAAAGCAATTCCCGATTTGATGACAGGTTTCACACGGTTATAAATAAACGATAACCATACACACACGGCTATAAAGGCAGGCGCTCCTAATACCACTTGGTAAGGTTTTAACTGTCCGCCAAAGTGTTGTATGAGCCCGTGAGAGGTAATACTGCCGTATATAATAAAGCAGTGTATCACGTAAATCGATAAGGTGTTTTGCCCAATAGTTTTAATCAGTTGAGAGGTAATCACATTGCGCATTAAGGCAAAAAAACCAAAAACCAACAGCACATTGCCTAAGCGCAAATAAGCAAAGTCTTGCATTAGTCGCTCAAAAAATGGCGAATGATTAATATAAAACAGTTGCTCTATCACAAAGTGAGAACCCCATAATAAGAATGCACCTACGCTTAAAAATAATAAAATAGCATTCCGGTATAGGTGAGGGTGATTTTTGTGTTGTTGAAATAGATAGCCCATAAAGCCCCCAAACGATACATAGCCAAACCAAGGAAAAATAGGAAAGAAGCTACCGTGTGCACGAGTGAGGTAATTAGCAATTGGTAGTGGTAGTGAGTCAAAACGCAGTTCCTTGTAAAAAGGCTCAAAGGTGAACGCCAGTAGGGTAGTGGTAAGCAATATAGTAGGCATCACCCACGGTTTGCGGTTGTATGAAATAAGGTAAGTAGCGATGAGCAACAAGAGCGACAACCCAATGCAGTGTAGCACATCAACGCTTTGAAAACTCATACGCAAGAAATAAGCAATCCCGATAAGCAACAAGCCACGGCGTATGCCCTTCATTACACGAGGGTTATTCCACCCCACTTTGGTAGCATTGCTTTCTTTTACTAATAAAAAAGTGAAGATAAAGCCCGAAACAGTGAAGAATACAGGAGCAGTAATACCCGTACAGTAATGCCAAAACCAATATATTAAGTTATTTTCGTCCCGGTAACGATCGGCGATGAGGCCGTTTACAAAGTGCCCTTGTAGCATCATACAGATAGCAAAGGCGCGAATTACATCAATGAAGTCAAGTCTGAATTTCTTTACTTTTTCCATAATATTAATGTCATAAAGGGGCTGCAAAGATACAAAATAATTAGTAAGTAACAAGTAATAATTAACAAGTAAAACTTTGCCAAAGATCTTATAGCTTGTTGTGCTACAAACTTTGGCAAAGTTTTATCGCTGATAATCAGTCGTTTTTATGTGCTAAAAAACAATAACTCCTAAATAGCCATTGGTCGTTCTTTCTTCTTAACAGCTCCTACAATAGCCGAAATAATAACACCTCCAATAGCTGAACTCAATATCGATGAAAAGAATGTCCATACTACAGAAGGCTTACTTTCAAGTGTTTTTTCACGGAGCTCTTCCATTTGTTCTTCACTGAAATTAGAAGTAAAAGCACTCATTTTTTCCATTGTAACCTCTACCACTTTTTCATAATAGTCAGGGTCAATAACAGTAGTGTAGAGCACAGCGTAAATAGCACCGATTACCCCTCCTACAAGAGCCGTTACTATCCCCACCTTAATAGCTTCACCTACAGTTAAAAAGCCTTCATTAGCCGTTTTGTACTGCTGAATAGCCATCACAATAAAAACTACACAAATAGCTAAATTCAATAGCCAAGTGATAGTACCTATTAAAAAGCTTCCGGTGTACAAAAGGTTGGTAACGTATAATAATACGCTGAGAACAACACAAGCAATACCTAATAAAAGTCCGTTTCTAAGTGCAATACTTAGGTAATTTACATTTTTTGTTTCCATAAACAATCAATATTTAAGTTAATGCCACAAAAGTAGAAAAAATATTCATACACGCAATAAAAAATTTTATTTTTCTTCTCTTTTTTCTCACTCTGAAAATCCCTATATATAAATCACTTCTTATAAACATCTGTATTATAATATTTTACCTATTATCCTTCATCTTACCTTCGCTTTAGCTCCGCCTTATCTTCGCTACAGTTCCCCCTTTGGAGATAGCCAGCGAGGGCTCACAGCTGGGTATGTGCACAAAGAGTATGTGAATAGGGGGAGGTTTTCTTCGTCTTTTCTTCGTCTTTTCTTCGCTGATGAGCCGATGTAGAGCCGATGTAGAGCCGATGTAGAGCCACTCATCAATCGTCTTTCCTTCGTTCTCTCTTCGTCTTTTGTTCGTCTTTTGTTCATCTGCCCGTGCGGCTCGCACCGTCTTTTGTTCATCTGCCCGTGCGGCTCGCACCGTCTTTTGTCTATCTGCCCGTGCGACTCGCGCCGTTCTTTGTTCGTTCATTCTTTGTCTACCCACCTGTTGTGCTACTACCTCACTCCTTTTACGTCATAAAAACATAGTCGAACTCCTAAGCTTTGATTAAGTTAAAATGTAAGTTTTTCTAACTAAAATTCGTCCGTTTGACTTACCTTAGTTTTTAGATGTTACTTAATTTGCTAATTTTCAAATTTGCTAATTTGCTAATTTCTCTTTACTTTTGCGGTCTTAAATTCTTATGACAATTCAATGGAACGAATAAGTGTATTCGATATGCTCAAAATAGGGGTAGGTCCTTCCAGCTCTCACACTTTAGGACCTTGGCGCGCTGCCGAGGCTTTCCTTAAAGAACTGAGAGAGCAGCAGCTCCTACTCAAAACTAACAAAGTGCGTGTAGATTTATACGGCTCTCTTTCTCTTACAGGTAAAGGTCACGCTACCGATTTGGCGGTGATGCTCGGTCTCAGTGGCGCCGACCCTGAGTATGTGCCTATTGAGAGCTTAGATGTGATTATCACAGCAATTACCAATAATCAAGAACTCTATCTCGGCAATGAGCGCATCATCGCTTTTAATCCTAAAGAGGATATTGTATTCAACCGAAATTTCTTGCCCTTTCACGCTAACGGTCTCACTTTTACAGCTGAAGGCGAAGACTTTAGTTACGACTCTACTTTTTATTCCATAGGGGGTGGTTTTATCGTAAAAGAAGGTCAGCAAACGCTTACTCAAGAAGAAAAACCGCGTATTTTCCCTTTTCCTATTGACAAAGCGGAACAACTCATTAGCTACTGCCGACAAGAAAATAAGAAAATTTCGGAAATCGTCTATGAGAACGAAAAATCTCTGCGCAGTGAGGAGGAAATCCACCGCGAACTGATGCGAATTTGGCATACAATGCTGGAATGTACTTACATAGGTTGCCATACCGAAGGGGTACTTCCTGGAGGATTACACGTGCGCCGTCGCGCTTATGACATTCACAAAAACCTCATCGGGGTAGTAACTTACGATAGCCCTGAGAATTGGCTGAACTCTATCAAAAAAACGAATATCAAGTTCCGCGAAATTCTCAAGTGGGTGAGCTGCTTTTCATTGGCAGTGAACGAAGTAAACGCTTCTTTAGGGCGGGTAGTAACGGCTCCTACCAATGGTAGCGCTGGGGTGATTCCTGCGGTGTTACTCTACTATGTAACTATTGAAAATCAAGAAGCTACCGAGGAGCAAATCCAGCAATTCCTGTTGGTGGCAGGCGAGATAGGCAGTTTGTTCAAAAAAGGTGCAACTATCTCAGCCGCTATGGGTGGTTGTCAAGCCGAAATAGGGGTGTCGTCCGCAATGGCGGCAGGAGCACTGTGCGAGCTCTTAGGCGGCTCGCCTGAACAGGTGCTTATAGCTGCCGAAATAGCAATGGAACACCACTTAGGGCTCACTTGCGACCCTATCGGTGGATTGGTGCAAATTCCTTGTATTGAACGCAATGCGATGGGAGCTGTCAAAGCGATTAACGCTGCCGAATTGGCTATTGAAACCGACCCTAAGAATGCAAAAGTACCGCTCGATAAGGTGATCAATACGATGTGGCAAACAGCCAAAGATATGAACTCTAAATACAAAGAAACCTCTGAAGGTGGCTTAGCCGTCGCTGTAAATATGGCCGACTGCTAATTCAGATAACAGGTAACAAGTAACAGGTAACAAGCCAACAGATGATGACAATTAATTGCAGAGGAGAACTCCTCTCTATGGATAGCCCTCGTGTGATGGGCATTCTCAATCACACGCCCGACTCTTTCTATGAAGGCAGTCGTGTAACCGAAAAAACGCTCTTGCAACGGGCGGAAACGATGCTCGCGCAAGGCGCTGATTTTGTTGATGTAGGCGGTTATAGCACCCGCCCCAATGCTCCTGAAGTATCAGAAGCCGAAGAACTGAGTAGGGTAGTGCCCGTAGTGTGCACTTTGGTACAACACTTTCCTGAAATCCGCATTTCGGTCGATACTTTTCGCAGTGAGGTGGCACGCCAATCGCTCTCGGAAGGTGCGTGTATCATCAACGATATTTCTGCCGGACTTTTAGATGAGCAGATGTTGCCTGTAGTAGCGCAATTTCAGGTGCCTTATATTGCAATGCACCTCGTGGGAACGCCCCAAACGATGCAGCAACACACGGATTATAAGGATATCATCAGCGATATGCGCTACTATTTTTCCGAACGCAAAGCTAAAGCCTTGCAAGCGGGAATCAACGATTTTATAGTAGATGTAGGCTTTGGTTTTTCTAAGACCTTAGACCAGAATTACGAAGTCTTGAAACATTTAGAGCTATTTCAGGTTTTTGACTGTCCGCTATTGGTAGGTTTTTCGCGCAAATCAATGTTGTACAAACTTTTAGATACCGACCCTGCAGGGGCACTGAATGCTACTACGGTAGTCAATACCATTGCCTTGATGAAAGGGGCACGCATCTTGCGGGTACACGATGTGAAAGAAGCGAAAGAATGTGTAGAACTCTTTAAGAAAATACAATGAAACTATTCGATATTTTAGACTTTACAGTCGTCGATGCGATTGATATACTGCTGTTTGCAGCTCTTTTGTACTACCTCTACCGATTGATTCGGGGTACGGTAGCTATCAATATTTTTATGGGGATTGTGATCATCTATTTGATTTGGAAGATTACTGAAGCCCTGCAAATGCAGTTGCTCAGCAGCATACTGGGGCAGTTTATTGGGGTAGGGGTGTTTGCCCTCATAGTGGTATTTCAGCAAGAGATACGCCGCTTTTTGCTCACGATTGGGTCTACTAATATCACCGCGCGCAATAAGCTACACCGCGTGTTTCATTTTTTCAAAGAAAAAGAAATTGTGCTCAATATCCAGAGTTTAGTGAATGTATGCCAAAAGTTAGCCAGCACCAATACGGGTGCGCTCATCGTCTTGGAACACAATATGCCGCTGGATTTTGTAACCGAAACTGGCGACAAGGTAAATATAGAGTTTTCTGAGCCTATCATTGAAAGTATCTTTTATAAGAACAGTCCGTTGCACGATGGTGCCATAGTGATCAAAGGTGACCACATTGTAGCCACCCGAGTGATCTTGCCCGTCGCCAGCGAAATCAGTCTTCCCAAACGCTATGGCTTGCGACACCGCGCAGCTGTTTCTATCACCGAGAAAACCGATGCCACCGCTTTAGTAGTCTCCGAAGAAACCGGTCACATTTCCTATTTTAAGAACGGAGCTTTTGTAAAGTTCAAAGACAATGAAGAACTTGTTAAGGTGTTACAAGCTGATTTTTAGTAGTTTGCGTCGCACACTTTGTCAAAGTCCTTGGACTTTGACAAAGTCTAAAAACAGAGTTTTTTACTCCTCCTCAACATTTCCATAGCCAAATATTACCTTATCATTAAAAGCTTTTTTTGTAATGATTTGAAGGCAACTCCCTAAAACCTCAATTTCAGGGTCTAATCTAAGACTATAGATTACATCTCCTTTTTCCCAAACCATACGATCAGGATAGATAAACTCTCCATCTTCTCTTCTAATATATGAGGGTAATGCTTCTGCCATCTCTTGACAAGGTATTTGGTGAAATTCTTCGGTGACACTACGTTCATAGATTTTTGTTGGTTTTCCCAACATATCCATTAAATAAGCTATTAATTTTAATGTATCAGAACTCTCAATGTAAACTTGAATATAAGCTATTTTTCCATCATAGTCTGATATAACAGCTCCAGAAGCAGAGTTAATTTTTAAGCCTGCAAAATGAATATTTTTCACAGACTCATCCATAAAAACATAACGGATAACACGCTCTCCATTATCAATTAAATTCAAGGTTTTGTCTTTCTCAGAATATTCATAATGACCTTTTTGCTCCTCTCTTTTAAAAACATCATAGTCGTCTAAGTGATAGCTTTTTGAATCACTATTGAGTTGTATTTTTGACAAATCTAAAGGTTGGCTACATCCTATTAATACAAAAAGGGCACTGATAATTAATATACTTTTTCTCATATCAAAAAATGTTTGTGTTTCTTTATATAGTATGCTCTGTGAAATCTGTGAAATCCGTGTTAGACTTTTAGAAATTTAATTACCTAATTTTCAAATTAAACGCCTTTTCTTCCCCTAGGAACCCCTCAAGCACATCGCCTGCCGCTACTCTTCCTGCGCCTTTAGGTGTTCCTGTGAAAATAAGGTCACCTTTGCGAAGTGTGAAGTACTGTGATACCTCCGCAATGATCTTGTCAAAGCTTCTGAGCATCTGTAAAGTATCGCCTTCTTGTACGATCTCGCCGTTTTTGCTGAGGTGAAAGTGAATAGGGGAGGAGTCACCGAAAATTTCTTTAGGCACAAATTTCCCTACAATAGCCGAACTGTCAAACGCCTTCGCTTGTTCCCACGGCAATCCTTTTTCGCTGAGGCGAGCTTGCAAGTCGCAGGCAGTAAAGTCAATACCCACCGTAAGCTCATCATAGTATTTATGAGCGAATTTTTCCGAAATGCACTTGCCGTTTTGATTGATTTTCAGTACCAATTCTATCTCGTAGTGCAAATCCTGAGTGAAGTCGGGAATATAATAAGGGATCTCAATATTGTGAATAGCTGTATCGGGTTTCATAAACACCACGAGAGGTTGAAGCGTTTCCTTATTGGAGGGCTCGCCGTAATTTTTACCTATACAAATGATTTTCATATTTATTTTAATGTCAGTTTAATATGACAAAATTTATTTTTCAAAAGTTTTTGTAATGCTACACTTCTCCCTTAGGAGATACCAATAAGAGCAAAATAAGTGAATAAGAAAAAAGTTTATTTTGTTTTTCGCCACTTTATTTTCGTTCAATCTCTTTTTAAGATTCTCTTCTAATGATTCATTCTCAACTCCTTACATAGCTATTGTATAACAATCGTCCAAGATTCGTATAAGCATCCTATAAGCTTTGTATAAGCTAAGCATAAGATTTCTTCAAGTAAAAAACACTTTTTCTACTCATCTATAATTTCTTTTTCTTTCTCTCAATAACTGTAAAACATTTAAAAAATTGAAACACCCATTTGTAATTAATTCTTGACGTAAGAATATGGTTCATACACAATGATTTTTAATTAAAAAATACAGTTATAGATTGCAAATATAAAAATAAAAATTGTATTATATTTGTAAATTAAAAAAAAAAGTAATACATTTGCCCGAGTTTTTGTAATAAAGACAAGAATGATTATGGAATTAAACGAATATTATTTTTAGATATAACCAATGAAAAAAGAGAATATTTTAGAAGACTATGGCATCGCTGTTCTCAGTAGGGAATGTAGCTTGATGGGAAAGAAAGAAGTGCTTACTGGTAAAGCAAAATTTGGTATTTTTGGTGATGGGAAAGAAGTCCCCCAAGTAGCAATGGCAAGAGCCTTTCAAGACGGAGACTTTCGGAGTGGTTATTATAGAGACCAAACTTTTATGATGGCTATTGGAGTACATACAGTTGAAAATTTCTTTGCAGGACTATATGCTCACGCTGATATAAAAGCAGATCCTACTAGTGCAGGACGCCAAATGGGTGGACACTTTGCAACCCATAGTTTAGATGAAGAGGGAAATTGGAAAGACTTATTAAAACAAAAGAATAGCAGTAGTGATATATCTTGTACTGCAGGGCAAATGCCTCGTTTGTTGGGTTTAGCGCAAGCCTCTAAAGTGTATCGTGAGTTACCTAATGCTGAAAGCAAAGGTTTCTCAAATCACGGCAATGAGGTAGCGTGGGGCACTATTGGGAATGCAAGTACCAGTGAAGGACACTTTTTTGAAACGCTTAATGCTGCGGGTGTAATGCAAGTGCCTATAGTAATGTCTGTTTGGGATGATGATTACGGAATTTCAGTACCTAAAGAGTACCATACTACTAAGGAAAGCATCTCAGAAGTAATGAAAGGATTTCAACGTGATGCTAATCACAAAGGGTTTGAAATATTTATTGCTAAGGGTTGGGATTATCCCACTTTGTGCGATATTTACCAAAAAGCTGCTAAAATAGCGCGCCAAGAACATGTGCCTGTATTGGTACATGTGAAAGAACTCACTCAACCCCAAGGACATTCTACTTCAGGCTCTCACGAGCGCTACAAAAGCCCTGAGCGCTTGCAATGGGAAAAAGATTTCGACTGTATTGCTAAAATGCGTGAATGGATATTAGCAGAAGGCTATGCTACCGAAAAAGAATTGCAGGTAATAGAAGAGGCAGCTAAAAAACACGTACGCGAAGGTAAAAAAAAGGCTTGGGAAGCGTATATGAAACCTATGGAAAAAGAGCGCAAGGAACTTTTACAATTGCTTAACAGTATAAAACCTAAAAGTATCTTTGCTACTGAACTGTCTCAGATTTCAACTCTCTCTCGTAAGGCGATAATGAATATAGCACGTAAGGCTTTGAGACAGTTTTTAAAAGAAAGTAAGGAAGTATCAAACTTGCGTACTTGGATAAAAAATTATTTAGAGACTAATGAACCTAAATATAGCAAACATTTATATACGGAAGGAGCGTATAATGTTATGAAAATAGCAGAAGTAGCTCCTATATATGAAACAGATGCTAAACTTGTTGATGCACGAATAATCTTGCGCGAGAACTTTGATGCGTTGCTTACTAAGTATCCAAATCTATTGATTTTTGGAGAGGACGTAGGAAATATAGGCGATGTAAATCAAGGCTTAGAAGGCTTACAAAAGAAACACGGCGTTACTAAAGTTTTTGATACGGGTATCCGTGAAACAACTATTGTTGGACAAGGGATAGGAATGGCAATGCGAGGCTTGCGCCCTATTGCCGAAATTCAGTATTTGGATTATATTCTCTATGGTTTGCAAACTCTTAGTGATGATTTGGCTACCTTGCACTATCGTACTTTTGGTCGCCAGTCAGCGCCACTGATTGTTCGTACACGTGGCCACCGCTTAGAAGGAATATGGCACGCGGGTTCTCCTATGGGAGTTCTATTGCACTCACTTCGAGGTGTGTGTGTGCTCACTCCTCGTAATATGGTGAAAGCAGCAGGCTTTTACAATACACTCTTAGAAGGCAATCAACCTGCAGTAGTGGTAGAATGTCTTAATGGTTACCGGCTAAAGGAAGCAATGCCTACGAACCTTACCGAGTTCAAAACGCCTATTGGGATAGTAGAAACTATTCGTGAAGGGAAAGATATTACCGTAGTTTCTTATGGTTCTACTTTGCGCATAGTGAGTGAAGTAGCTGATGAACTCGCATCCTTAGGTATTGATATCGAAATCATCGATGCGCAATCCTTAGCACCATTTGATGTGCGTCACGATATAGTGAAAAGCATACAGAAAACCAATCGCTTATTGGTAGTAGATGAAGATATGCCTGGAGCTACTTCGGCATATATTTTGCAGAAGATAGTGGAAGAACAAAATGCTTATCAGTATTTGGATAGTGCGCCACAAACCTTGGCAGCAGGAGAACACCGCCCAGCCTATGCTACCGATGGTGATTATTTCTCTAAACCCAATGCCGATAGCATTATCGAGAAGATTTACAGTATAATGCACGAAGCTAATCCTGCAAAATACCCTACATTATTATAAGAAATTGTAGGAGCGAATGGTAATTCACTCCTACAATTCATCATCATCTTCTTGAAAATCATTCAATAGATTATCAATTGCACGGCGGTCTTTCTTAGTAGGGCGACCTTCACCTTTTTCACGGTAATAATCTTGGGTGAGCCGTTGTATTTCGGCACGTTCAAAAACCTCAGGAGGGGTGTTGTCTTGACGATAAAGGTTTACTAACTTAGCACCTACACGGTTTTCGGGAATATCTAAAACCTCCAACTCGTAGTTGATTTGGTTCTTGCGCACTATAATTAGGTCGTTCTTGTAAACCTCACGAGAAGGTTTTACCGTTTCGCCATTTACTTTGATATGACCTTTTTTGCAGGCTTCAGTTGCAATGTTGCGCGTTTTAAAGTAACGTACGCACCATAAATATTTGTCAATTCGCATTTTTTTGTCATTTTAGAAATGATATTAGTTGCAAAAATAATAAATTAAATATTATCTTGTTCAAAAAATAAAGAAATTTTATATTATGAATAAATTTACATTTACTGTTAGTTTAATAGCTTTATTATTCGCTGTTTCGTGTAAGAAAAATGAAAGCTCTAATATAACTCCTCCTCGAGATGTTACAGAAGTCAGAAATGAAAATAATCAGGCTATTGAAACATTTTTAAAAGCGCATACTTATACTTTTTCAGCAACAACTACTGTTTCTGAAACGGTTGTCTTTGCAACAACCTCTAACACAGCAGTATCTATTTTTAATGATAGTAAGTTAAAACGATTGGAATTAGATGTCTTTGATGCTAATAATACTCTTGTGCGTCATACACTATACTATCTTATTTTACAAGAGGGGACAGGAACTACCACTACTATTGCAGATTCAGTTTATGTGAATTATAAAGGGCAGTTATTAGATTTAAGTATATTTGATGAAACAACTACGCAATCTACAGCTAATTGGATGGATCTCATAGGTAATATTGTTACTAATAGACCTTCAGGTACTATTAGAGGTTTTAGAGAGGGTGTTGCTCAATTAAAAGCATCAGCTACAGGGCTTACGAATAATAGTGATGGTACTCTAAATGCACCTACTGATGGAGGTATAGGAGTTTTCTTTATTCCTTCAGGTTTAGGCTATTTCAATAATAGCCAAGCTAAAATACCTGCTTATTCACCTTTAATATTTACAGTAAGGCTTATAGCTACACGTCGTGCCGACCACGATCACGACGGCAAACCCTCTATAAATGAGATTGAGCGTAATGAATATGGTGTAGTAACTTATCCTGATTGTGATGCTAATAAAGACACATCATATCTTCCTGATTATTTAGATGCTGATTGTAAATAAAATGAAGAGCTATATTCCTAATTTAATTACTTTGGGTAACCTATTTTGTGGGACGGTAGCAATTGTCTTTGCTGTACGAGGGGCGCTTGATTGGGCAGCTTTGTTTGTAGCTTTGGGTATCTTCCTCGATTTTTTTGATGGGTTCTTTGCTCGCTTGCTACACGTAAAATCTGATATGGGGTTGCAGTTAGATTCCTTAGCCGATATGGTTACCGCTGGGGTAGTGCCTGGTATTGTAATGTTTCAACTGCTCAGCAATAGTACTTATGTAAACGAAAATACGACAACTTGGGTAGCTTATTTGCCTTATGCAGGCTTTCTTATCACTTTAGCTTCAGCCTATCGCTTGGCAAATTTCAATATAGACACCCGTCAAACCTCTGGATTTATAGGCTTGCCCACGCCGGCAAACACGATGTTTATTCTCTCATTGCCACTTATTTTGCAATATCAATCTACTGAACTATTGGATAGCTTATTGCACAATACGTGGGTGTTGTTAGCAATCACCTTACTGAGTGCCTATCTGTTAAATGCAGAGATTGCTCTATTTGCCTTGAAATTTACTGATTATTCTTTTAAGAATAATACATTGAAGTACATATTTTTAGCACTTTGTATAGTACTGCTTGTAGGAGTAAAAATAATTGCTATACCGCTAATTATACTTTTGTACATTATTCTTTCTTTACTACCTAAGCGATAAATCACGTCTCATCCTATCCAAATTAATTTTAGGTGTTTGCTGAACAAAGATGACACTATCAATAACTACTTGCTTGGATTTAGGGTAAATGCCTAAACTATCCATCAGCAAGTAGTTTTTTTGTTTAAAGTGCAATATATGAGGGAGTTTTTTAACGGAGATATTACTAATACCCTTGTTCTTGATGTAGTTATTCACCATTGGATTTACAGAAGTAGTATCCATTTGATAAATACAGAGCTTGTTTCCTTGCCTAATAGTAATTATTTTCTCCTTGTACTTGCTGAAAACGAGCATTTCTTCAGTAGTTTCTAATTGATACTTGTAATAGAAAAGCAATACTTGGAAGAGAAGTACTGAAATGAGAAGAGCTACCACTACTTTGTACTTTCTGTAATGCACAAAAACCACAAGTATAAGTACAGTTAATAGTGAAGAGAGAAGTAGAGGAGTGGTGAAAGGAATATTACGGATGATAAATACCTCTTGATGCGCTATAAAGGCTACTAAAAAGTTCATCAAAGCAATTAATTTTTCTAAAAGAAAGACGATAGGGTAAGGCAAAAAACCAAAACTACCCAAGGATAAAGCAACAATCCCCCCAATGAGTATGGGTTGCAACAAAGGTACTACTACTAAATTAGAGACAAAGAACAATACAGGAAATTGGTGAAAGTAGTACAAGCTAATAGGCAAGACCACTATTTGAGCAGATACCCCTACCAAAAACAGCGACCATACCCAACGTATATACTTGTTTTCAGGTTGCCACCATTTGAGCATTACGGGGTAGAACTTCATTATAGAAAATACAGCAGCATAACTCAGCTGAAAGCCCACATCGTACAAATAGTAAGGATTGATGAGCAGTAAAAAGAACATAGAGAGTATCAGTGCGTCAAAACGGCCTTGTTTTCGGCGGATGAGGGTAGCTATTCCCACAAAACTGAACATTACTGTCGCTCTGAGTACAGAAGGAGAGACACCCGCTACTAAAGCAAATGTCCATAAGCCAATGAGCAGGATAAAGAATCGCAACGGACGATAAAAGCCCAAATTAGGCATCCTTTGGAGCAACAAAAGAAGAATAGCTGTAATAATCCCCACGTGTAACCCAGAAATTGCTAAGATATGTACCGCACCAGCATCTACATACTGCTGATATACTTCTTCATCTAAATCAACACGTTTGCCTAAGAGTAATGTCTTCAATAAAGCCGATGATTCGCTGTTAAAATGCGTCTCTATTACAGTAGCCAAATGCGTACGCACTTTCTCAATACTTCCTTTAAAGCCTACATTATTAGCCTTGATGACAGAAAAACCAATGACTTCAGCTCTCCCATATACCCCTTTTCGCTCCATATAGCGCTTGTAATCGAATTGATACGGATTTTTAGGAGGGGATATGAGGGTGTATTTAGCTGCAAATATCAATCTATCGGTGGGGACTAATCTTTTTACATCATCAGTAGCTATTGTTTTAGCAGGGAAGAAACACAAAATTTCCCCTTTTACCTCAGTGCGATTAGCGGTTAATAGCTTTGCTTTAAAAGTAGTTCCGTAATCGGTGTGGGAGGTTTGTTCTATGAGCTCAGCTTCTAAGGTGTAGTATTCATTAGCTTTTAACTTTTGTACATAGTGTTGAGGGTTATATGTGGGTGTATGAAGAATAGTAATGACTATCCCTACTGATACCGCAGTGATAAAAGTATGTAGTACAATTCCGTGGCGAAAAATATATCGTTTAGTAGATAGAAAATAATGTGTTGTTAAGGTAAGTAATAAACAAATACAGATGCTTATAGCAAACAAAAAAGAGGGAGCTATTACATCAGTAATAGTAATCCCTCCTATGAGTCCTAATAAGATTGTTAATATGGGTATATTTACGAATCTCACATCACACGTTTTGCCATACGAAATGCTTTCTTGTAATATTCATCGCTTAATGAAGAGATTACAACTCCTCTTTTAGAAGATGAGTGTATAAACTTAATATCTCCATCTATATCTACTACCATACCAACGTGTGATATTCTGTTTTTCTTTGTTGTTCTGAAGAAAAGCAAATCACCTACTCTCACTTCTTCTAAGTCAATCTTTCTTCCTTGTGTTGCCATTTCTTGTGAGGAGCGAGATAATGGCACTGAAATAGATTTAAAAGTAGTACTTACAAAACCTGAACAATCCATACCATTACGAGTAACCCCCCCGTGTCTGTAAGGTGTTCCTAAATAAGAGAAAGCAGTATCTAATAACACTTTCTGTTGTTTGGTATCTACTTTACTTTTGGACAGCGCAGGAAGCGCTATATCGGTAGTTTCAAAACTCTCAGGTTCTTCAAATAGTTCATCGTCTTCTAAATCATCTTCCAATTCAGCCTCTGCAAGGGTATTTTCAGCATATTGTTGTGGAGATTTATTGGTTGTATGTTTTTTAGGAGCATACTTTTTAGTTTTTGCAACTGCTGTGTGTTGTGCTTTTGCAGGAGTTTTCTTTTTAGCGGTAGTGGTAGCTACAGCTGTTTTAGTAGTAGCCTTTTTAACGGTTTTTTTAGCAGAATGATGAGCAATAGCACGCTTAGGAGGCAACTTATGACCTTTTTTAGCTGTTGTAGCCACTCTTTTGGTAGCTTTTTTTCCTTTCTTAGGAGGAGAATAAGTCTTTTTCTTAGGCTTACTCTTATTTTCTACAGCTTTTGAGGTAGCTGTATTTACAACTACACTCTTTTCGGTCTTTACCGCCTCTGAAAAAGAGGATAAACTGAGTAGTAGTATAAATAAGCCTAAAATTCTTAAAATGTACATAGTAAACTGAGAGATTAAATTCTGAACATTGAGGACAACCTCAATGCTCAGAAGGTTGATATTATTAAATAAATTCTTTTTGCGTTATTACAAGGTTTTCACCTTTCTCATCTAAATCAAATTGAATGCTATCGCCTTCGTGCACTTGGTTAGATACTATTTCTTCAGCTAATATATCTTCTACATATTTCTGAATAGCGCGTTTCAAAGGGCGAGCACCGTATTGTTTATCATAGCCTTTATCTGCAATAAATTCTTTTGCTTTATGGCTAAGTTGGACTCCATAGCCTAAATCATTAATGCGTGAGTATAATTTAGAAAGTTCAATATCAATGATTTTAAAGATATCTTCTTTGCTAAGCGGATTGAAAGTAATCACATCATCAATACGGTTTAAGAACTCAGGAGCAAATACTTTTTTCAAAGCATTTTCTACAATAGACTTCTCATTGGCTTCTGATTGTGCAATTTTTGCTGAGGTACCAAAACCAACGCCTTGCCCAAAATCTTTTACTTGACGAGCTCCTATGTTAGAGGTCATAATGATGATAGTATTTCTGAAATCAATCTTTCTTCCTAAACTATCAGTTAAGAAACCATCATCAAGCACTTGTAAAAGCATATTGAAAACATCAGGGTGAGCTTTCTCTATCTCATCTAAGAGCACTACAGAATAGGGTTTGCGACGTATTTTCTCGGTGAGTTGACCACCTTCTTCATAGCCTACATATCCAGGAGGTGCTCCAATGAGGCGAGAAACTGAGAATTTTTCCATATACTCGCTCATATCAATACGCACCATTGCCTCTTCTGAATCGAAAAGTTCTTTGGCAAGAACTTTAGCGAGTTGTGTTTTTCCAACACCTGTTTGCCCTAAAAAGATGAAAGAACCTATAGGTTTATTAGGGTCTTTTAAGCCTGTACGGTTACGTTTGATAGACTTCACGACTTTCTCTACAGCCTCATCTTGACCAATGATTTTAGATTTCATTATCTCAGATAACCCTGAGAGTTTGCTCATTTCGGTTTTTGCAATTCTGTTTACAGGAACACTGCTCATCATTGAGACTACATCGGCAATATGGTCGGCAGTTACTACATCGCGATGTAGTTTAGAATCTTCCTCCCATTTCTTATTCATCTCAATTAATGAATTTTCGATATTTTTTTCATTATCGCGTAAACGGGCAGCTTCTTCAAACTGCTGACGTGAAACGGCTCTGTTTTTGGCTTGAGTAGCCTGTTCTAAACGATCTTCTAATTCCACAATATATTGAGGAACTTTTATTTGCATAATATGTATTCTCGCGCCAGCTTCGTCTAAGGCATCAAGAGCTTTATCAGGCAAATAGCGGTCAGTAATATAGCGATTAGTGAGTTTTACACAAGCCTCAATAGCCTCATCGGTGTAGGTAACGTTGTGGTGTTCTTCGTATTTTCCTTTTACATTGCGAAGGATTTGTATGGTTTCATCTACACTTGTAGGTTCAACAATTACTTTTTGGAAGCGACGCTCTAAAGCGCCATCTTTTTCAATAGATTGGCGATATTCATCTAAGGTAGTAGCTCCAATACATTGTATTTCGCCACGTGCTAGGGCAGGTTTGAACATATTGGAAGCGTCTAAACTTCCTGAAGCACCACCAGCTCCCACTAAGGTATGAATTTCATCGATGAAGAGAATGATATCTCTATTTTTTTCGAGTTCACTCATTATAGATTTAAGGCGTTCTTCGAACTGTCCGCGATATTTAGTTCCTGCTACTAACGAAGCTAAATCAAGGGTTACCACGCGCTTGTTATACAATACTCGTGCCACTTTTTTCTGTATAATACGCAAAGCTAATCCTTCGGCGATGGCACTTTTACCAACACCAGGTTCGCCGATGAGTATTGGGTTGTTCTTCTTACGGCGGCTGAGTATCTGGGATACGCGTTCTATTTCTTTTTCACGACCTACTACAGGGTCTAAACTACCTTGTTCGGCTAAAGCGGTTAGATCTCTACCAAAATTATCTAAGACAGTGAGTTTTCGTTGCCCATATTGCCCGCCTTGATTGGGTTGCTGAGTTCTATAGCCAGCTTTGTTTTCGTGAGGCAAACTGTAGTCTCGGTCGTATTCATCAACTTCATCAGTGGGTGATGTGATTTGGTAATTATCGTCGCGTATGGGCTGGAATTTATCTCTTGCTACGTCATAATTTACGCCCAGCTTATTAAAAACTTTAGTAGTAGGGTCGTTTTCGTTGCGCAAAATGCTTAGTAATAGATGAGCTGTGTTGATCACATCGTTTTGAGAGCGTTTTGCCTCTAAGTAAGTAGCCTGCATTGCTCTTTCGGCTTGTACGGTAAAATGAACTGCATTGAAGTTAGGTGGATTGAGACCTCTTGCTGAAGTGAGGGTGTGAATGTTTTGCCGCAGTCTTTCCATATCGATATTTAAACTGTGCATTAAGTCTATTGCACTACCTTCACCTTCTTGCAATATGGCTAAAACAAAGTGTTCAGTGCCTACCGTAGATTGACCTAAACGAATGGCTTCTTCTTTGCTATATGTAAATATTCTTTTAACTCTTGGTGAAAAGTTATCGTTCATAAAAATCTCCTCTTGTTTGTATTAAATAGTTCAGTAGTAACAAAAACTATTCCGTTTCTTTCTATCGGAAAAAATGGCAGTTTCTTACACTGGGGGCAAAGGTACGAAAAAAAATATTAATATGAAAGAAAAATGAAAAATATTTTGTAACTACCACAGAAAAGCATAAATTTGCGCCGTTATTTTTAAAAAGAATTTCAAATGAAAAAAATTATCTTAATTGCAATGTCCATAGGCTTTTTTTCTGTGGTACAAGCTCAAAAAATCAATTTAGGGAAAGCTACAAGTGCTGTTACAAAAGGAGCACAAGCTTTATCATTTAGTAATGAAGATGCTAAAAGGCTTTCAAAAGAGTCAGTAGACTGGATGGACGCCCATAATCCGGTAGCTGGTAAAAACAGTCCTTATACTAAACGCTTGAATCGTGTGTTTGGGAAACACCAAAATGAGGACGGTTTGAAGCTCAATTACAAAGTGTATGTGGTAACGGATATCAATGCGTTTGCTTGTGCTGATGGGAGTGTGCGTGTGTTTTCATCGTTGATGGATTTGATGACTGATGATGAATTATTGGCGGTTATCGGTCACGAAATAGGTCACGTGAAGAATGAGGACACTAAAGATGCTATCAAATCGGCTTATATGCGTGCTGCTGCACAAGATGCTGCAAGCTCGGCTTCGGGGGTTGTAAGAAAACTAAGCGACACTGAATTGGGTGAAATGGCTAATGCTATGCTTGATGCTAAACACAGCAAAAAACAAGAATCACAAGCCGATGAATATTCTTACAATTTTATGAAGAAACACGGCTATAATGTGGTGGCTGTTTATACAGCATTTAAGAAATTGGCTTTGCTTTCAGGTGGAGCAACCCAAAGTAAATTCCAAAAGATGATGAGTTCGCACCCTGACAGCGAGAAACGTGCTGAAGCGGCTAAAAAGAGAGCTATCAAAGATGGGCTTTGGAAAGACCCAGGAGAGGTTACTTTACCTAAAACGCCTATTAAATAAACAATTTTATTAGTAAAAAATACGATGGAAATTAAAATACCTTCAGAAAGTGAATAGCTTTTTGGAGGTATTTTTTTAATACTAAATTAATACCATAATGCCAATAATACCAGTTGTTGAAGATAAAAGATAAATGATTAGTGGTTAATGATTGATGGTAAAATTAGAGGAAACTTAAAAAAAAGCTTGTACAAAGTTTATACGATAAAGGATGCGAGCTGCACGTGCAGGTGTGAGCCACACAGGCAAATAATAAACTTTAAATAAAGATAAGACGAAGGAAAGACGGTGCGAGCCGCACGGGCAGATAGACAAAAGACGAAGGATGAACGAAGGATGAACGAACAATGAACGAAGCTAACCTCCCCCTATTCACATACTCTGCTCTCGCAGACTTCCTCCAAAGGGGGAACTGTAGCGACAGAAAGGCGAAGGAAAGACGGTGCGAGCCGCACGGATAGATATACAAAAGACGAACAAAGGACGAACAAAGAACGAAGGTAAGTTAAAGTTAAAACAGAGATAAAAAGAAGGTTATTGGAGGGATTCAACTTTGCCAAAGTTTTAAACTTTGGCAAAGTTCATAACAAAAATTGAATTTAAAGCAAAGAAAGAATGGGTAATAACAAAGGGCAAAAGGCAAAAGAGTGGATTTTTGAATTTTCAGATAATCTTTTTGTGGCTGTTTAAAATAAAAATACTACCTTTGTACTTTCAAAATAAAATTACTTACAAATGAGAAGAATATTGTATTTAGCGTGTATGGCAATCGTTTTTATAGCTTGCCAGAAAAACAATAACGATGTACCCCAACCAGACCCTAATAAACCTACTCCCGACAATCCGACTCCGGATAACCCTATCCCTGATAAGCCAAAACCTGACAAGCCTGCCAACGATTATTTGTATGGCATTACTATAGACGACAGTTGGGAGGAATCGGGGGTTACTGTTCAGCATATTGTAGAGGCTATCAAGGCAATGCCTGTAAAGCCTACGGTGCGCATTGTGATGTCTAAAGGTACAGCGATAAGAGATTATAAATCGCTTTTTTCGGCTGTTCATCAAGTGGCTTATGTGATGGCAACACCTGCCGATTCAGAAGATATGAAGAGCTATAAGAGTGTGGATAGTTATGTAAAGAGATTTCAGGACGTGTATAAAGAGCTATCGGCATATATTGATTTTTGGGAAGTAGGCAATGAAATCAACGGGGAAGGTTGGTTGGGTAACGACCCTCAGTTTATTGCCGATAAAGCCTATGGTGCTTATCAGTTTATCCGCAGTAAAAATGCGAAAACAGTGCTTGTGAGCTACTATTTTAAACCAGGAGACCAAAAGGTAACAATGGAAAATTGGCTTAAAAAATATATCCCCGAAGATATGAAAAAGCAATTGGATTACGTATTGGTGAGCTATTACGAAGATGATAACGACAATTATCAGCCTAATTGGCAAGAAGTATTTAACAATTTGGAGTCTATTTTTCCGAATGTAAAATTAGGCATAGGGGAATGTGGCAATAATGATTACAAAAAATACTCTGTGCAGAGTAAAGTGGAAAGAGCCAAATACTATTATTCGATGCCTAAATATGTAAAGAACTACGCAGGCGGTTATTTTTGGTGGTATTGGGTGCAGGACTGTGTACCTCATCAAAACAGTGAAGTTTTTAAGGCTATCAATGGCGCTATTAATCAAACGCTCAAATAATATTGTTATTTGTGAAGATTTGCTTACCTTTGCACCAAATTAGAACAGAAAATGAAAAAGTTTATCATATCAGGAGGAGGTACAGGCGGGCATATTTTTCCTGCTATTGCCATTGCCGATGAATTGAAAAGACGTATTCCCGATGCCGACATTCTGTTTGTGGGCGCCAAAGATCGCATGGAGATGCAAAAGGTGCCCCAAGCAGGTTATCCTATTGAAGGGCTCTGGATTTCGGGCATTCAGCGCAAAATTACTTTGCAGAATCTGCTATTCCCCTTTAAATTTATCAGTAGTTTGCTGAAATCGCGCCAAATTATCAAGCGTTTTAAACCTGATGCGGTAATAGGTACTGGAGGTTTTGCCAGTGGTGCTGTGGTGAAGGTAGCAGGCGGAATGGGTATCCCTACTTTTATTCAAGAGCAGAACTCATATGCAGGGATTACCAACAAAATGCTTTCTAAAAAGGCAAAGAAAATATGTGTGGCTTACGATGCAATGGAACAGTTCTTCCCCAAAGAGAAAATTGTAAAAACAGGCAATCCCATTCGCGATGGGCTCTTGGATATAGCGAAACACCGCACCGAAGGATTGACATATTTTCAGCTGAACCCTGAGCGAAAAACGCTATTGGTATTAGGAGGGAGTTTGGGCGCCCGGCGTATCAATCAGCTGATAGAAGAGCAGTTGCCTTTATTTGAAAAATTGGGGGTACAAGTGTTATGGCAGTGTGGTAAACTGTATTATGAAGAGTATAAGAAATATGAGAGTGAGCGAGTGAAAGTTTTGGCTTTTATTGACAAAATGGAGCTTGCGTATGCTGTTGCTGATGTGATTATTTCACGTGCAGGAGCCAGCTCAGTAAGCGAATTGTGTGTGGTGGGCAAACCTGTGATATTTATTCCTTCGCCTAATGTGGCAGAAGACCACCAAACCAAAAACGCACAAGCTATTGCACAGAAACAAGCTGCTATTTTGATACGCGAAACTGATTTAGGCACTACTTTTGCTACTACTTTTGCTGAACTCATAAACGACGAGGCAAAGCAGCAGAGTCTGTCGCAACACATTAAGACGTTGGCTTTGCCTAATGCTACCAAAGAAATAGTAAATATTATCTTAGAAAATAGAAATTAGAACTGATGAAGAGACTTTTAACATTTATAGCGTTGGGTTTTACTGCAATTACTTTTGCGCAAAATCAATTGGGGAAACAGTTTTTTATAGACACTAAAAGCGATGAATTTAAGAGAGGGATTGTGGAAGTGAAGGAGTACGTAAACTACAACGTGTACTTGCAGTTACAGAGAAACCTTAAATCGGGCAATTCGGCAGATATCAATAGCGATATGATTCGCCAAGCGTATATGACTCGTAGGGTTCTTCTTCCGAAAGGGAATTACGTTATTGACAACGATGAACAACGCTTTGAATTTGAGATAGACAACAACGGGCAGTTTGTAGGCGAAGGACAGTTTGAGAATAAGAAGAGAAACCTAAAATCTACTTATATCTTCGCTAATGGGAAGCTTTCGGAAATACACATATTCAATACTGAAGGCAGGTTGCGCAAGAAAAACATCTTCAAAGGAAACATTATTGAGGGACACGTGTTTGACCACGCTGGTAAGCTTGCTCAAAAGATAGAAATACACACCAACTTGAAAGAAGGAGCTGACCAAATAGTTACTAATTACCACAAGAATGGCAACCCCAGCAAAGAAGTGAATACCATCAAGAATACTACAAAAGAATTTTACCAAAATGGGAAACTGAAATTAGACCAAGTGGATAGCAAAATCACTACTAAATACGACCCTACAGGGAAAATTACTGAGAAATGGTATGTTACTGAGAATGGCAATTGCCGTGAAACTTATGACAAAGGGGTAATTAGTCAAAAAACTTGTGAAGACCGCAGTACGAAAGAGACTACTGTTTCCTTCTACAAGAATGGAAAGTTAGATAACTATACCGTAACTGACGCTAAGAAGAAAGAAGTACGCAAATACGATGCTTCAAGAAAGCTATTAGAAACTAACAAATTATAAGGTAATTGAGTGAGAAATTAAAAACTCTTACCTCTTACTTCACATTTTATACAAATGGATTTACAACCTATACAGAACGTTTATTTTATAGGCATAGGTGGCATAGGAATGTCAGCCCTTGCTCGTTACTTTAATGCCAATGGCAAGCAAGTGTGTGGTTACGACCGTACCCCCACTGAAATTACTGAAATGCTCGAAAAAGAAGGTATAAAAGTACATTTTACCGATGATGTAAATGCTATTCCAGCCTCTTTTAAAGACAAGCACACTACGCTGGTAGTCTATACACCTGCCGTGCCGAAAGACCACAAGGAATTAAACTATTTTCAGCAAAATGGCTACGAAGTAGTAAAACGCTCAGAAGTATTAGGGTTCATCACCAAAAATACTTTCTGTCTTACAGTGGCAGGAACGCACGGTAAGACCACTACTTCAAGTATTCTCGCCCATTTATTAGTGGAAGCAGGCGCCTCAGTAAGTGCGTTTTTAGGAGGAATCGCTGAAAACTTTAACAGCAACTTGGTGCTCAAAGGCAGTGAGTATACCGTGGCTGAAGCTGATGAGTTCGACCGTTCTTTCTTGCGACTCTCGCCCAATATAGCTTGTATCACCTCTATGGATGCCGACCATCTCGACATTTATGGCGATAAACAACACTTGATAGAAGGTTTTAGAGAGTTTGCAGGTAAGATAAAACCAGGAGGAAGTCTTATAGTACGCAATGGTTTAGATATAGAAGGTGAGACCTACGGATTAGAAGATAATGCCGATTATACTTTCCAAAATATAACCGTAAAGAACGGTATTTACCATTTTGATTTTCATTATAAAGGAGGCGTCTATAAAGACTATACTTTATTGAAGCCAGGAAGACACAATCTACTCAATGCCTTAGCAGCCGTATCGATGGCGGTAAAAGCAGGATTTGCCCCTGAAAAGTTACTCCCTCATTTGGCTACATTTAAAGGTGTGAAAAGGCGTTTCTCATATATTATCAAGGAAGACAACTTTGCTTTTATAGACGATTATGCACATCACCCTTCGGAAATCAATGCGTTGTTCCAAGCGGTAGATGAGATGTACCCCCACACTCCTAAAACTATTGTCTTCCAACCCCATTTGTTCACCCGTACACGTGACTTTTTAGACGATTTTGCAAAGAGCCTATCGCAGTTTGACGATGTGGTTCTATTGGATATATACCCAGCTCGCGAGCTGCCTATTGAAGGTATTACCTCACAAGTATTGTTAGACAAAGTGACGGCCAAACAAAAAATATTGGTGAGCAAAGCAGAATTGATACCTTTATTGCTTAAAAAACAGCCGAAGTTATTACTTGCCGTAGGAGCAGGCGATATAGGTGCTGAAGTAGAGAAAATTAAAGAAGCTTTTACCGTTAGTCATTAAAATGGCACAGTTGTTGCCTAATCGTTTTACGATATAAAACAAATTAGTAAAACAAAGAATATGATGAAGAATTACGCAACAATGATAGCTACTGCCTTCCTCGGCGGAGCTATGACCTTAGGAGGGTATAAACTCTTTATAGATAAACACGATGCCAAACAAGAGGCGCTTGATTTGCTTTCACGTCCCGCTTTGGTGCAAACCAATCACACTACCCCTGAAAGAACGGTAGCAGGTGAAACCAACTTTGTAGAAGCGGCTAACAAAACGGTGAATAGCGTAGTACACGTGAAGAACACTGTAAAATCACAAGGAGGGATTACTTCTATCTTCGACCTTTTTTACGGTAATGGGGGTGGCGAACAAACCCAAGTGGGTACAGGTTCTGGAGTGATTATCACCCCTGATGGTTATGTAGTAACCAATAACCACGTAATTGCCAACGCTACTTCTTTGGAGGTTACCCTCAATAACAACAAAACTTACAAGGCTAAACTCATAGGTACCGATGCTTCTTCGGATATTGCCCTATTGAAAATAGAAGCCGACGAAAAGCTACCTTTTCTCACCTTTGCGGACTCCGATAACACACAGGTAGGCGAATGGGTGCTCGCTGTGGGGAATCCTTTTAACTTAAATTCTACTGTTACTGCGGGAATCATCAGTGCGAAAGCGCGTAACATCAGCGAACGCGGTAGTGATAAAATAGAATCATTCATTCAAACAGATGCTGTGGTGAATATGGGGAACAGTGGGGGAGCTTTGGTAAACCTTAACGGTGACCTTATTGGTATCAATACAGCCATTTCATCTACTACGGGTGTGTATATGGGCTACTCATTTGCCGTGCCCAGCAACATCGCTAAGAAAGTGGTAGAAGACTTGATAGAATACGGGAATGTGCAACGTGGCGTGATGGGCGTACGCGGACAAGGGTTAGACTCTGAAGTAGCTAAGAAACTCAACGTAAAAGAAACAGAAGGCTTCTATATAGATTCAGTAGACGATGAGTCAGGAGCTGGTAGTGCCGGACTTAAAAAAGGTGACATCATCAAACAGATTGACAATGTGAAGATACATAAATACTCCGACCTCAGTGGTCATATTGCCTCTAAACGTCCGGGTGATATGTTAAAAGTAACTTATGTACGCGAAGGTAAAGAACGCACTGCCAATATTACACTCAAGAAAAACACTACTTATGTAATACAATCCTTAGGTTTGGAAGTGAAAAACCTTTCGGATGCTGACCACAAACGATTTAAAACTAAAAATGGAGTGAAGGTAACCGCTGCGGGTCAGTTTTATGAGTATAACAATATTAATATAGTAGGAAAAGTATTGCTTTCAGTGAATGGAAAGACCATCAAAGATGTAGACGAATTGAAAAATATAATGTCTACCCTTTCTTCACGCAATCGCAACTCGTTAGAAATCTTGAACGAAAAAGGAGAAAAAGAAAGATTCTTTTTCTAATTTGGTTAATAGAAAAGGGCTGATTAACGCCCCTCATTTGGTTATGTTTTTATTACCCTATACTTTGCATTTAGTAAAGTATAGGGTATCTTTTTGTTATAAATTACCTTTTAGAGTAATAAAACTTTGTGTGGGTGAAAAGTAAATGTTTACCATCTATATAGCGGTAGACTTTTTGTTCGCTGAGGGCTCTTTTGCCTATCCTTCCTGCCGAATTGTTTAAACGTCCTTTATCTAAGACATTCTCAAATAAAATAGGGGATAGTGTATTTTCAATAAGATCAGTAGGTTTCCATTCTTCTGCTGATGACTTGCGCTTATATCTCGTTTCTTTTAGCAGATTTCCTTCGCTGTTATACTCATAAATGCTTTTGTTTTCTCCTTCCTTTGGGTTGATAAATAGATACTCAATAAGCTCATTGTTTTCGTTGTAGAAGTACTTATTAGTGTAGTATAGCTCGTATGTTTGGGTCTTTTTGTTCCAATTCTCTGAAGTAACAGAAGTACTATAGTTATTTTCACCTAATATATCGGTGAGTTTACTTTCATTCTGCCATTTGCTTTGTTCTTTATCCCAAACTTGTACCATATTAGTGAAGGTTCTGTTTGTCTTATTTTCTGTATAAGTAACTTTATATGTTGGTAGCCAGCCTTCTTCTCTATAAACATATTGTATAGAGGTTCTTTCATTCTCATTGGGGTGAATATGCTCTGTTTTTTCGCTTTCAAACCATTCATTATTTCCAAAAGTATAAGTAATTTCTTCTGTAAGAAGTGTATCATTTGCAAAGGTACGCACTACTTTACCATATCCTTGCCACTGCTTAGCGTCACTATCCCAAACTTCATCAACAGAAAGCACTGTACGTCCTTTTTCATTTTGGGTATAAGTGTTGCGAGTATCTTTAAGCCAACGCTTATTGAGATATTTGTAATACGTAGTTTCGGTGCTACGACCTATTGTTTTGCTAATGCGTTTACTGTCAGGAGTTAGCCTTTTTCCGTTTTCACTGATGTAACTAATAGTGATGAGTTTATTTTTCTTTCTCTTAGTTTCTTCTTTCTGGATTGCTCTCCACTTTTTACTCAAAGAATCTTGGCGGAAAAAAGCATCATATATCTCATTCCCGTCTTTGTCATTCTTAATAACAGTTTTGGTAGCATAACGGGAGGGGGTAATGTGCTTATCACCTACTACTAATAGGTGTTTTTTATCGTTATAACGTTGCCATTCCGTAAGTTGATAGGCACTGCTGAGTGAATCTACCTTATAACCTATATGAACTACACTATCCAATTGATATTGCTGTGCTTGCATTGAGCATACTCCCAATACAAGCCAAAAAATAAATATTCTCATAACAACTCAATTTAAAATGTTATTAGTATCTCTTACCTTGTATTAATACTATTAAAATCTCCCGTCGGGAAAGGATATCACCCTGTTATTTTGCTTCTCCACAGGTGGGAATAGCAATTGCAACTTCCTGAAATATATCATTGCGCGATAGTATCGTGGAGTGTTGCCAAAATTTGCTTCATATTCTTCACCATCTTCCTCTTCGTTGATGAGTAGCACACAATTTCTTTCGGCATTCCATTCATAATGAAAGTACAGATAATTAACAGAGCCGTCCTCATTGTAATCACTGTGTTCACCAAGGCTAATTCTCGCAGGGGTTGCCTCATCGTTACTTATTTTTAGTATAAAATCATCTTTTTGAAGCGTTACATAACCATCGGTATTCTTTCCTTTCTGTGTGTAGAAATCTTGGAGTCTTTCATTGGCTAAAAGCGACTTAAAGTTTGCCTCATTCACTTTTGAAAGATAGTAGATACGACTATTGATAAGCTCTTCATAACGCCCGCAGAAGTAAGCAAACTCTTTTTCTAAGAAAGCATAATATTCGGGATGTGAGGCTGGGGTTATAGGTATCAAATCCTCACCTGTAAACGTATTGACTGAGGTGTATAACTCGCCTTTATACACTTGGGCAAGCACGCCATACGCTTCATCGTTTTGGATAAAAACAGAATAAGCATCGTAATCGGGGTCGTAAAGCACGCGGTAAAGCACCTCATTATCGTCCCACATTTCAAAACGTGGGTTATTGTTTTTGTCAGGTTTACACACAAGTGAGAAGAGGGGCGGATAGGTAAAACGAAGTAAATTCTCTATCGAAATATCGGTATTAGGGAACAGATGTACTTGTTTTTTGCTAATTTCATCGCGACGTTTTTGTGTTTCTTCAGGGCTTACGAATATAGTTTCACCTTTGGCTAAAGTAGGGAATATATCATCGTTTATCCAGCATTTCCAGCTCCAAGGGATATAATCTATCTTTAAAATATCGTCTAACACAAAAGAAAATTCGGGTTTTAAGTACAAAACAAGCTTTTCCCCTAACAAAAGCCCTTCGTAATCATCATCGGTGAGGTATTCGGTAATATCGGCATTGCGTCTTTCTTCAAAACGCTTGTTATCGTGATTGTAATCAGTTTCCAAGAACACGTAAATGCTGATATGCCCCATCACGGTAAGGCTTCCGTGATTGTAATCGCCCCAATAGAATCCCGAAACGCGCAAATCACCGCCTACGAAAATCTCTTGCCCGCCGACCACTATGTTTTCGGCAGTGAGATTGCCCAAAACCACTAATCCGCAAGAACCTTCTATCTCACCATTGTAGATATTCGTAGCCTGCATATTGCCTTTTACGAGGATAAAAAGGGGCAGAGAATCGTAGTCATCGGGGTTGTAGTAAGGAGAAAGCTCATCGACAGCGTCTAAATCCAAAGGTTCGTCCAAAATCCAGTCGCCGTCAATCACGATTACGCGATTTCGCCAACGAGTGTCATAATGCTCTTTGTAGAGAGACGACTCAGGTAGCTCATAGGCAATTTCGTCATAAGAAGTAGTTCGATAGGGAAGGTTAGAGAGGTTCATAACAATTATTTTTTATAAGTATCTACGCTGATAAGTGGATTTTCTCCGTTTTTTACCAACTGAAAGAAACGATTGACAGAGAAATAAGAGAAAAGCTCATTTTCTTCCCATACTTCTGGTCTGAGGAGTTTCCAGCTCTCTTCCAAATAGCCTGTTTCAGGGTCGTGAAGATAGCAATCTTCTTGTTCAGTTTCGTTTTCGGCTTCTACGAATATAAACTCAGTAACCTTACTTTCATCAGGCATATAGTGTCCAACTTCTACGAAATACGGCGTATTGGTATTGCCTAATACATCAAGCATACCATCATTATACTCACCATACAGACCAAAGGTAGTATAAAGGTCTTTCATTATGAAGATAGCACCGTTATAGGTGAAGAGATAATCGCAAATCACGTTGCCCGATACTCTTAGATGCAAGTAATTATCATCTAAAATATCACCTGCAACGGTAAGATTTCCATCGATAAAGATACCATAAGCATTGCCTTCCCAGTGTAAGCCTTCCATAAGATCTTCCGTCCATTGGCGGGTGATGTTGCCTTTTACCAGCACATCGCCTTTGAGGAGCAATAGTTTGTCGTCATCATTCAGATAGATAGGAATTTTAAATTTTTCCTTCGCTTGCTTTACAGTGATAAATTCCTTTTCGGGGATTACGGTTTCGCTCACTTGTGGACGCTGAGCCATACGTGCGGGCATCGCATTGTTGATGCGTTGTGCCTTTTCTAATAGTGTTATTACTGACATATCAAATTGTTTTTACAAAGTTATGAATAAATTATTGATAAGTAAAATTAATATTGCGAAGCTTCTTTATCTTGAAAAAGATAAAGAAAAGAAATGTTTAACAACTTTGCCAATGTTAAAAAAAAAGCAAAGTTTGTAACTCGAAAGTAACTTTATATTAACTTGTATCGTTCTTTTAATCTACTTCCCTTCCTCTTTTGGTGGTTCGGAGAGAACTTTTCCTCCTGCCTTACGGCGTGCCAATACATCGGCGTAGTATTTACGGCTGTTGTTGAGCACCTCGAGGGTTTTTACAAAGAACTCATCGGGTTTTACTTGTGCATTGGCATTGATGTAAGCCGAAAGTTTTTGGTAAATATCGGTGAGCTCTTTTCGCAATCCTTTTACGTTATACACTTCTTTTTGAAGGTCTTTAAGCGAACGATGAGAGAAAAGCTCATTGAATGCCGTGTTGGAAGTTTCCAGCTCACCCAGAAACTCGCCTATCTTCAGAGTCTCTACCTGCGCCTGATATTGTGCCGATTTGAGGGTGCTGATAAGCGTTTTCACGCGGTTGGTTTCCTCTTCGTAAGTATCCTTTATCACATCTTTATAACCGTCCAAAACCAATTTAATAGCGTGATAGGCTTTTTGTTTAGCCTCTGTTTTGGCGTTGCGATAAGGCTTGATACTGTCTTTCAGGGCTTGCACGTCGGCATCACGCACTTTATCGAGTTCTGATATTTTCTTCGATTCTCCTTTGGCGCGCACTTGTTCAAGCGCCTTGTTATAAACCGATATTTTGTTGTTGAGACTTTCATACAACTCTTTAAAAGTAGCGTCTGTCTCTAATGAAATACCTGAACCCGCAAAGTCTTCGAAAAAGCGAGTAAGGAACTGACTGAACTCGGCGTTATGCAAGTTTGCAGTGTGCATAACTATTAATTTGGGTGTTTTCATTTTTTCTATTTGTTAAATTGTTTAACGAATTAGTTAATTATTTTTGGCAAAGGTAATAAAAAATTTCATTCTATTTCATTTTATGTAATAAAAATTTCAAATTATTTTTGTTTTTCTTCGTCACCGTTTCTGATTTCTTGAAGTAGTTTTACTTTTGCATTTCACCAACGGTGACGATATAAAGCACTTTTTCTTTTCGCTTTCACAGCGTGTGAAGAGCTGAAGTAACTTTACTTTTCGTTTTCACCACCTGTGACAGGGTAAAACAGTTTTGCTTTTCGTTTTCACTACGTGTGAAGGTTTGGAGTAATATTTTTGTAATACAATAAAAAGTATTATCTTTGTGCATTATTGTTAAAGCCATAATATATGAGTAGAGCTTCTGAATTAAAAAGAATTCAACATCTTAATCTTCCTGATTCTTATAAGGAAGTTCTTACGCAATTTGAGTTTTTTTGTTTATATGAATATAAAGGTAGAGAGATAGAGCTTTGGAGCTTTGCTAACTTGTTTTCTTATATAAACAGAGATTATTATCAATGGGAATTGCTCAAGTATTTTTCGGCTCCTAATGCTGAACGTACTTTTACTTTTGGCAGCTCGCACGATGACGCCCGATTGTATTTTGACCTTACTGACTTTTCGGTATGGGAATATTGGCTTGATGATGACTCTACCGATAAAGTGGCAGATAGTTTTGATGAAATTATTTCAAAGGCAAAACTTATAGATAAAGAATAACAAAAGATTTAAGCGATGATACACTATTTAAAAGCAGATGCAACTGTGCCACAAGCCGAAGGAAACATTGTTATCGTCCATATTTGTAATGATATAGGCGCTTGGGGGAAAGGCTTTGTGTTGGCACTTTCTAAACGCTGGAAATACCCCGAAGAGCAATACAAACAATGGTATAAAAAAGGTGAAGATTTTGCCTTAGGAGAGGTACAATTTGTGTCGGTAGAAAAGAAGATATGGGTTGCAAATCTCATTGGGCAACACAACATATATAAAGATGAAAACGGTGACCCGCCTATTCGTTATGAGGCAGTGAAAAAAGGTTTGCAACAAATAGCCGATTTTGCTTATGAAATAAATGCCAAAGTGCAAATGCCTCGCATAGGTTGCGGATTGGCAGGAGGCTCTTGGGATAGAATTGAGAAACTTATAAGGCAAACACTTTTAAGGAAAAACATCGAAGTATTTGTTTGTGATTTATAACCTTATTTTTATTTTTTACCTTTTAGCTTTTATTCTGAAAAATAATGAACATCAAACTTTTCGCGGTGGGCAAGACCGATAATCCTGCTTTGCAACAGCTTATTGATATGTATGAAAAACGACTTTCGTATTACATCAATTTTGAATTGCAACTCTTGCCCGATATTAAGAATAGCAAATCACTATCGGAAGAGCAACAAAAAGCAAAAGAAGGGGAGCTTATCCTCGGCAATGTAGCCTCGTCTCATCATCTGATACTCTTAGACGAACGTGGCAAAGAGTTTACCTCAGTAGCTTTTGCCGATGAATTGCAAAAGAAAATGAATGCCGGCATCAAGCAACTCACCTTTGTGATTGGGGGACCTTATGGTTTTTCAAAAGAAGTATACGACCGTGCTAATGGCAAGTTGTCACTTTCCAAACTCACCTTTTCACACCAAATGATACGCCTATTTTTTGTAGAACAACTCTACCGTGCTTTTACGATTCTCCGTAATGAGCCCTATCATCATCAGTAATTAGGGTTGTGGCGTTGTTACTGTTTTAGGAGCTTCTTCACCGTCTAATTTCTTAACTTTAAGGAATGATTCGTGTTGTTCGATAGCCATTTCTATTTTAGCTACAATTTCTTCAACCGTATCATTTTCGTAATCTATTTGCAAAGGCGATTTGATAATCATCGATTGTTGCACTCCTTTCTTTTTGATATTTATTCCCTTTTTATCAAACGAGCGACGGAATCCATCGATTACGATGGGCACTACCACAGGTTTGTATTGCTTGATGAGGTGCGCAGTACCCTTGCGGATAGGCTTCCACGGCGAGGTAGTGCCCTGCGGGAAGGTAATCACCCAACCATCGGCAAGGGCGATACCTATGTTTTCCACATCAACTCGGCGGACTTCGCGATGTATTTCTTTACCTTTTTCGCGCCAGGTTCTGTTCACCGGTATAGCTCCTGCGTAACCTAATATTTTGGGCAGAATCCCTGATTTCATAGTCTCGGAAGCCGCCACGTAATAAATGTTGAGTTTCGGGTTCCACAGATAGCCCAGATTATCCAAGGAGTTCTTACGTCCTTTAAGACTTGCGTTGAACACGTGAAACATAGCCGTTACGTCGGCAAAATAAGTCTGGTGATTTGAAATGAACAGTACATTCTGTGGTGGCAATTCACGAATAACGTCCGAACCCTCAATCTTCAGTTGGTTAAAACCATCATACCTGCTGTGAGTAAGGATACCAAAAACGCGGATGAGCCATCGTTTTACGAAAAGTGTATGTCCGAAAGGGTCTTTTTTAAATAAAGGCATTGTTCAATTTTTTGATTAGGTGATAAGCTAAAAAGTCAATTACTATAGTAACAAATTAACTCATTAACTCATCAGTTTAGTTTATTGAAAAGTCTCTCTTGCTATCTGCATAGCATTTTGTGTATTTGTTGTTAATCTTCACAGTTTCTTGGGTATTTCCCAGCCGTGAAAAGCTATTACAAATATTAAAGTTTAGCTTTTAGTTTTTCTATAAGCTTGGGAACAATTTCAAAAGCATCGCCTACCACGCCGTAATCGGCAGCTTTAAAGAAAGGAGCCTCGGCATCGGTGTTGATAACCAGCTTCACTTTTGAGGCATTAACTCCCGCCAAGTGTTGTATAGCCCCTGAAATGCCAATGGCAATATACAAATTAGGTGCAACGGGTTTTCCTGTTTGTCCCACGTGCTCGGCGTGTGGACGCCAGCCCATATCGGCTACAGGCTTAGAACAAGCAGTAGCTGCGCCTAATACTTCGGCAAGACCTTCTACTACGTACCAATTCTCGGCAGCTTTCAGTCCGCGCCCTCCTGATACCACAATAGAGGCGTCTTCTAATGATACTTTGCCTGTAGTCTTCTCGGTAGCAATTGTCTTTATATCGAAATCACTATCTGAAAGGGTAGGGGAGAAGGGTTCTACAATTGCCGGAGTAGGATTTTCTTTTACTCCGAAGGCATTAGGAGCTAATCCTATTATTTTTATAGGTGTTGTGATTTTGTTTAAACTTACGGCTTTGTTAGAAAAGGCATTACTCTTAATAGTAAAATCGTTTTCAGGGAGTGAAATGGCGTTAGGTACATAACCAGCTTGCATAGAAATGGCTAACAAAGGGGCAATATTCTTGGCTTGCGACGAGGCGCTGAAAAGCACGGTGGTGCTTCCTTCTTTTTCTGCCACTTGTTGTAATATTTGTGCTACAGCCTTCGCCGAAAAGTGTTGTAGCTTTTCATCGGTTACGTTCAATACTTTATCAATACCATAAGTACCTAACACTTCGGGATTTGCAGTATTAATAGTCAGTGCTACTATTTTGCTATTTTGTTCTTGAGCAAGAGTTTTGGCGTAAGTAGCCACTTCATAACTACTTTTCTTTACCTTTCCGTTTTCGGAATCTATATATATAAGTATGGACATTTTTTATTAAATTACTTTAGCTTCGTTGTGTAATAAATCAATAAGAGTATCTAAATCATCAGCCGATACCATTTTTACAGGTTTTTTGGTAGGAAGTTTCTCAAAACCTATGGTTGTTACTCTCTTATCTGTATTTTCAGCAGGCAACACGGTAATTACTTTAGTACGAGCTGCCATTAAGTTGCGCATATTTGGTATACGTAGGTCTTTCTCTTGGGTAAGTCCTTTTTGTCCCGCGATTACTAATGGAAGAGTTGCGGAGAGTTTTTCCTTACCGCCGTCTATTTCCCGCTCAGCTGTTACCTCTTTCCCATTGATTTCTAAGCCTATGCATTTGTTGATAAAGGGTAGATTTAGCAATCCTGCCAAAAATCCTCCCACCATTCCGCCGTTATAATCAATAGACTCCTTTCCCGTAATAATAAGGTCGTAATTTCCCTCTTTAACAACTTTAGCCAACTGAGTAGCCACAAAAAAAGCATCAGTGGGAGTGGCATCAATACGGATAATATCGTCAGCACCAATGGCGGAAGCCTTGCGCAATACGGGTTCTGTTTCTTGGGTGCCTACATTCACAAGGGTGATAGTAGCGCCTAATTTTTCTTTAAGTAAGATTGCCTTAGTGAGGCAGAATTCATCGTTAGGATTGATGATAAACTGCACTCCCGTAGGGTCAAACTTCTTGTTTTCATCAGTAAAATTTATTTTTGAAGTAGTGTCGGGGACGCTACTGATACATACTAATATCTTCATAATCTTATAGATAATATAATTAAAATGATACATTAATAACCAAAAGATGATTATTTTTGAAGCGGTAAAAGTACTTCCTTTTATATAACTGTGCAAGCTATTATGCGAAAAAAATGTACCTTTGCCCTCTAACTATTTGAAATACTATATAAAAATAATGAATCCTCCAGTAACCGATATGCAACTTTTAGGGCAGTTATTGCGTTGCCCCAGCGGAATATATGCAAAACAAGTAGGTGAATTTGCTTTCTTTTCCAATCGCACTATGATTTTTAATACGATTGATTGTTTATCACTTTTGCCTAATAGCAATGTTTTAGAAATTGGTTTCGGCAATGGTAGCCATTTGCCTTATTTATTTAAAAAAGAGCCAACCATTCACTATACAGGAGTAGAAACTTCTGTGGAAATGATTACTGAGGCTACTGTAAGCAATCCCGAACTGGTAGCGCAACAATCTGTTTCTTTTCTGCAAGTACAACCCGATGAAAAACTTGAGTTCAATGTGCTTTTTGACGTTTGTTTTTCAGTCAATACACTTTACTTTCTCAAAAATCCTGCTCGTTATTATTACAATATTTATCAGTCGCTCAAACCTATGGGAAAGGTAGTGATTACTTTTATTGACAAGTCAGTAGGTGAGAAAGCTCCTTTTGCACAAGAGGGATTTAAATTTTATACTGTTCCCGAAGTGCGAAAGATGCTCTCACACATAGGGTTTAAGAATATTAAAGAGTACACTTTTGAAGAAACACTTGTCTCTAAAAATGGTAAGAAAATACGTCGTCCTTATTGCATAATGATAGGAGAAAAATAAAAACCTCTCTGTTTTTTATCCTTCATTCCATATTTCCCACGCTTTTTCAGCTTGAAGTTCTAGCATTAGTTGTCCATTAGAAATAGTAGCTCCCTGCTTTTCTCCTTTGTGTAGAAATGTAGTTTGTGAAGGATTATAAATAAGGTCATAAAGCAAGTGCTCAGGAGTGAGATACTCATAAGGAATAGGAGGACAATCGTTAATATTAGGAAATGTACCTAAAGGAGTACAGTTAATAATAAGGTGATAATTTTCTATAATCTTTTTGGTAAGCTCTGTATAACCAAACTGATTTATCTGTGGGGTACGAGATACAAAACGATAATCAATATTTAGTTGCTTGAGCGCATAAGCAACAGCACTCGATGCACCTCCCGTGCCTAAGATAAGAGCGTGAGTATGTTGTGGCAACAGTAGTGGAGATAGTGATTTACTAAAGCCGTAGCAGTCGGTATTATAACCAACGAGTCCATCAGGGGTAACTTTTATAGTATTTACAGCTCCAATGGCTTGAGCAGTAGCATCAACGGCAGTAAGTAGCTTCATTATTTCTCGCTTATACGGAATGGTAACGTTCATTCCTCGTAAATTGGGAGTGCTTTTTAAGAGAGCGGGTAATTCATTGAGATTTTGTATATCAAAATTGATATATTCGCAGTCAGTAATACCTTCTCGTTTAAATTTCTCAGTGAAATATTTTCGAGAAAAAGAATAGCCAATGTTGCACCCTACAAGAGCAAAAGTTGTCATAAGGAAACGTTTTTTAATTGATGAACTATATACTATTATTTGTACTGAATGTTATCTCTGTTATCTAACTCAAATTTTCCTATCAATCACGTAATTTACCATTAGGGTTAAGGCTTCTTTATAAGGTGAGACTGGGAATTCATCTAATATATTTAGGGCTTTTTGTTGGAACTCTTTCATTTTATCTGTGGCATATTCTAAACCTTTATGAGTCTTTACAAATTCAATTACTTCTTTGACGCGCTTTTTGTCTTTGTTGTATTTCTTTACCGAATTGATAAGCCATTGTTTTTCTTCTTCGGAACAAGTATTGAGTACATAAATAAGAGGAAGAGTCATTTTCTGTTCTTTAATATCTATACCCGTAGGTTTGCCAATCGCATCTTCGGTATAATCAAAGAGGTCGTCTTTTATTTGGAAAGCCACTCCTATGTATTCACCAAAGAGCCTCATTTTCTCTATCAGTTCGGTTTGTTCTGGCTGTACTGAGCAAGCTCCCATCGCACAACAAGCGGCTATAAGCGTTGCGGTTTTCTGACGGATAATCTCGTAGTACACATCTTCTACAATGTCTAATCGACGTGCTTTTTCTATTTGTAGTAGCTCACCTTCACTCATTTCACGCACAGCTACTGAGATGATGCGCAACAAGTCGAAATCGCCGTTATCAATAGAAAGGAGCAGACCTTTAGAAAGTAAGTAATCACCTACCAATACCGCTATTTTGTTTTTCCAAAGTGCATTGATTGAGAAGAACCCTCGGCGCTTGTTGCTGTCGTCCACTACATCATCGTGTACAAGGGTTGCAGTGTGTATGAGCTCTATTACAGAAGCTCCACGGTAAGTGCGCTCGTCCACTTTACCACCTGATACCATTTTGGCTACCAAGAACACAAACATTGGTCGCATTTGTTTGCCTTTACGGTTCACTATATAGTAAGTGATACGGTTCAGCAAGGCGACCTTAGACGACATCGAGCTACGGAACTTCTGTTCAAAAAGTTCCATTTCTTCACGGATAGGTTCTTTTATTTGAGCTGTTATCTTCATTGCTCGAAGTTATCAATTTCTACTTTTAGATTATTGATGATAAACTCTTGACGGTCAGGAGTGTTTTTGCCCATATAGAACTCCAAGAGCTGTTCGGTATGGATAGTTTTATCCATCATTACAGGGTCTAAGCGTATATCTTCCCCTATAAAATCTTTAAACTCATCGGGAGAGATTTCGCCCAATCCTTTAAAACGAGTAATTTCAGGTTTGCCCTTTAACTTGTCTATGGCAGCTTCCTTTTCTTCTTCGCTGTAACAATATATTTTTTGTGTTTTGTTGCGCACACGGAATAGAGGTGTTTGCAGTATATATAAATGCCCTTCTTTGATGATTTCGGGGAAGAACTGCAAAAAGAAAGTGATAAGCAAAAGACGAATGTGCATACCGTCTACATCAGCATCGGTGGCTACAACGATGTTATTGTAGCGAAGGTCGTCCATAGAGTCTTCAATATTTAGGGCGGCTTGTAATAGGTTGAACTCTTCATTTTCATACACTATTTTCTTACTCATTCCGTAGGTATTCAAAGGTTTACCACGTAGTGAGAAAACGGCTTGTGTGGTCACATCACGTGATTTAGTAATAGAGCCCGAAGCTGAATCTCCCTCAGTAATGAACAAGGTACTTTGTAGGGCACGCTCGTCTTTGGTATCGGTGAGGTGCACCCGACAGTCGCGTAGTTTACGGTTGTGTAAGCTTGCTTTTTTAGCTCTTTCTTTTGCCAATTTGCGAATACCTGCCAAGTCTTCACGTTCGCGTTGTGCCTGCATAATCTTCCGTTGTAGCGCATCGGATATCTCAGGGTTTTTATGTAGGAAATCATCTAAGTGGCGACTGATGAAATCATTGATATAGGTGCGTACGGAAGGCATTCCTTCTCCCATTTCGGTAGAACCGAGCTTGGTTTTCGTCTGGCTCTCAAACACAGGTTCCATCACTTTGATTGAGAGACCCGCGATGATAGACTTACGCACATCGGAGGCATCGTAGTTCTTTTTATAGAAGTCGCGAATGGTCTTTACATAAGCCTCTTTGAAAGCGTTGAGGTGCGTACCCCCTTGTGTGGTATTCTGACCGTTTACAAAGGAGTAATACTCCTCGCTGTACTGAGTTTTACTGTGAGATATGGCAATCTCAATATCTTCACCTCTAAGGTGAATGATAGGGTAAAGAAAATCCTCTTCATTGTTGTTTTCGGTGAGGAGGTCTTTGAGTCCGTTTTCAGAATAGTACTTTTCACCATTGTAGTTGATAGTAAGTCCTGGGTTGAGGTATACGTAATTTTTGAGCATACGCACCACATACTCATTACGGAACTTGAAGTTCTTAAAGATAGTGTCGTCTGGAATAAAAGCTACGCTGGTACCGCGCCTTTTCTGGCTTTCCTCGATAGCGCTTTCTTCTTTTAGCAGACCTCTCTCAAAAATAGCCGATTTAGACTGACCATCGCGCACCGATTCCACTTTGAAGTAGGTAGAAAGGGCATTCACAGCTTTTGTACCCACCCCATTGAGTCCGATAGATTTCTTAAAAGCTCGGGAGTCGTACTTACCCCCCGTATTCATTTTCGATACTACATCTACTACCTTTCCTAAGGGGATACCGCGCCCATAGTCACGTACTTCTACTTGGTTATCGGTGATTTTTACGTCGATGGCCTTACCAGCTCCCATCACGAACTCATCTATACAGTTATCGATGACCTCTTTGAGAAGGATATAAATACCGTCGTCGGCTGAAGAGCCATCGCCCAGCTTCCCGATATACATACCAGGGCGTGTGCGAATGTGTTCTTGCCAGTCCAAAGAGCGGATACTATCCTCGTCATATCTAATTTCTTCCATAAAGTTTACTTTCGTTTTTAGATGTGCAAAAGTATTAAAAATTATTCATATCCAAAAAATAAATATCTCTCTCCTTTGATTACAATTGTTTTGAAAAACAATTATAACATAAAGGTGTCGCTACCGTTACTTTCTTCTCCTCTCCACAGCAATGGCAGTAGTTTTCCTCATAAAAGCGATTGCCGGACTTTGCCCATTCTTGGTAACAACTGTTACACAAGGGCATCAATGGGTTAAAGGGTATTTCTGTATTACAACGAATACAGTGTCCTTTTTTCTCTTCTTGTACGGCATTTTCCTGAGGTGTTTCGGTTTCTATAGCTCTTTCAGAGGTAGGCTCGCGCTCTGCGGGTGGTCTGTTCTCAGCATTTACGTAGTTTTCGGGTACAAAAGAGGAGTAGCGGATAGGCTTCACCCCTCTGTTAGACAATACATCGTCTACCAAATCCAAATGCACGGTAGAGCCTACATAGTCTTTCGCCAGACCTAAAAACTTCTTGTTGTAGTTAGGACGTTTGGCAAAGATAGTGTAACCGCTGTCGAGCACACTCATAATGGTGTTTTTGGAAGTCTCGAAGAAGTTGTTTTTGTTTACAAGGTCGGTGAGGGCTTTTTCTGCGAGTACGCCAAACTCTACCTTGTTTACCAGCGAGTAATCCAAAAGGTTCATAGAGGTAATCACCGATTGCTTTTCGTTGGCATAATATTGTCCGTGTAACTCTGGAATATACACCATTGTGATATTCGGGAAGCCCAAAAAGTACTCAATATCTTCACGCTTACAATTTTCTTCTCCATTAGAGGTACTTTTACCAAACCCAATGAGTATATGCAGTTTGGTGTTGTTTAAAAGCTGTTTAAAAACATTGTCTTTGAGGTAATCCCCCAGCTGAATATAAGGCGAAATGATAATAAGCTCCTTTTCTGCCTTAAAAAGGGTATCGTAAATAGTGTCGGATAGTGGTTTTCCTGTTAAAAAGTCCATAGTATGTTTTTGTTAAGAGTGTGCTTAGTTTTATACATTAAGATTAAGGAGTAAAAGATATTTCTTGTATATCAGAAGTAGGTTTGATAATAACCTTATTCAGAGAGTCATCTTTGATAAATATGTAATCTGTTGTTTTATAGATGAAATATCTATTAGGGTCATTATATCTTAAAATAGTATCATTATTTTTTAATACTATATTAAATGTCTTTCGTCCTTTCTTTACATTTTTTATCTCTTTTGCCTCTCCTATTCCTATCATATATGAAGAGACAGAAAAAATAGCTATTCCTATTATAATAGCAAAAGTACTATCTAAAAAGAACCATATTATAACAATAGATACAATAACTAGGGCTATTATTCCTGTACTTTGCAATGATAGAAAATTAGACTTGTATAAAAAAAACAAGCAAAATGAAAGAATAAGTATTAATAAGACTACCCTTATAATATTTATTTTATTCCTTACATTATTCTTGCCCATCTGAATAAGAAAAGCTAAAAATGGGGTGCAAAAAAGTATTACAATTGATATTAGAAAATAGTATAATAGTGATTTTATATAAAGAAAATTTATACAATCACTAATATTAAAATATATTTCATAAGAAATACCAAATTCCCCTAAAAAAGAAGTTAAATATATGAAACCTATAAATATAAAAATAGGTACGGAGATAAGACTCATTAGAGCCCAATCATTTTTTTGTTGATTGATATTTTTTTTATTTCTATTTTTATCTAATAGAGAGCTACCTATAGAAGTATAATACTGATTTCTTTTAATAATTCTCATTTCTAAAAATATTTATGTAAATTTTTTAATCTTATGAATTAATCTTTAACTTTGCTATTTAACTCTGAAAAATCAATTAACATCCTAATATATCTTTCAACTTCTTATTAGTATCAAAAGTTTTATTTTTGAACTTATTAAGTGGGTTTGCAGAACCTCTCAGCACGTTTTCTAATACACTAATTTTGGAAGGCTTTTGAGCATTAGGATTATTTTTTATATTAATTAATACAAGAGAACAATTATTAAAGACATATTTTGAAGCCTCTCTATAACCTTTTTCATCTTTTGCTCCAAAACCTAATTTCTTCATAGAAATGACATATAGCAATCTATTAAACCATGCATTTGTTCTCAAATCAAAATGCTTAGCTATCCTTTCAGTAAAAGAAACTGTTTCAGCTTTTCCTACCAAAATAATATCCTCTTTTTCTTTAAAAATATATACTCCACATCCTCCTTCAATAAACTCGTCATTACAATAAGTTAAGTCTTTAACCTTCAATTCATTTAAAGGAATTCCTTCTATTTTTTTGATTACTTCAATAAAGTCACCAAGTGTGAAATCTTCGTAATTTTCAAATTCTATAATGTAATTTTTCATATTCATTATTTTATAAGAATGATTACTTTTGAGTATACTTTTCTTTAATATAATCAGCTACTTTATCTATTTCAGGGAATAAAGTGCTTTGGTTTATTCCTAATTTGCTTAATTCATTTTTAATATCTTGCTTATGTGAACTTTTAATTATAATTCGATTTTTATCTTTCCCTTTTACAATCCAATTTGGATTAATTTTTGGAATTGGTTTAATTTCTTTTTTATTAGGCAAATAGAATAATGTTTCTTTTACTCCGAAGATTAGAAAGGCCCCATGTTGTCTCACTATACGAGGATTATCTAACTTAGGCTTAATGGCATATACTTGTCCTATGTGATTAGGATTTATGATTGACTTAAAATATGATTTATCTTCTCGTATATAGTGCAATAGTTTTCCAAAATAGCGTTCATTTAAGTATTTTAAAGTACTATTAATTGAAAAAATGAAGCATTTTATAAATTCTTCTAATAGTAATTTTTTTAGATATTTTATGTTAGATTCATCGTTCTTCTTATTATGTTGATATTCAAGAGTCAATTGATCTAATTTGCTATCTATATTTTCTATTTCAAATCTTTCATTAACTAAAAACTCTTGTATTTCTTGATTTTTATCATATGCATAATCAAAAATTGAATCATTATTTTCTAATTTTGTAAAATCAATTTGTTTTGTTATTTCTTCTCTTTTTCTTTCCAAATCGCTTTTGCCTTGCTCATAAGATTGTAGTAATTCAGATTTATAATTAAAGTCACTTTCACATTTTGCTAAATTAGCTAAGATAGTGATTTTATCACTATCAAAATAACAAGTACTTTCTTCGGGAATATCAAAAACTACAACCTCTCCATCTTTATCTTTATTTTCAATACAAGCAAAATAAAGAGCCACTAAGGGATTTGTTGTTAAATCTAATATTCGTGTAGGTACTCCATAATGTTGCATTAGTACTAATGATTCTATAGTATTTTTTTCTTTAAAATCATAAGGTACTTTGGATATAGTTTCTCTATAGATTTTGTCTTCATTCTCTATATAAAGAAATCCACCTTCTTCATTTTTCCTATAGATAGAAGGCTCTAATTCATAAACTTCATTAGAATGTCCTCTATAGAATAGATTATTTTCTTTTATCTCATTTTCTTCTTTTCCTATCTCATTTTCTTCTTTTCCTATCTCATTTATCTCGTTTAAAAAATCACTTACACTTTTTATGTATGTGATATTCTCTTTGTTTTCTACATTTTGTGTGTCCATATTTTCATTTATTAAAGAGGATTTACAAAATTTGTAAGATATGTCCCAGTTTCCTTCTATTCAACTTTGCCAAAGTTTTGAGACTTTGGCAAAGTGTAGAGGTGTAAAATAATTGCCCGACCGTGCTACGGTCAATCATTCAACTTCAGTACCGCCATAAATGCACTTTGTGGTATCTCTACGTTACCCACTTGGCGCATACGTTTCTTACCTGCTTTCTGCTTTTCTAAGAGTTTACGTTTACGCGAGATATCACCCCCGTAACACTTGGCGGTAACGTCTTTACGCAGGGCTTTAATAGTCTCACGCGAGATAATTTTAGCCCCAATAGCTGCCTGTATCGGAATATCAAACTGCTGACGCGGGATCAGCTCGCGCAGCTTCTCGCACATCTTCTTACCTATATTATAAGCATTATCAGCGTGGATAAGGGCAGAGAGCGCATCTACCGACTGCGAGTTGATAAGGATATCCACCTTCACAAGGTTAGAAGCGCGCATCCCAATAGGCGAATAGTCAAATGAAGCATACCCCTTGCTCACTGTTTTAAGTCGGTCGTAGAAGTCGAACACGATTTCGGCAAGTGGCATATCAAAGTTCAGCTCTACACGCTCAGGGGTGAGGTAGTGCTGATTGGTGATCTGTCCACGTTTCTCAATACAGAGCGACATCACCTGCCCTATAAAATCCGATTTGGTGATGATGCTCGCCTTGATATACGGCTCTTCCACACGGTCTAATTTAGAAGGGTCGGGGAGGTCAGAAGGGTTATTTACAATAATCGCTTTTTCGGGTTCTTTCTTGGTAAAAGCGTGGTAACTTACGTTGGGCACGGTGGTAATCACGGTCATACCAAACTCGCGTTCCAAGCGTTCTTGCACAATCTCTAAGTGTAGCATACCCAAAAAACCACAGCGGAAGCCAAAGCCCAAAGCGGCAGAACTTTCGGGGGTAAACACTAAGGAAGCGTCGTTCAGTTGAAGTTTTTCCATTGAGGCGCGTAGCTCTTCGTAATCTTCGGTGTCTACTGGATAAATTCCTGCAAATACCATTGGTTTCACGTTCTCAAAGCCGTCAATAGCTTCTGTACAACCGTCTGCTGCCGAGGTAATCGTATCACCCACTTTCACCTCACGCGCATCCTTAATACCGGTGATAAGGTAACCCACATCGCCGGTGCCAATCACTTGCTTGGGTACTTGGTTGAGTTTGAGGGTTCCCACTTCGTCGGCATCATAGATTTTGCCGTTGGACATAAACTTGATTTTCTGCCCTTTGCGTATTTCACCGTTCATCACCCGGAAGTAAGTCTCCACCCCGCGGAAAGAGTTGTATACCGAGTCGAATATCAACGCTTGTAGCGGTGCCTTAGGGTCGCCAGTAGGGGCAGGAATGCGCTCTATAATAGCCTCTAAAATTGCCTCTACGCCCAAACCTGTTTTACCACTGGCAGGGATAATATCATCGGGCGAACAGCCCAAGAGGTCTACTATATCGTCTTTCACCTCTTCGGGGTTAGCACTGGGTAGGTCTATTTTGTTGAGTACGGGAATGATTTCAAGGTCGTTTTCGAGAGCCAAGTAGAGGTTAGAAATTGTCTGTGCTTGTATGCTTTGGGCAGCATCTACGATCAGGAGTGCCCCTTCGCAAGCAGCAATAGAACGCGATACCTCATAAGAGAAATCTACGTGACCGGGGGTATCGATAAGGTTAAGAATATACGTTTCGCCTTTGTACACATATTCCATTTGTATCGCGTGGCTCTTGATAGTGATACCGCGCTCCCGCTCCAAGTCCATATTGTCGAGCAATTGGTCTTGTTTTTCGCGTTCGGTTACGGTTTGGGTAAAGTCGAGCAAACGGTCGGCTAAGGTACTCTTTCCGTGGTCTATATGGGCAATAATGCAGAAATTACGTATGTTTTTCATTTAAATAAGTATGTTCTTTGCTAATTAAGGCGCAAAGATAGTAAATAATTGTCAATTCACAAATCTATTGTGTGTAGCAATCTTTTGTAAATTTTTCTTGATAGATTTATTTTTACTTTTTTCAAAAGAAAATGTTGCTAAATCAAAATTATTGTTTATATTTGCGACCGAATTAGAAAAAGAAAACGGTAGCTCTTTTTTTAAGAGTACTAAAATTATCAATTAAAAAAACTTATCTAAATGAGAGATTTAACTAAAATGACAAACATTGAGGACTTACGCGTGGTATGCAAACGCAACGTCCCCAAAATGTTCTACGAATATGTAGACACTGGTTCTTGGACTGAATCAACTTACAGAGAAAACGCTTCTGATTTTAACCCTATCAAATTCCGCCAGCGCATATTAGTAGATATGGAAAATCGTACGCTCGAAAGTACGCTTCTTGGTCAAAAAGTAAAGTTCCCTGCTATGACGGGTCCTGTTGGCTTTATGGGAATGATGTGGGCTGACGGTGAAATCCATATGGCAAAAGCCGCTCAAAAGTTTGGTATCCCCTTCACGCTTTCTACGATGTCTATTTGTTCTATTGAAGATTTAGTAGAGGCTGGTGTAGAACCCTTTTGGTTTCAGTTGTATGTAATGCGCGACCGCGAATTTATGAAAGACCTCATTCGTCGTGCCAAAGACGCTAAATGCTCTGCCCTAATGGTAACTGTCGATTTGCAAGTGCTCGGTAATCGTCACCGCGATATTAAGAATGGTCTTTCTACACCTCCTAAGTTTACCATTCCTAATATGATAAACCTCTCAACTAAAATTCCTTGGGGATTGCGCTATGTGTTTGGTAACCGCCGTTGGACGTTCCGCAATATTGCAGGTCACGCCAAAAACGTATCCGACCTCTCTTCGCTTTCTTCTTGGACAAAAGAGCAGTTCGACCCAAGTCTTAGTTGGAAAGACATCGCCGAAATTAAAGAATTGTGGGGAGGTCCTATCATCTTAAAGGGTATTATGACCCCTGAAGATGCCATCGAAGCTGTAAAATACGGTGCTGATGCTATCATCGTGTCTAACCACGGCGGTCGCCAGATGGACGATACAATTTCCACTATCAAAGCCCTCCCCGATATCGTGAGTGCTGTAGGTAGTCAAACCGAAGTGTGGATAGACTCTGGTTTCTACACAGGACAAAATATGCTCAAAGCGTGGGCGTTGGGGGCTAAAGGTATTATGTTGGGTCGTGCTCCTGTCTATGGGCTCGGAGCTTATGGCGAAGATGGCGTAACACGCGCTTTGCAAATATTATATGACGAAATGGATACGACTATGGCTTTTTCAGGTCACCGTAACCTTCAAGATGTAGATAGTAGTATTTTAGTAGAAGGTACTTACCCTCTACCAAGCAATAATTTCCGAGTTTAATTTAACTTTCATTGTAAAAAGAAAGAGCCTAATGCATTATTTGCATTAGGCTCTTTCACTTAAAATATAAACTATTAAAAATTTAAACTCCTATTTGTTATTATAAATAGTCCTCACAATACCGTCGGCAAGACCAATGCGGGGCACGTGCACAATGTCAGCCCCTGACCATTTCATCGCACGAGTAAATACCGTAAGTGCGTAAAGGATTACGTCAGCACGGTCGGGATTAAAGCCTAAGAGCCTGATACGCTCGTCATAAGTAAATCCTGATACGTATTTATAATAATCAGTGAGGTACTGATAGCTCAGTGGCTCACCTTCTTTGCTGTTGGAGTTCTTGTGTATCTTGTTGATGTTACCGCCTGAACCTATAGCTTCTATATGCTCACAATCCTTGGTGTGCTTTTTAATCCAACGTTTTACCTCTTCCCACGTTTCATCACTCACTTTATTGTCTAACAAACGCACCGTACCAATAGGAAATGAACGCGACTTCTTTACCTTTCCTTTAGAGAAGACAGTGAACTCGGTACTACCTCCTCCCACGTCTATGTAAAGGTAATCTTTGTCGTTTTGTATCAAACTCGAAATATCGGTAGAAGCAATAATGCTCGCCTCTTCAGCGCCATCTATAATATCAATGCGCACACCAGTACGTTTGTACACCTCATCGGCTACTTGTTGTCCATTGGTAGACTCTCGCATTGCCGAGGTCGCACAAGCACGATACTTTTCCACTTGGTATACTTTCATTAGCAAACTGAAGGCTTGCATTGCGTCTGCTAATCTATCAGTGTTTTCTTCTGAGATGAGTCCATCTAAAAATACATCGGCACCCAAACGGATAGGTACACGCACTAAGCTGGCTTTGGTAAATTTCGGAGCTTCGTCAGGCTCTTCCAATACGTTCGAGATGAGCAATCTCACCCCGTTTGACCCTATGTCTATCGCTCCTAATTTCTTGATATCCATATCGTGATTATTTGTCTTTATCTATTTCTAAACTGCGAATTTTCAGAGGATTTTTGGTCAATTCGGCGTACTCTTCACGGTTTCTAAACACATCTAAAGCAGTGAAAATAGCGTGACGGAACGACTCGGGGTCAGCTATGCCCTTGCCTGCTATTTCGTAAGCAGTACCGTGGTCGGGCGAAGTGCGCACTTTGCTGAGTCCTGCTGTGTAGTTCACTCCACTGCCAAAAGCAATGGTTTTAAAGGCGATAAGTCCTTGATCGTGGTAAGGTGCTAATACTGCATCGTAGTTCCGATAGGTTTGTGAACCAAAGAAACTATCGGCAGCAAAAGGTCCAAACACCAATATATTTTCATCGAAATACAGCTTTTTAAGAGCAGGACGCAACACTTCGTCGTCTTCACTACCTATCACCCCCTTGTCTCCACAATGTGGGTTGATACCTAATACGGCTATTTTCGGGCGTTGCAAACGAAAGTCCTTCACAAGCGATTCGTTCATCAAGCGCGCTTTCTCCATAATTAGGGCTTCGGTAATAAGTGAAGAAACCTCTTTGAGTGGCACGTGGTCAGTGAGTAAGCCCACTTTTAGGTCTTCACTCACCATAAACATCAGGCTGGTGCCGTTCAGCTCTTGTGCCAAATAATCGGTATGACCAGGAAAGTGAAACTCGTCCGACTGTATATTGTTTTTATTGATAGGAGCAGTTACCAGCACATCAATAGCGTTGCTTTTAAGGGCATTTACAGCAGCTTGCAATGATAGAAAAGCGTATTTGCCACCCTCTTCCGTTTCTTGCCCAAAGGTAACCGTAGGCGTTTCTTTCCAACAGTTCAGCACATTTAGCTTACCGTCAATAGCAGCCTCTACCGTCTCGATACCTTGAAAATTAGCAGTCGTATTGAAATGTTTCTTCTGAAAAGAAACTAACTTGTTCGATGCAAAAATAATAGGCGTACAGAGTTCCAATATTTGATGGTCTTCAAAGGTTTTAAGTATAATCTCAAGCCCTATACCATTCATATCACCAATCGAAATACCTACTTTTATCGGTTTATCTTTCATAAAATGAAATGTATTTTAGGATATTATTCTTCTTTTTGAGTGTAGAATACACTTATTTTGGGTAAGCGTTTTTCCACTTCTCCGTATTGCTGAGTAGTAAAATTACGGTTGTTGATGTACAAAACACCTTTCCACTGTATTTTTTCTATTGATTTCATAAACTGTTTGAAATCAAGTGGATTGTCGTTGATATTCACGTAAGTTAAACGTGGATTTTCAGCCAATGCTTGTGGTAATTTAGTAAGATTGTTCGCATTAAAATATACGTTTTCTAACTTTGTCAAACGCCCTACTGAAGCAGGTACTTCACTAAGCGCAGCATTGCGTAGCGATAGTTCTTCAAGCTGTGGCAACTTGTCGAAGTTATCAGGAAGCACTTTTATCTTGTTCTTTGTGTCAAACTGACTGATAATAAGTGATTTTAACTTTGGTAAAGCAAATACTTGCTCGGGGAAATCTGTAAATTCAGCCCCTTCAAACTTCAAATTTTCCAACTGTTTTAAATTCATAAGTGAGGCAGGCACTTCGGTAATCGGGTTGTAAATGTCTATAGTTTGCAAAGCCGAAAGACTGCCGATGTTCTCAGGTAGTTTATGAAGTCCGTTAAGGCGTAACACCAAAACTTTTAATGATTTGTTTTCATTGTTTAGTTCAGGAAAAGAAGAAATACCTACTTCTTTTATTTCCAACGCTTCAAGTTGCTGAGCTTCACTGAATAGCTTTCTCAATAAAGCCTCACTCACTTGTACTTCATTGTTAGTATTACCGAAAATTCTAACCTCTTTTAGCTGAGCAAAATTACTCTTCATAAGCTCTTCAGCACTGCCAAAACTCTTTTCTTCACCGCTGGTAGTACTGACTCTCACTTGCATAGATTGTGCCCCCGCAACAAACGGAATTGCAAAGGCAAACACACATAAAAGTTGTTTTATTTTTTTCATTGTTCTATTTTTTATCTGTAAATAATTATTACTTTTGTCCTTTCAGAGTGCAAAGATATAAAAAATATGGAAGTAACACAAACTTATTCTTTTCATAGTAATGGTAAATTGCTCATTACAGGCGAATATGCAGTGCTCGATGGGGCACTTGCTTTTGCCTTACCTACCCAAAAAGGACAGTCCTTAGAAGTTACAGAAGCCCAAAATAGCGGGCGTTGGCAAGCCTTTGATATCAATGGCGATTTGTGGTTCGACAGCGCCACGCTCACTACTGAAACCCATCAACAAATAGCACAAACTTTACAAAAAATTCTTACCACAGCAGCTCAATTAAACCCTAATTTTAATGAGCGATGGTTACACAGCCACGTACAAACACATTTAGAATTTCCTCGTTTATGGGGCTTAGGCACCTCTTCTACACTCATCAACAATATAGCGCAATGGGCTGAAGTAAATCCGTATGAACTGCTTTTTAAGAGTTTTGGGGGTAGTGGTTACGATATTGCCTGTGCCAAATGCAACTCCCCGTTACTTTATAGGTTAGAAGACGGCAAACCACATAGTTACCCTTTGCAGTTTTTGTTTCCTCATACGCATCAAACCTATTTCGTTTATCTCAACCAAAAACAAAACAGCAAGGACGGAATTGCGCGCTATCGTTTAGTGAGCAAGAGCAAACGCAAACTTGCTGAGAGCATTACCCATCTTACTGAACAGTTTGTTTTAGCGCACACCACAACCGATGTTTGCCAAATATTAAACGAACACGAACGCCTCATTAGCGATTATTTGGGGATACCCACCGTTAAAGACCGCCTTTTCCCCGATTTTAATGGAACAGTAAAGAGTTTAGGGGCTTGGGGCGGAGACTTTGTATTAGCCATTTCCGAAACCGAAGATACACCCGCTTATTTTGTAGCAAAGGGCTTTGATACTTGTATCCCTTATAACGAAATGATATAAATATGAATCAAGAAATGAAAAATAATTATCACTGATTTACATCACATTGTCACTTTTGCGTCACATCTCCACCCTTGAGGGAAGTCTGCGCTAGCGAAGTATGTGAGGGGGAGATGTTTATAATTAGCAAGTTAATCCACCCCTTGAAATGTGAAATTCCTCACCTTTAGGTGCAAAATCCGTGTACTAATATGTGGTTTATTTAAATTTGTATTGAAAAATCCGTGAAATCCGTGAAATCTGTGCGAGACTTAAAAATAATTTTAAATACAAAAATAATTCAAGTAATCTCCTAAATTTCAGCATCTTTACCATAGTCATCACTATTTTTGCATTTTTTCTGTTAAAAACGGGATTTTACCTTTTTTGTTCAATATTTTAAAACCGTCTTATCTCCCTCTGATATTCAGCTTAGTAAGCTCATTCCTTCGTCTTTCCTTCGTCTTAGGTTCGTCTTACCTTCGTCTTAGCTTCGAGTAACCTATAAGCTACCTATATGATGTGAAAATAGCTATTCATACTGTTTTTCAGTGCTTTATAAAAATAGGATTGATAAAAACTCCCCACTCTTATTTTTGAAGAAAAAGAAGTGTTTTAACAATGTTTAACAGAAAAAACGCAAAGTAATTTTTCTATTCATTATTGATAGCACTATAGTAAAGTGCTTCATACATTGGCACTATTTTATCCTCGTCAAAACGTTCGGCTACTTTGCGGGCGTTTTGTTTGAAATGTGCCAATCGGGCTTTGTCTTCAAGTATATAGATAGCTTTTTCAGCCATTGCTTGTACATCGCCTATAGGGCACAAATACCCCGATACCCCTTCTTCATTCACCTCAGGCAGTCCGCCAACATTGCTGGAGACTACCGGCACACCAGCTGCCATTGCTTCTAAGGCTGATAGTCCAAAGCTCTCAGAGGCTGAAGGGAGCAAGAACAAATCGGTAAAGCATAAAATCCGGTCGATGTCATTGGTATTTCCCAAAAACAATACTTTGCTTTTAATGCCTAAATCTTTGCAGAGCTGGTCAGCTATCTCGCGCTCAGGCCCGTCGCCTACCATTATGAGTTTAGCAGGTAGTTTTTCTTGAATACCATAGAAGATACGCACCACATCGTCTACGCGTTTTACCTTTCTAAAATTACTGATGTGAGTAACGATAAGCTCCTCGGGCTTTGCCATTACAGCACGCTTGCAAGGAGAGGTTTCTTTAAGTTTTTTGAGGTCAATAAAGTTCGGAATTACTTGAATATCCTTATCTACTTGAAAAAGTCTCAAAGTGTCTTGCTTCAAACTTTCAGATACTGAGGTTACCACATCCGATTCGTTGATGCTAAAAGTTACTGCCTCTTTATAAGTAGGGTGGTTGCCCACAAGAGTAATGTCGGTACCGTGGAGGGTCGTTATCATAGGCACTTCAATGCCTTCCCGCTTTAGCATTTGTTTAGCCATATACCCCGCATAAGCGTGCGGTATAGCGTAATGTACGTGCATAACATCTATATGGTAAGTCTTTATCACGTAAGCCATTTTGCTTGACAAAGCTAATTCATAAGGCTGATAATGGAATAAGGGATATTCTTCAACGTGCACTTCGTGAAAGTGAATGTTCATTTCCAAGAAGTCTAACCGCACAGGGTAACTATAGGTGATAAAGTGCACCTGGTGACCTTTGCGAGCTAAAGCAAGCCCGAGTTCAGTAGCTACAACACCGCTCCCCCCAAAAGTAGGATAACACACTATGGCTATATTCATTTTTGATTTGTATTAGAGACGCAAAAGTACTAATTTTTGAGCGGGTATGAAAAATATTAACAAAAAATTATACCTTTGCCCTCAGTAAATAGTACTCTATATGAAAACCTTAAATACTTTTCTAAACACTCACAACGGCGATTTTCTCCTTATAGAAGGAGAGACCATCACTGTTAATACCACTTTTTCTACTCTTAGAGAACGTTTTCCTAACAATAAAATATGGAACGTAGGAACAGGTTACTATTGGTTGTATTTCAGCGATTGTCTTTTTGAAGAGAAATTGTTCAACGTATCACTTTGCTTTAAAGGAGAAGAACTAAAATTCTTAAGTTTTGCAATGAAAGAAAAACAAACTTCTTGGGACGATTGGAGTGAAGAACAAGAGTTACAGAATGAAGAATATTACGACCAATGGCTTACAGCACACATAGGTAAAAAACGTATTTTTTCTTGGGGAACTATTGAGTCTATTTATGACCGTAAAGGAGGGAGTACATCCATTTGTGTAAAATATAACAAATAAAAGAGGTTTTCTATAAAGTTATAGAAAACCCCTTGTTATCGGGTGAGCCTATCAGTGAGGAGTTGCTACCTCAGCTTGAAATAGGTATAATGCTCTTTAATTTGAAAAAAAGAATAGGTAATGCGGGTTATAAATCTTCGTTCGTACTATCAATAATTGTTAGTTTGGCAAAGCGTAACAGTATATTTTTTAAACCTCCTGCTTCAAAGTTTATTTGTGCTTTTTTATCGTTACCAGCACCTTCTAAAGCTATTACCTTACCGCGCCCAAATCGTTCGTGATAAACAGTAGTACCTATGTCTAATCCATTATAGGTAGCTTTATTGCTGTTATTAGAATTGTAAAGTGTATTGACAGGTTTTAACTTTCGCAACTTCTGTTGTTCTTCACCTATAGGGGCATTTTTATGAGGAGGCGTACCACTTATAGGTTTCTGTAAGCGTAACTTGCTTTTATCTACTTCACCAAAAATATCTCTATCTATTAGAGGTTTGTAGCGGTAATTAGGATTCGATAGGGTAGGAGTGAGGTATTGCAAGTAGCGGTCATCTATTTCTTCAATAAATCTGCTGGGTTCTGCGTCCGAAAGCTTTCCCCATCTATAACGATTTTCAGCGTAAGTGAGATAAGCCTGCTTTTCGGCACGTGTTAAAGCTACATAAAACAAACGTCGTTCCTCTTCTAAATCACTACGCGATTGTATACTCATTGCCGAAGGGAATAGGTCTTCTTCCATACCTACAACGTATACATATGGGAACTCTAATCCTTTAGCCAAGTGAATAGTCATTAAGGCTACACGGTCATCATCGCCAATATCCTTATCCATATCAGTAGCTAAGGCTACATCTTCTAAGTATTCAGCTAAACTTGCCGTGCTATCAGCCACGTCTTGTTGTCCTTCCACAAAGTCCTTCATACCGTTGAGCATCTCTTCGATATTCTCCATTTTAGCAATACCTTCAGGAGTACCATCTTTTTTGAACTCTTGTAATAAACCTGTTTTCTTAGCTACTTGTTCTGCTACTTCAAAGGCATTAGCTTGCTGGTTGAGAGCTTGTAGATTCAGAATCATTACCACAAAGTCAGTAAGTTTTTGTTTTGTGGTACTGTTGATATGAAGGTCAGGTAGCTTATTGATGTTGTACATTATCTCAAAGATAGACTTCTTATAATGATTTGCAGCTAAGGTAAGTTTTTCCATAGTAGTCTCACCTATACCACGAGCAGGAAAATTGATAATGCGCACTAAAGCTTCTTCATCATTAGGGTTTATGATAAGTCGCAAATAAGCAAGCATATCTTTAATTTCCTTCCGTTGATAAAAAGATAAACCTCCGTAGATACGGTAAGGGATATCACGCTTCCTAAGAGCATCTTCTATAGCACGTGATTGCGAATTAGTACGATAGAGCACAGCAAAATTCCCATTAGGTAGTTGGTATTGCATCTTATTTTCGAAAATAGAGCCTGCTACGAAGCGTCCTTCATCAGCATCGGTAGGGCTACGGTGTACTTTAATGGGGTCGCCTAATTCATTTTCAGTGAAAACTACTTTATCTAAGCGTATTTTATTGTGCTCAATTACACTGTTGGCAGCTTCTACAATATTTTTTGTAGAACGGTAATTTTGCTCTAATTTATATTCTTTTGCTTCGGGGTAATCACTTTTAAAATTGAGAATATTATTGATGTTAGCACCACGAAAGGCATAAATACTTTGAGCATCATCACCTACTACGCAGATATTGTGAAAACGGTCGGCAAGGGCTTTTACAATAAGATATTGTGAATGATTGGTGTCTTGATACTCATCAACAAGTATGTAGCGGAAACGTTTTTGGTATTTAACTAATACATCGGGGTAGAGATTGAGGAGCTCATTAGTTTTCAGCAATAAATCGTCAAAATCCATAGCACCTGCTTTGAAACATCTATCAACATATTCTTGATAAATTTCGCCTAAACGAGGTTGTCTTGCCATAGCATCGGCTTCCATAAGTTCTGGATTATTAAAATAGGCTCTGACTGTAATAAGATTGTTTTTAAAAGATGAAATGCGAGATTGTATTCGTTTATACTTATAAATATCTTTATCTAACCCCATTTCTTTTATAATACCATTGATAAGGCGTTGAGAGTCTTGAGTATCGTAGATAGTGAAGTTCTGTGGGTAACCTAATTTATCAGCTTCAATGCGGAGTATTTTAGCAAAAACGGAGTGAAAGGTACCCATCCAAAGATTCTTAGCTTCAGTACTGCCTACAAGGTCGGCAATGCGCTTTTTCATTTCGTTGGCTGCCTTATTAGTAAAAGTAAGAGCAAGTATATTAAAAGCATCGACTCCTTGACGCATTAGGTTTGCGATGCGAAAAGTCAGCACACGGGTTTTACCTGAACCAGCTCCAGCAATTACAATAATAGGACCTTCTTTTTGAAGTACAGCCGCTTGTTGAGGAGCATTGAGTCTTTGAAGTTCCTTTGAGAATGTATCCATAAATACTGTTTTAAGGGTGCAAAGGTACGCACAAAAAAGCTAATTCACAAACTAACTACATTTCAGTTCAATAACGGTAATCTCTGGCCATACACCGAGTCGGCCTGGGAAAGCGTGATAACCGAAACCGCGGTTTACGTTTAGATATTTACCGTCTTCTTCGTACATTCCGCCCCAATACTTATAAACGTATTGCGACGGACTCCATTTGAGCCAACCAGGAATTTCGATACCACACTGCATACCGTGAGTATGACCGCTGAGCGTAAGCTCGATATTCTTACCCTCAGGCAAAACTACTTCCTGCCAATGGGTAGGGTCGTGACTCATCAATATCTTGAAATCCTCGTCATTTACACCTTCCATTGCTTTATTGAGGTCGCCGTACTTAGAAAACCTGCCGTGTCCCCAATTTTCCACCCCTATAAGGGCTATTTTCTCGCCATTGCGTTCTAAATAGCAATGCTCATTAAGCAACAATTGCCAGCCCATTTCTCTTTCTATACGGAAAAGTTGTTGTAAGTTCTGCAATTTAGCTTCAGGACTTTCCCAAGATGAATAGTCGCCGTAATCGTGGTTGCCCATAATTGAGAATACCCCATCGGGAGCGTGCAAGGTAGCAAAAAGTGACTTCCAATCGTGTACCTCATCGGCTAAGTTGTTTACCAAATCGCCTGTAAAAAGGATTACATCACCTTTTTGCGCATTGATGAGCTCTACTCCATAGCGTATTTTGTCGTAGTTGTCGAAACTTCCGCAGTGGATATCGGATATTTGCGTAATGCGATAGCCATCGAATGCTTTGGGGAGATTGTCAAACTCAAGCGTGTATTTCCATACTTTGTAGTTATATTTACCCTTAAAAATGCTGTAGAGGATAGAAGCAAACGGAATCGCCGCTAAGCCCCAGCCCAAAGTACTCACAAACTTACGGCGTGAAGGAATGCGAGGTGCATTGCTAGCAGGTTTGCGAAACAAAGCTCTTACAAGGCGAGTGATATCTTCCAATAGTAGCGGGATGCTTACAAACAAACAGATGATAAGCCACGTGAGTAAGCCCGCAACGGCGTATTGCTGAGGAGCACTCCACACTACTTTCCCCCTGCAAAACCAATGATAAAGCAAGTGAGCAACAACTGCAATAGCTACGAGCCAAAATGCCCATTTGAGCCAACGAGGAGCTTTGAGGGTGTTCAGACTTCTACTCGCATAGAAAGACAGTAGAAAATAAACAGCAAGAATGCCGATGAGAATAATATATAACATAAATTAATTGCTTGTGCAGCTCGCACTTATGATTTTTTCAATATTTTCAACGCTTGAAATGGGGCGTTTGGTTTCATCTAAGAAAGCCTCTGTTTTAAACGAGAAAGGCAACGATGTGCCTAAGTCTTCAAAAACCGTACCTGAAAAATGCACCTCAGTAAAACCAGCAGCCTTTATTTGCACAATACTCTGCTGATTGATGCCACCGCCAGGCATAATAGTAGGTTGCCCTGCTGCAATCTGGTTGAGCTCCTTGAGGAGTTCTAAGCCTTCAATAGCAGACTTTTTACCACCAGAAGTGAGAATACGTTCTACCCCCAAACGCTTGAGGGTTTTTATCGCTACAATAGGGTCGGGAGCACAATCAAAAGCGCGGTGATAAATGAACTCCATAGTACCCGCTGCTTCTTTGAGCTGGGCAGTACGTTCTTCATCAATGGTATTATCGCGGTGCAATACGCCTGTTACCACGCCTTGGCAACCCAACTCACGGCAAAGTGCTATATCGCGCAACATCACGTCAAACTCTTCCTCGGTGTAAGTAAAATTACCACTGCGCGGACGTATCAGCACACAATTACCGATGGTGAGCTCGTCCATTACTTTTTTAATCAATCCATAGCTGGGAGTTACGCCTCCCACGCCTAATTCGCTACACAATTCTATACGGGTAGCACCTGCTATTTCAGCATTTTTAGCCGACTCAAATGAGCTGGCACATATTTCATAAATCATAGTCTTTTGTTAATTTTAGGGTGCAAAGATACAGAATAATTAATAAATGAGCAAATGTGCTGTTAATACCACAGTGCGAGTCACACAGGCAGGTGCGAGCCGCACAGGCAAATAATAAAGTTTAAATAAAGATAAGACGAACAAAAGACGGTGCGAGCCACACGGGCAGATGGACAAAAGACGAACAAAAGACGAACAAAAGACGAACAAAAGACGAACAAAAGACGAACAAAAGACGAACAAAAGACGGTGCGAGCCGCACGGGCAGATATAGAATGAACGTACAAATGAAGGTGCGAGCTGTATGGACAGATATAGAATGAACGAACAAAAGACAGCGCGAGCCGCACGGGCAGATATAAAATGAACGGACAAATGACGGTGCGAGCTGTATGGACAGATATAGAATGAACGAACAAAAGACAGCGCGAGCCGCACGGACAGATAAAGAATGAATGAGCAGAGAACGGTGCGAGCTACACGGGTAAATATAGAATAAACAAATAAAAACGGTGCGAGTCGTACGAGAAGATGATGAATAAGTGACTGAAAAATGAATAAGGAGCAAACATAAAACAGGAGTAAGATGAAAAGAAAACGCTCTTATTTACTTATTTTTGTCATTACGGACACCCTTAGAGCAGGGACTGTAGTGAAGTAAAGAAGAACAAAAAGCATAGTACAAAGTTATGTATGTTACTTTATACATAACACACATAACAAAATTAATTTAATTGATTTACCGCAATTAATTGTTAATATAAGTTATTTCTCAGTTATTAATTAAAAGTTTTATTATATTAGTTCTTTTGGAAGAAAAAGTTTGTGAAATAAATTATTTTTGAACATTTCTTATGACGAAAAATTGAACAAAATGGAAATGTAAAAGTGTCTTTACAGTTATTTTTACGAAATAATACGAAAATATAATATTTAATTTATAATTATTATATATATGAAAATCAGTTGATTAAATTGAAGGATATCTATTTGTAAAAAATATATATAAAAAACTTTATTAAATATTTGGTTATATCATTTTTTATTTGTTATTTTGCTCCGTCGATTAAAAAAGAATAGAAATTTTATCACAATAAAAACTAAGGTACTATTTAAACAATGGATTTTAAACAATTAGAAAAACAATACCGCGATGAATTGCTACAAAACGTTATTCCGTTTTGGTTAGAAAAATCGCAAGACAAAGAATACGGTGGCTATTTGACTTGTCTCGACCGCCAAGGAAATGTGTTTGACACCGATAAGTTTATCTGGTTACAAGGGCGTGAGGTATGGCTCTTCTCGATGCTCTACAACCGTGTAGAAAAACGCCAAGAATGGCTCGATGCTGCTATTCAAGGAGCTGAGTTCCTCAAAAAATACGGTCACGACGGTCAGCTCAATTGGTATTTCTCTTTAGACCGTGAGGGTAACCCGCTCGTAGAACCTTATAATATATTTTCTTATACCTTTGCCACTATGGCGTTCGGTCAGTTGAGCATTGCTACAGGCAATCAAGAGTATGCTGACATTGCCAAACGCACCTTTGATATTATCTTATCCAAACAGGATAACCCTAAGGGCAAATGGAGTAAATCCTATCCTGGTACGCGTTCGCTTAAAAACTTCGCCCTCCCTATGATTCTTTGTAATTTAGCTTTGGAGATTGAACCTTTATTAGACGAGGCTTTCATCAAACAAACTATGGAGACTTGCATTCACGAGGTGATGGACGTGTTCTTGCGCCCTGAACTCGGCGGTATCGTAGTGGAAAATGTAAATGCCGATGGTTCGCTTTCTGATACCTTTGAAGGTCGCCAGCTTACCCCTGGTCACGCTATTGAAGCGATGTGGTTCATTATGGATTTAGGCAAACGCCTCAACCGTCCTGAACTCATTGAAAAAGCCGTGCAAACCACTCTCAAAATGATTGACTACGGTTGGGATAAGCAGTACGGTGGTATCTATTACTTTATGGATAGAAAAGGTTGTCCGCCTCAACAGCTCGAATGGGATCAGAAACTGTGGTGGGTGCACATCGAAACGCTCATTTCGCTCATCAAAGGCTATGAATTTACTGGCAATAAAGAGTGCTTAGCGTGGTTTGAAAAAGTGCACAACTACACTTGGCAACACTTCAAAGACAATGAATACCGCGAATGGTGGGGCTACTTGAACCGCCAAGGCGATGTACTCCTCGACCTGAAAGGCGGTAAATGGAAAGGCTGTTTCCACGTGCCTCGTGGCTTGTATCAAGTTTGGAAAACAATTTCAATGATTAATGATAAACGATAAATGGTTAATGGTGCTTTTGTTGATATTCACCTCTTGCACCCAAAAACAACAACCTATGAAAATTGATATTACAGAACTCACTACCCAGGGCTTAGAAGGTAACCTCCAAAAAGGGGTATCTGCTTCGTATGCAGCGCTCTTCAGCGGCGAATTGTTCGTAGCGGGTGGTTGTAACTTCCCTGATAAATTAGGTTTTGAAGGGGGTAAAAAAGTGTTTTATGACGATATTCTTCACTTTGATACCGCAAAGAATACTTGGCAAACCGTAGGTAAACTGCCTGAAGCAGCTGCTTATGGGGTGTCAGTAGCTATTCCCGACGGTTATCTGTGGATAGGCGGACAAACAGCTACCAGTTCTCTACCCAATTGCTATAAAGTGCAGTATACTAAAGAAAAAGGTCTTACCCTTACTGGTTTTCCTACTTTGCCTGAACCTATTGACAATTTTGCAGGTACGAGCGTAGGCACGAAAGTGTTTGTAGCAGGCGGGAGCGCTTCAGGCAAACCGTCTAACAAAGTGTACTACATTGATATAGCTACCGATACCGAGTGGCATCGCTTGCCCGATTTCCTTGGTGTGGCAAGAGTGCAACCTGTAGTAGTGGCTGTTGAACGAGAAAACGACACTTTTTTGTATATGCTAGGAGGGTTCTTTGGTGGCGATACTTCACAAAAGCCTGTGATGGGCGACAATGTATTAACATTCAGTCTGCAACAACAGCAATGGCAAGAAGTAGCCGTGCAAGAATACCCTGCTAAAGACTTATTTTCGCTCACAGGTGCTACTGCTTTGGCTATTGATAACCGCTATATTGCTTGCTTCGGAGGCGTGAATCATCGTTTGTTTATTAACACTATTACTGACCTTTACCTCTTAGGCAAGGACTCTACCCTTACTGATGAGCAGCGCAAGCAAAAGAACTATGAGTATATGTCGCATTATATGACACAACCTATTGAATATTACAACTTCAATAAGGAGTGTTATCTATTTGACACCGAGACTAAACAGTGGAGTGTTTTAGCTACTCAGTCTGAATTTGCCCGCGCTGGAGCTACCTTAGTAGGTACTCCTAACGAGTTTTATCTCGTACAAGGCGAACTCAAACCTGGGGTGCGCAGTCCAAAAACTTACAAATTGAAACTCAAATGAAAAACAGTAAAATATACCCTTGGATAGTAGTGGCACTGCTATGGGTAGTTGCCCTACTGAATTACTTAGACCGGCAAATGCTCTCTACAATGCAGGAGTCGATGAAAATGGACATCAAAGAACTTGCCGAAGGCGAAAACTTTGGTCGCTTGATGGGTGTATTCTTGCTCATCTACGGACTGATGAGCCCTGTAGCGGGTATCATTGCCGACCGTGTGAACCGCAAATGGATGATTGTAGGAAGCCTCTTTGTATGGTCGGCAGTAACTTATGGTATGGGTTATGCGACAACCTTTAATCAGGTGTATTGGTTGCGCGCCCTAATGGGACTCAGTGAAGCACTCTACTTGGCAACTGCTCTCTCTATGATAGCCGATTATCACTCGTCCAAAACGCGCTCTTTAGCCGTCGGGATTCATATGTCGGGACTCTATGCGGGGCAAGCCTTAGGTGGTTTCGGTGCTACGATAGCCTCCAACTACTCTTGGCATACTGTATTCCACTGGTTTGGTATAGCAGGGATTATCTATGCGATTTTCTTAGTGTTTATCCTCTTTGACATAGAGCGTAAACCACAAGTAACTGTGCAAACTGCTACAGCACCTAAAAATTCACTGTTGCAATCGCTTACCTTAGTATTTGGCACATTCTCCTTCTGGATACTCTTGTTCTACTTTATGGCATCGAGCTTCCCAGGATGGGGCACTAAGAACTGGTTGCCTACGCTTTTTGCAAGCAACCTAAACGTACCTATGGCAACCGCGGGACCAATGGCTACGATTTCTATTGCCATCTCCTCTTTCTTAGGAGTGCTCATAGGCGGTACGCTGTCCGACCGCTGGGTGCAAACTAACATCAAAGCGCGTATTTACACCAGTACCATTGGGCTTGGTCTTACTATTCCAGCTTTGATACTCATAGGTTTTGGTCACTCGTACGCTGCAATGATAGGCGCTACACTGCTCTTTGGTATTGGTTATGGTATGTTCGATACGAACAATATGCCTATCTTGTGCCAAATTATACCTCCACAACAGCGCGCTACCGCTTATGGTATTATGAATATGGGAGGTGTGTTTGCAGGTTATGCTGTAACCCTAATGCTCGGTAGCTCTACTGATGCTGGGAACTTAGGAGCCGACTTCAGTAAACTTTCTATTATTATATTAGTAGCTATCGTACTGATGCTCCTATTCCTAAAACCTAAAAGAGAATTGTGTGAAAACTAACGACTAATAAATAACGACTAAACATAATGACATTCGAAAAAATTAATGGGCTCATAGTAGCACCTTTCACTCCTTTTGATAAGAAAGGAGAGGTAAATTTAGAACCTATCGCCGATTATGCTAAACTCTTGCAAAAAAACGGCTTGATTGGGGTATTTATCAACGGCTCATCTGGCGAAGGCTATATGATGACCGTAGAAGAGCGTATGAAAGTAGCTGAACGCTGGCTATCAGTAGTGCCTAAAGATTTCAAAGTGATTGTGCACTGCGGGGCTACCTGTATCAAAGATAGCTACAAAATGGCACAACACTCTCAAGAAATCGGGGCTTTCGGTATTGGGGCTATGGCATCGCCTTTCCCTAAAGCTGGCAGAGTGGAAGAACTCGTGAAATACTGCGAAGAAATAGCTTGCGGAGCTCCTAATTTGCCTTTCTATTTCTACCATATTCCGGTGCTCAACGGAGTGTACCTCCCTATGTTGCCTTTCCTAAAAGCCGCCGATGGTCGTATTCCTAACTTAGCAGGGATTAAATACACCTATGAACCTTTGTACGAATACAACCAATGTATGCTGTACAACAACGGCAAGTACGATATGCTCTACGGCTTAGATGAGACTATCCTCAATGCTCTTGTAATGGGTGGAGCTCGTGGCGGTATCAGCGGTACAGGTAGCTATATAGGCAATGTATTGGTAGGCATCATTGAGGAATACCACAAAGGCAATATTGCCAAAGCTGCCGAGTTGCAAAACTACGCTCAGGATGTGATCAACGTGATTGCTAAATACCGTGGCAATATCGTGTGTGGCAAACGCATAATGAAACTTCTCGGGGTAGATTTGGGGATCAACCGTACCCCATTCCAAAACATCACGGATGAAGAAGAAGTGATTATCAAAAAAGAATTAGAAAGCATCGACTTTTTCAGCAGATGTAACCAAATGTAAAAACAATATATAACTAACCTATTACCCCATTGTATAAAATCAATCAGTAAAAATTAAAGTAATGAAGCAAAAGTATTTATTAAGTGTATTTTTCTTGTTGCTATTTTCAGTTATGGGCTGGGCACAAGAGAGAAAGATTATAGGGACGGTTGTTTCTGGAGATACACCGTTGCCAGGTGCTTCAGTAGTCGTAAAAGGTACTACTCGAGGCACGCAAACTGATTTTGATGGAAATTATTCTATCAATGTGACAGATGGCGAGACACTTGTGTTTAGCTTTGTAGGATATACTACCCAAGAGAGAAGAGTATCTGGGAGTCGTCCTATTAATGTATCATTAAAGGAGGAAGCCAATGTGTTAGATGAAGTAGTAGTTACAGCCTATGGAGGTACACAGAGAAAGGCTAAGGTAACAGCCTCTATTGCGACGGTAAAAGCAGAAGCACTCTCTACGGGTTCGTTTGCTAACCCAGCACAAGCACTTTCTGGAGCTGTAGCAGGATTACGTGTATCACAAACCTCAGGAAATCCAGGTTCAACCCCTAATTTGATTCTTCGTGGGGGTACTAATCTCGACGGTTCAGGTTCACCGTTAATTGTAGTAGACGGACAAGTGAGAGGTGGTTTGAATGATTTAAATCCTGATGATATCGAATCAATGGATATCTTAAAAGATGCGGGAGCTACGGCTATATATGGTGCGAGAGCCAGTAACGGGGTTGTGTTAATTACTACTAAAAGAGGTAGAGAAGGTTCTTCATCACTTTCAGTAAAGTTAAAACACAGTTATGCTTATATGAATAATCAGATGAAATTCTTAGATGCAAGAGATTATTTATATTGGCAACGTATGGCAATTTACAATAGCTCTCATATTTGGCAGGACGCTTCTGGTAATTGGCAAGGTTATACCTCTGACAATTCTTTAAGTGGGGTACAACCTTACGGAACAGGCAATAAACATTTTGTGAGTAAAACAGATAATACCTTATTAAATCCTAATGAAAACGCAAATGCCTATTGGTCTACGATGCTTTCTGAGAATCTTTCACCAGAACAAAAACAAATATTGCTTTCTCAAGGTTGGGAAACAATGATAGATCCTGTAACGGGTAAAGAACTTATCTTTAGTAACTTTGATTTAAGTAAAAATGCCTTTCGCCCATTTGCACTTACCCGCGACTATACGGTTTCAATGACTGGTGGGAATGATAAAGGGAAATACTATGCAGGTTTAGGTTATTATCATCAAGAAGGTTTACCAATAGGCAATTGGTATCAAAGGCTTACCGGAACGCTTAATGCCGATTATAAGTTACGCCCTTGGCTTACCTCAGCAAGTAACTTTTCTATTGCTTATGCCACTTGGTATGGCAATATGAATGGTCGATCAAACACCTCTTATTTTGGTCGTATGCTTTCAGCTCCTCCTACTCAAAAAGAAAGAGTAAATGGTGAATTAGTGATGGGACGAGCTGTAGAAGATGGAAACCCTCGTTATTTTGAAGGAATTTTTGACCAAGATAGAAGTACTAATAAAATTAATTTTGGTGAGAGTCTAAGAGCTGATATTTATAAAGGACTTTCTCTCACCGTCAGTGGTCAAATAATGTTTGATGAAAGCTATGATGAATATTTTACCAGAGACCATAGAGTTGCACCAGGTAGAGGTGACAGTTATTGGAGTAGAGAAAGATCCTCTTCAGCTTCTTTTAATAGAACAATCCGTCAAACTTATAATGCCATTTTAAATTATAAGTTTAATGTAGCTGAAAAACATCATTTCGATGCAATGGCAGGGTATGAGTTTTACGATAGTTACAACAGAGGGCTTAGTGCTTCAGGTAGAGAAGCTCCTACCGATGAGTTTAAAGATTTAAGTCTCACTTCAACTAAAGAAGGAAAACGCGGTACTGATTCTTGGCATAGTAGAAGCCGTATCAGGTCTTATTTTGGGCGCTTGAACTATGACTATGCCGATAAGTATTTGCTCTCTCTTACAGTGCGTCGTGACGGTTATTCACGCTTGATAAATAATCGTTGGGGTAACTTCCCAGCGGCATCAGCCGGTTGGATTATTACACGTGAAGATTTTATTCCTGAAAAAGTGAAAGATGTTCTTTCTTTTGCAAAGCTAAGAGCGAGTTGGGGATTAAACGGAAATGTACCTAGTACTGATGTCAATGGAAATACTCTTATAGGTGATTATACCTTGCAAGGAGCTTATAATACGAATAAGTATAAAGGACAAGTAGGATATGCTATTGGCTTATTCGCTAATAAAGGACTCTTATGGGAAAAAACACGTACTTTCGAAGTTGGTTTAGATTTAGGCTTCCTAAACAATCGTATTACTACTAATTTTACAGTGTATGATCGTTTAACACAAGATAAGATACAAGATATGGATATTCCTCACTCTTCAGGAGCGTCTTCTTTCAAGTCTAATAATGGTACCTTCCGAAATAGGGGTATTGAAATTGAAACGAATTTCCGTATTATTGATAAAGAAGATTGGAAATGGAATTTAGGTATCAATGCTGCCCATAATAGAAATAAAGTAATTAAACTTCCTTATAATGGATTGAAAAATAATAGGCAAAATGGTTTTGAAGTATATGATGGTACTTCAGGAGAAACAAAATGGGTAGGAGGTTATCAAGAAGGGCAAATGCCTGGCGATATGTATGCTTTTGAAGCCTTAGGGATCTATCAAAATGAAGAGCAACTTCGAGAATTAGCTAATAATTTGGTAGATGTAACAGGCTCAAAAAAATTATATGGACCTGCAGCTTGGGCTAAGCTTCCTGATATCGAAAAAGCTAAAGGATTACCTCTTAAACCAGGTGATGTGATTTGGCGAGATGTGAATGGCGATGGAATGATTGATGCCTACGATTTAGTAAAAGTAGGAAATATGTATCCTAAATGGACTGGTGGTATCACTACAAGTGTAAGCTATAAAAATATACGTCTTTCAGGAAGAATGGACTATGCACTTGGTTTCAAACAACGTATAGGGCAAGCAAATGCCTTACCTTGGTATTTAGGAAACGGGCAAGGTACATTCAATACAGTAGAACAGGTAAAAGATACTTGGACACCTGAGAATCCTACTGCCAAATATCCTAAATATATGTGGGCAGACCAATTAGGAAAACGAAATTATTTCCGCAGTTCTTCAATGTTTATTTATGAAGGTAGTTATTTAGCTTTTCGTGAAGTAGCCTTGTCATATGATTTTGAAAAGGATATTTTAAAGAAAATAGGGCTTACAGGCTTAGAACTTTTTCCTTAATAGGACAAAATTTAGGCTATCTTACTAAAGCTGAAACTTATTCTCCTGAAGCATTAGGTGAATCATCATCTGACTATCCTTTGCCAAGAACTTTAATTTTAGGACTTAATATAACTTTTTAATACAGTAGAAAATGAAAATATTAAACTATATATCAATAACAATAGGTCTTTTAGGTATTACGGCTTGTAGTAGCTTAGATCTTCCACCTGAAGACTACAATGGTAGTGGAAATTTTTGGAAGAATGAAGCACAAGTACGAGGAGCTATTTTAGGAGCTCATAGTCAGTTTCGTGGGCACGTTTTTGATTATTGGCTGATGGGAGAAGTGCGAGGTGGGACTCAAATCCCCAGCGGTACTTCTTCAATGGATCAAAATCTATATTATACTAGAGAAAAATCTCAGACATTTTCAGAACAATATCCTAATAATAGTTCTTGGTTTGATCTTTACGGACGGATATTGAATCTTAATGAGGCCATTATTCGTATTGGAGAAGCTTCTTTTTTAAGTGAGACTAATAAAAATTATTATTTAGGGCAGGCCTATGGTTTGCGTGCTTGGTATTACTTTTGGTTGTATCGTACTTATGGAGGAGTTCCTATTAATACAGATATAAAAATTTTGGAGGAAGCACCTAAAACTGCTGATCCTCTCTATACAGCTCGTAGTACACCAAGAGCAACCTTAGATTTTATCAAGAGTGATATTAGTGCTTCCGAAAATCACTTTACAGCTTCTGGAAGACAAAGCAATTTTGAACGCTCTCAGTGGTCTTATTACGCTACTTTGATGTTGAAGGCTGAAGCTTATCTGTGGTCAGCTAAAGTAACTACAGGTGACCAAGCTCCTGGTGCATCTGATTTAGCTACAGCCAAAGCAGCTTTAGATATTGTGATGTCTTCAGGACAATTTGCCTTACTATCTAATTTCGCTGATGTATTTGCTCATAATAATAAGGAAAACAGAGAAATTATATTTACAGTAGCTTACTTAGAAAACGAAGCAAGTACACCTTTTAGTTCATTTTTGTACTACCCTTCTAGTTTTGTAGGTAAATATGATGAGAACGGTAATCCTTTCCCTAATAACGACCCATTAAGGATAGGTTCAGGATTCTTGTTCAATGAGTATAAATTTGAGCTATTCCAATCATATGATGCTCAAGATACTCGTAGAGATGTTACCTTTTTGTCCTATTATTCCAATGCGGCAAAAACACAAGGTAGAGGACTTTCTTTAAGCAAATACTTAGGCTTTATTAACTCAGCAGGTACTCGTGTATTTTCAAGTGATATTCCTATTTATCGCTATGCTGATGTATTGTTAATGTATGCTGAAATCGTAAATAAAGAAGGTGGCGATCCTGCACAGTATATCAATCAAATAAGGCAACGTGCCTATGGTTCTAATTATTCTACTGCAGTAGCTTATACTCATACGACTTTTGCCGATGGAGAGCTTGCTATCTTACACGAAAGAGATAAAGAATTCGTAGCTGAATTTAAGCGTTGGTTTGATGTCCGTCGCTTACAAGATGCGAGCGGAGAACCTCTTGTTTTCTCAACAACAGCAAGCTATGGTACAATAAATGGTAACGTAGTACCTATATTAAATAGAGCTACTGAAGCATACAAGGTTTTATGGCCTATTGATACTGGGGTAATGTCTCACGATAAAGAGGTAAAACAAACCCCAGGATATGAAAACACTAAAGGCTAAATCGTTTCCTCAAGAAGCATTGATTTTTTTATAATGGGGGAAACCTCAAACTTCCCTTCCTATTGTTTTGGGAAGGGAAGTTTTTTATTTTGTTTTCAAGCATAAAAAATATTCCCTCTATAAAAAGGGAATATTTTTTAACATCTATATACTTGTATTTCTTATTTCAATTTTAATTCTTCTACAATCTTTCGGATTTTGCTATCCAAAACCTTCTGAGTTTCCTCAAAAGTGTCAATACTGCTCAAAGGAGTGTTTACACTGAAATAAAACTTAATCTTAGGTTCTGTACCGCTGGGACGTGCTGCCACGCGGGTACCTTTATCGGTATGGTAGATAAGCACATTTGATTTAGGTACATCAATCTCTTCGGTTTTGCCTGTTAGAGGGTGAAATGCCTTAGACGATTGGTAATCACAAATCAAGCTCACTTTTTCTCCGTTAATTTCCTTCAACGGATTTTCGCGCAAGTCTTTCATCATTTGGGCAATCTCTTCTGAGCCCGAAATACCTTTCTTCACTAAAGAAATGAGGTATTCTTTGTAAAAACCGTATTTAGTGTAAGCGTGTAACAATTCTTTGTAGAAGGAACTACCTTTTGCTTTGGCAAATGCTGCAATCTCGCAAGCCAAAAGGGTGGCGGTAACCGCATCTTTATCGCGTACAAAATCACCTACCATATAGCCAAAACTTTCTTCACCACCACCTACAAAGGTGAGTTTAGGGAAATCTTTGATCATTTTGGCAATCCATTTAAAGCCTGTTAAGCCTTCTTTGTACTGCACTTTGTAAGCATTGGCAATCGCGTGAACCATAGGGGTAGACACGATAGTTGACGCTACGAACTCGTTGCCTTTGAAGCCTTTTTTGCTTTGTTGTTCCAAAAGGAAATCGGTCATCATTACCATCGTTTGGTTACCGTTGAGCAGTACCATTTTGCCGTGAAGGTCGCGTACCGCAATACCGATACGGTCGCAATCGGGGTCAGTACCTATTACAATATCAGCGCCTATCTCGTCTGCTTTTTTAAGGGCGATAGTAAGCGCTTCAGGCTCTTCGGGGTTAGGTGATTTCACGGTAGGGAAATTACCGTCGGGAACGGCTTGTTCTTCCACGATATGTACATTGGTAAAGCCCGCGCGTTTGAGCACTTCTGGTACCATAGTGATAGAAGTTCCGTGCAAAGAGGTAAATACGATTTTGAGTTTGTCCTTTTCAGGAGCGTTGAAGTCACCGTGCTTGATAGAAGCTTCGGCAAAAGTATTGTCCAAATCCTTGTCGATGTAGTGAATGAGGCTTTCATCGGCGTTGAATTTGATATCTTTGAAGTCAAGTGCTTCAATAGCTTTCATAATGTCGCCGTCTTCAGGTGGTACGGTTTGTCCACCGTCTTGCCAATACACTTTATAACCGTTGTATTCTGGTGGGTTGTGTGAGGCGGTGAGCACGATACCTGCTTGGCAACCTAAATAACGCACTGTGAACGATAGTTCAGGGGTAGGGCGTAGGTCGGAGAAAAGATACACCTTAATGCCATTGGCAGCAAACACATCGGCTACTACTTTGGCAAACTTTTTAGAGTTGTTCCTACAGTCGTGAGCAATAGCCACTTTAATTTCTTTGTTAGGGAAGCACTTTTTGAGGTAATTGCTCAATCCTTGGGTGTTTTTTCCCAAAGTGTATTTGTTAATACGGTTCGTACCGATGCCCATAATACCGCGCATACCGCCTGTACCGAACTCTAAGTTCTTGTGAAAGGCTTCATTGAGCTCATCGGGATTCCCGTCGATGAGTGCTTGAACCTTGCTACGTGTTTCTGCATCAAAAGTGTCAGAAAGCCACATTTTTGCTGTTTCAATACTTTTCATAAAATTAAATTTATATAGAGGCTGACTCTTATTATTTTATCAGCGTTGTTTTTCGTTAGCAAAGGTACGAATTATTTTTTAATTAGCAAAATTTTCAATTGGCAAATTTACTAATTACTTGTCTGTGTAATTCGCATTTCATTTAAACATTCGTACAACATAAATTCTAATTGCTTGTTGTCTTTTCGTTCTACAAGCCTATGGACTTCTGGTTTCTCCATTACATAAAAAGCCAAAGTCCCTATTTCTTCTTCCGTTAAGTGATGTTCATTTTTGAGGTAATTGCTCATCTCATTCACTATGTAATGCGCTACCTTTAGGTTCTTTTCATTTACTACTTGCTTTTTGATAATCTTCGCTTTTCCGCTCAGGTGGTTGATGATTGCATTAAAGTTAAAACTCACATTTCCCACCAATAACTTGTAAAGGGTGAGCTTGTCTATTTGAAGAATATCCACATTGGCATATTCGCGCTTTTCTTCCCAAGTGCGTTCTTTAGGGGTATGTTGCAAAATTCCTAAACTCTGTGCTGTAATCTTGGGCTTTTCAGTCACACTCACTTCATCTAAGGCGATGGTAATATCAGCTATTTTTAAGACGATTAATTTCTGTAAATCTACCTGCGTAAGGGTGTGGTAAGCTGTTTTTTTACCCACATAGGTAGCTTTTAGGGTATGTCCTTTCTGTGCTTCTATGGTAAACGACCCTTCTGCATCGGTAATAGTATAGTGCTGGTTGTCTATGTTCTCAATGTGTACGCTTTCTATGGGCACATTATTGTAGAATACCTTTCCTCTGATGCGTGTCACTTCCTGCCCCCTCATCAAAAGCGGATTCATCAACAATAATAATATCAAAAACCACAATCTCATTACTAAATTAATCGCCTGTGTGGCTCACACGGCTTGTGTAGCTCACACCTTTAAATCAACTTCATCTTCTTTGCTTTCTCCATCATAAATGCTTTGGCTGCCTCGTATTCATTAGGGATTTTACCCTCTAAAATCGCTTCTTTTATTGCTTCTTTCAGCACCCCTACAGGTCGCGACGGAGGTAGGTTAAACGTTTGCATTATTTCTTCACCGCTCACTGGGGGTTGAAAATTGCGAATATGGTCTTTTTCTTCTACTTCTACCACCTTTTGCCGTACTATCTGAAAATTGTCGTGATACTTTTTGTATTTCTTAGGGTTTTTAGTAGTAATATCTGCTTCACACAGCGTCATTAGGTCTTCAAACTCCTCTCCAGCATCAAATACCAAACGGCGTACGGCTGAATCAGTAACGATATCATCAGCAATGATAATAGGGCGTGAACTCATCTTAACGATTTTTTGCACGTACTTCATCTTGTCGTTCAGTGGCATACGCAAACGTTTGAACAGGTGGTACACCATCTTGCTCCCCACAAACTCGTGCCCGTGAAATGTCCAACCTATCTTCTTATCGAAGCGCTTGGTTGGTGCTTTCCCTATATCGTGTAAGAGTGCAGCCCACCGCAACCAGAGGTTATCGGTGTTTTCTGATATATTATCTACCACTTCTAAAGTATGCCAGAAGTTATCCTTATGGCGTTGTCCGTCGTGTTCCTCTACTCCTTGCAAGGCGATAAGTTCTGGAAGAATATAGGGTAGCAAGCCTGTTTCGTACAGTAATTTAAGTCCAATAGAGGGCTTAGGAGAGGCAAGTATTTTGTTGAGTTCTTCTACGATACGCTCGTTGGAAATAATTTTTAACCGCTCTTTATTATCGGTAATAGCTTTGAGCGACTGCTTTTCAATCTGAAAATTCAGTTGCGTAGCAAACCTAATAGCACGCATCATACGTAGCGGGTCGTCCGAATATGTAATATCAGGGTCTAAAGGTGTACGAATGAGTTTGCGTTCTAAGTCGCCTAAGCCGTCAAAAGGGTCGATAAGCTCTCCAAAATTCTCTTTATTCAGTGAGAAAGCCATTGCATTGATTGTAAAATCTCTGCGGTTTTGGTCGTCTTGTAGCGTACCACTCTCCACATACGGTTTGCGCGAGTTAGCCTCATAACTCTCACGTCGTGCCCCTACAAACTCAATATCCAAACCATCAGCTTTAATCATAGCCGTACCAAAGTTCTTAAATATCGATACTTTAGGGTTGTCTGGCAATCGCTCAGCTACCTTTTCTGCCAAAGAAATGCCACTGCCAATCGATACTACATCAATGTCCTTAGGGAGTTTTTTTTCTAATAAATAATCACGTACAAACCCTCCAATTACGTAACTTTCAAGTGGTATTTCAGCTGAAATATCACTGATAAGTTTAAAAATAGGATTGGAGAGCGCTTCAGTATAGTTCATTAAAATTCGTTTATTGTTTTGCGAATGGCAACCAAACGCGTTAAAAGACCCTCAAGAAGGTCGAGGTGCAACATATTTGCGCCATCACTTTTCGCATTAGCTGGATCAAAGTGGGTTTCTATAAACAGTCCATCTGCATTGTTTACAATAGCAGCGCGGGCAATAGTTTCAATCATATCCGGGCGACCGCCTGTTACCCCACTACTCTGGTTAGGCTGTTGCAACGAGTGCGTAACATCCATTACCACAGGGGCAAACTCCCGCATCGTAGGTATTCCACGGAAATCTACTATCAGGTCTTGATAACCGAACATCGTACCTCGGTCTGTGATTAACGCTTTTTTATTACCGCTATCAAATACCTTTTGCACCGCAAATTGCATACTCTCAGGACTCATAAACTGACCTTTTTTGAGGTTTACCACCTTACCCGTCTTAGCAGCTGCCACCACCAAATCGGTCTGGCGTACTAAGAAAGCTGGGATTTGTAGCACATCCACATACTCAGCCGCCATCGCAGCATCACTCACCTGATGAATATCCGTTACCGTAGGTACGCCAAAAGTTTGTCCCACTTTTTGAAGTATTTTAAGTGCCTTTTCGTCACCTATGCCCGTAAACGAATCTACACGACTCCTATTGGCTTTCTTAAAACTTCCTTTAAAAGTATAAGGTATATTCAGTTTTTGAGTGATATTTACTATACGTTCAGCAATTCTCATCGCCATATCTTCTCCTTCTATAGCACAAGGTCCCGCTAAGAGAAAGAAATTATCTTCTTTGTTTATCATTTTGTTCAATTGTTAGTTATAAGTTATAAGTTATCATTTTTTAGTGTTAGATGTTAGTAATATGAATCAAGATTTGAAAAATAATGATATTTGATTTACAGCACACTATCACTTTTGCGTCATATTTCCCCCTTTGAAGGGGGTAGGGGGATGTTTATAATCAATAAATTATTCAACCAAAGACTCATCATTGCCCAAATAACATCGCTCTAATATTAGTAGTAAACAAGTTTACCGCAATAGCCAAAAGAATAACCCCAAAAAGGTTGTGAATTACAGTAATACCTTGTTTGCCTAAGAACTTTTCTATTTTCTCTGAAGATTTCAGCACTACATACACAATAATCATATTGATAAGTATTGCCACTATAATATTTTCTACGTAAAATTTAGCCCTGAGCGAGAGTACAGTAGTCAGAGCTCCTGCTCCTGCCACCATAGGGAATGCTAAAGGAACAATAGAGGCAGTTTCAGGAGTAGTCCCTTTGTAGAGAGTAATCCCTAATATCATTTCTAAGGCAAGGAAAAATAAGATAAATGAACCTGCCACAGCAAATGCCTCAACACTTACTCCAAACAAATTCAGTAATTGTTTGCCAATAAATAAGAACAAAACAAGCAACACACCCGCTACAATAGCAGTTTTTTCGGATTGTATACGTCCTACTTTTTTACGCAGATTGATAATGATAGGCACACTCCCAATGATATCCACTACCGCAAAGAGTACCATAGTAGCAGAGACAATCTCCTTTACATCGAAATTCATAATCTAAAAAATTTGTGCAAAAGTAGTAAAATAATTACGAACTGCGAAAAAAAAATGTCTCAATTTGTTAATTAATTGATTTACCAATATTTTAATCTAATTAATAGTTATATTTTATTCATATCATAATACAATAAAAATGCTTTCTTACAATCATCATAGCTTCATCTTTCCCTCATTTATTCATTAATTGCCCGTGTGGCTCGCACCGCTACAATTCCCCCTTTGGAAGGGGTTAGGGGGAGGTTTCCTTCGCCTTTCCTTCGCTATAGAGCCGATGTAGAGCCGATGTAGAGCCGATATAGAGCCGATATAGAGCTGATATAGAGCCACTCATTGTTCGTTTATCGTATAAGCTTCCTATAAGCTTCCTATAAGCTTTGTATAAGCTCGCTTTAAATTATTAACCATTAACCACTAATCATTAACCATAAAAAAAAATATTTGCATTATTCCGTTTAATGTTCTATATTTGCGACCTCATACCACAAAAATGAATATGAACAAACTAAATTTAAAATCACTATTCTTGTCGTGTGTTTTTGTGGCAATAGGGCAATGGACGTTAGCACAAACGCAACTGCCTTTGCCTAATGCTAATAGCACACTCACAGGCACTACTACTCAAACTACTACAGCAGCTCAAGCTCCTATGAATACTAATCACTTGGCTTTAAGTCGATTTCTTCCTCTAAAATCACCCCATTGAGCACCCATAGCGGTTTGGTATTTCCGGAAATAGAAGTTTCTCCACGGGTATTAGGTTTCCGACGATGCTAAATTGCTCATCGCATCGGCTATTCCTGGACTTACTGCCGAGAGCATTGAGAGCTTTAGGGTACTCCGTGACGCTTCGGCTACAGCTATCTATGGCGAGCGTGCTATCGGGGGAGTGGTGGTAGTAACTACTAAACGCGGTACAGCGGGCAGTAGTAGCTTTACCTATACCAATGAGTCTACTTTCCGATTTATTCCTACCTATGGCGAGTATAATATTATGAACTCGCAGGAGCAAATGTCTATCATCCAAGAACTGATTCAAGGTGGCCATTACAAGTCGGAAACGCAAACTATCGCCCGCAACAAAGGGCTTATAGGCCGAATGTACGAGCTTTTTTGCGAGTTAGACAAGAACGGCAATTCGGTAGTGCCTAATACCGAACAAGGTCGATTGGCATATATGCAAGCTGCTGAACGCCGCAACACAAACTGGTTCAACCAGCTGTTTCAAACCAGCATAATGCAGAACCACACAGTTTCTTTTTCTTCAGGAGGCGAAAAATCTACTTACTACGCTTCACTGAGCGTACTATCCGACCCAGGTTGGGCAAAGGGCAATAATCTCACTCAGTACACGGGTAACTTGAATGCCAACTACAATCTATCTCCTAAGTTGCGCCTCAATGTAATTACCGACCTCGCTTATCGCAATCAAAAAGCTCCTATACAAGATGTGTATGACTATGCGGTAGAGCAATCGCGCGTGTTAGACCCTAAACAATACTACACCACTAACTATGCGCATTACAATATCTTCAACGAAATCGATAATGCCTATCGCGATACCGATATTGCAACTCTTCGCTTGCAAGCGCAATTCAATTGGAAAATTACTCCTAAAATAGAAGCCACCCTAATGGGGGCTATTCGCTATCGCTCTAATATCCAGAATACTGAATACCGAGAAAACTCTAATTACGCAATGTCCTTCAGAGCGATGCCTAACTCCTTAGTACGACAATACAACCCCCGTTTGTACGACGATCCTAATGATCCTTATGACTTGCCTACCATTATTTTGCCGGCAGGAGGGGTGCGTAGCAAACGCGACAGAACGGCTATGGGTAACAATGTGCGTGCGACTCTTCGCTATAATGATTCCTTTAAAAATGGCTTGCACACAGTAGAACTCTTCGCAGGGGTAGAGATGGACAATACTAAAAATACTGATGATGTGAACCGCAACTATGGGGTGCTGTACGATTCAGGCTATTCCAGTTATTTCTCTTATCTATTCTTCAAATATTTGCAAGAACAATCCGATAGCTATTACACCATTAATAATACGGTGAACAACAATCAGGCGTTCTTTGGGAATGCTACTTATACCTTTAAAAATAGATATACACTGAACGGTACTTTGCGTTATGATGCTTCCAATAAGTTTGCTGAATCTCGTTATATTCGCTGGATGCCCACTTGGAACGTAGGCGTTTCGTGGAATGTAGCCCAAGAGGCGTTCTTTGCCAAACTCAAACCACTTTCTAACCTTTCGTTCAAAGCTTCGTTTGGGGTAACTGCAATTTCTCCTTCGGTAACCAACTCACTCTCTCAAATTTACACTGATTTGCCTTGGCGTAATTCAGGACAACGCGAGATAGGTCTCGATATTAAGAACGTTGCAAATCACGACTTTACTTATGAAAAGAACCAAGAACTCAACTTAGGAACTCAATTGGGGCTTTTTAATAATCGCATCAATATTTCAGCCGAATGGTTCAACCGCCGTAGTTATGACCTTATCGGCGATATTGTTACCCAAGGGGTAGGCGGTGTGATTACCAAAAAAGGAAATATGGCCGAAATGCGCATTCGCGGAGTAGAACTTGGCTTAGAAACCGTAAATGTAAAACTCAAAGATTTCACCTGGCGCACTTCATTCATCTATTCTCGTTCTACTAATGAAGTGACTGAATTGCTTACCAATCCTACTATCCGCGATATGATAGGCTATTCTACCGATGCGAAATCTTCAGGAGGATTTGCCAAAGCGGGCTTTCCTCTTAAATCTATTTTCTCAATTCCTTTTAACGGATTGAACGACCGCGGCTTACCTACTTTCTTAGACTCCAATGGCAATACGACTATCAGTGGTATTCGTTTTGACAACCGCAATGTCAATTTCTTAAAGTACTCAGGTACGCTTGTCCCCACCGATAAAGGTAGCTTTAGCAATTCATTTTCCTATAAAGGACTTTCATTGGGTATTGTCTTTACCTATTCTTACGGCAATGTGGTGCGTTTGCGCAAGATTACCGAAGCGTATAGTGACTACAAAGTGGCACCTCGCGAACTCAACAACCGTTGGCAGTACTTAGGCGATGAGCAGAAAACGAATATTCCTGTGCTTTTCACTACTTATATGTATGAACTTTACGGTGGAGCTGCTAATTTAGCTCAAGCGTATTACACTTATGATTATTCTGATGTGCGCATCGCTAAAGGGGATAATATCCGCCTCAAAGAAATATCTTTAGGTTATACTTTTGATAGAGATTTCTTGCGCAAAACGCGTTTGAAACAGCTGAGTGTGCGATTGCAAGGTACTAATCTCGCTTTGCTTTACGCCGATAAGCGCCTCAATGGTGATGATCCCGATTTCTTAGCCAATGGCTATACCCCTATACAACCCAAACGCCTCATCTTTACCTTGCGCGTAGGTTTTTAATTTAAAACTCAAAACGATGAAAAAAATATATTACACCTTATTTATATATGCACTCTGTTTCACCTCTTGCAACAGTCTGCTTGACGAGTTACCCGATAACCAGGTGCGCATTGATACCCCCGAAAAAGTGAAAAGGGTAGTAACCAATGCTTACCCTACCGCGAGTACCGCTCTTATCAGCGAACTTTCGTCTGATAATATTGATGATATAGGTACCGTAGTTACTAATTTCACTTTCTTAGCCAATGAAAGTGCTTATTGGAATGTAATCCAAGAATATGGCGATTACGATGGGCTCAGAGAGATTTGGACGAGCCACTACAAAGCTATTAACCAAGCAAATACAGCTTTGGAGGCTATCCAAAATTTAGGAGATACCGAAGAGATGCGTCCCAGCAAAGGGGAAGCCTTAGTAGCTCGTGCTTATGCACATTTTAACTTGGTAAACCTCTTCTCCAAACCTTACAACCCTACCACTAGCAGCAGTGATTTGGGAATCCCTTATATGCTACATCCCGAAACTGAGTTGGACGGTCGCTATAGCAGGGGAACGGTTGCTCAAGTGTATCAGCAAATTGATGCAGACCTGCAACAAGGTTTACCACTAATAAGGGATAGCCATTACGAGATGCCTAAATACCATTTTAATCGCCGTGCGGCTTATGCGTTTGCAGCGCGTTTTTACTTGTATTACCAGCAATGGCAAAAGGCTTTAGATGCTGCCAATGTAGTCCTCACTACCAACGATGCCACTACTCGTAACCTCTTGCGCAATTGGCGAGAATTTAGAGATGCTACCAAAACAGGTGGTAGTGATATAGAAAAATTTGCTATTCACTACACTCGCGACGATGTAGATGCCAATCTGCTATTGATTCCTGTGTATTCACTTATTTCTACCAATTATTTTACTGTTACTTATGCCCACCGCTTCATTCACAACCACCGCTTGGTGCGCAACGAAACTTTGGCTACCCAAAATTTGTGGGATCCTTCAGGCAGAAGCGGTAGAAGTCCGTATGGTTATGAATTTTATTGGTTTAGTCCGTTTGAAGTATCCGATAACCGTCGTGATGCAGTGATTTTTGGCAAGTTCCCTACTTTCAAAGAAGGCAGTAACACCACTCGTACAATTATGGTGCCTTTCACTACCGATGAAACCCTTTTGGTGCGAGCTGAAGCTAAAATACACTTGACACAATACGCCAGTGCTTTGACCGACCTGAATATGTTTACTTCCAACTTTATTCAAGTAAAAGAGATTAACGGCTATACCAGTAGCAATACCGTTACCCAGCAACAAGCAGTAGATTTCTACAACGCAATGGCTTACTCCCAAAGCACAAATAGCGGAGCTACCCAAAAGAAAAAATTAAACCCTTCGTTCACCATCACTGCCGATGGCGTGCAAGAACCCCTATTGCACTATGTGTTGCAATGCAGGCGTGTGCTCACCTTAGGCGAAGGCTTGCGCTGGCAAGATGTAAGGCGCTACAATATAGAAGTAGCGCGTTATCAAAACGACAATATCAATAGAAATCAATCACGAGTGGAAGCTATTTTGCCTCCAGATGATTTGAAACGCACTATACAGCTCCCCGATGCTGTCATAGGTAAGCAAATGACTCCTAACCCTCGATAAAATAAAAGCAAATGAAAAAGACGTTATACCTCCTGTGTGCAGCCCTCTTGTTCTTAGGCTGCGAGAACGACGATCAGCTCTCCGATGAGAGTGTGATTATCCAAAACGGCGAAGGCACTCAAGTGCTGAACCCTCAAAACGACTTAGATAAATTTTTAGACCGCAACTTTGCGCAACCTTATAATATCCAGATATTATATCGTTTCTTGGAACGCGAAATCGATCGTACTTATACGTACACCCCTACACGTTACGACAAGGCGATTGAATTTGCTAACATTTTCAACTATCTGTTTATCGAACCTTACGTAAAGATGACCTCGCGCACCTTTATGAAAGAACACTCGTTCAATACGCTCATTCTCATTGGCGAACCTGCTTTTAACCCCTCAGGGTCAAAATTGGTAGGCTTGGCAAGTGCGGGGGTGAAAATTCACCTTACCGAAATCAACCATATTGAGCGCAACAATATCTATTGGCTGAATGAAAACCTTTTAGCAACTCTTTACCACGAGAATGCTCATACTTGGCATCAAGCGCGATTCTACACCACCGACTATGAAAAAATTTCAGCAGCCGATTATAAAAAAGACCGCTGGGGTAATGAGTGGGATATCTATGCCAAAGATTATCTACCTGCGGGATTTATCACCGCTTATTCCAGCTATGACCACGATGAGGATTTTGTAGAACTCTTGGCGCGTTATATAGTATACTACAACGCTTCGTTAGATTGTAATTGCGCTACTACTAATGCCACTTTGGATACCGATGGCGATGGCTTTGACGATAGTTTGTACAACGCTTGGAAAGCTAAATTCTCTAACTACGGGTCGCTTACCGATAGTCAAGGTATAGCCTATGAATCAACCAGTGTGTGGGAGGAAGTGCTCAAGCAAGCCGATGTGAAAATACGCCCTACTGAGCAGTACACTGGCAAACAGAAGATAGAACAGAAAATGGCCATTATGAAGAAATATCTCATCGATGAATGGCATATCAATTTAGATGAGTTGCGCGCCGAAATTCGCAGTCGCTACCCTTATGTAGCAGGCAAAACTTTTGACGGTACCCCTGTAACTCCTATTGATTTCACTAAACTAAACAACTAACAAATGAAAAAATACACTGTCTTTATATTACTATTCATCTTGCTTACGGCTTGTAAGTATACTGATGATGTTACTTTTGACCAAAAAGCTTCCGATAGAACAGTTGCTACCCTTAACACCTATAAAAAGGCTTTTGAAGAAACCGATACCTATTGGGTACTCACTATTTATCCTGAAGTGTACCGTGCGGGCTATTGGGTATATCCATTTTATCCCGAAATTTACAAAACAGACAGAGAATTTCCCAGAGCGCATAGAAGCGTGGGAGGGTATAATTTCGTGGTCAAACTCAAAGATGGCAAGGTAACAGCTTCTTCTGAAGTGAACGGCAATAACGATGAGGTTGATTCTTTTTTCACTTATTCGGTTACTGAAGGGCCTACCATTAGTTTTGATACTTACAATAGCGTGTTGCACCATTTCCGCTTTGTATCAGGTTTATTTCCCAATGCGCGTGGAGGTGAAACCGAGTACATCATCGTAAATGAAGAGAACGGGGTGTACACCTTGCGCGGCCGTACGACTAACAACACCGCAACTCTCACCCGATTGCAAGGCGACCGTGAAACTTATTTGAACAAATTGGCTGAGAATACTGAAACATTAGCAGGAAAAGGACTCTCGTCTATCAGCGTGAATGGTACGAATGTAGATTTGTACTTATTTCCTAGCTATCACCAGCTCACGTTTATTTATGGCGACCACCAACACCAGCAACAGGCTTTTGTAATGACTGAAAGAGGTATTAAGTTTTACGAGCCGGTAACTATTAACGGCGTTACCTTTAGCGAATTCTATATCAATGAGGCTAAAACGGCTTTAGTAACCCCCGATGACACTTTTACAACTGAGTTTGTCGCTTCACCCATTACCATTACTGATGAGGCTAAAACTATTACGTTCGATTCCGGTTATGTGTGTGATGGTCTATTAAATCTCTACAACAGGGTGGCTACCGCTATTGCCAATAATTACTCTTTTTACGATTTGAACCGCGATAAGGATTTGACTATACAAGCCTTAAAAGGCAACGACCAAAGAAGTGCCACCGTATTCAATAAATTTGTCCCTTATTCGGCTGGCTATAATGGAGGTGCTTATACTTACTACGAAGTAGAATTTGTAGGCGTACCCAATCAGCCTAATCAAGTGCAAATATACCTCAAAGACCGCTTAGCACACCCCGACTATTTGGAAGGGTACTATCGAAACCAAATTCAGTTCTTTGACGAGGTTACTGCTCTTTACAGATACATAGCTCAAAATGGTCCTTATATAGTAGCTGAAGCTGGTAATTACTATTCGTTTTCAAGTACTAAAAATTCTGATATATGGTTTTATATGAGTAAGTAAGGTGAGTTTTTTATTTCATTTGGAATTGTTATATATTTTTCCTGCTGCTAAATCTTTTTCTTAAGAGGAAACAGTGATATCAAAAAACTCTTAGAAAAATTTTAATAATTAGAAAATACAACGTATCTTTGTAGCGTTTTTAAAAGAAAAATTATTTCAACTAATACAAACAAAATGAGTTATAGAATTGAAAAAGACACTTTGGGTGAAGTGAAAGTCCCTGCCGATAAATATTGGGGGGCACAAACTGAACGTTCTCGCAACAACTTCAAAATCGGTACACCCGCTTCTATGCCGATTGAAATTATCCGTGGCTTTGCTTACCTTAAAAAAGCTGCTGCTTATGCCAATTTTGATTTAGGTGTGCTTTCAGCTGAAAAACGCGATGCTATTGCTCAAGTTTGCGATGAGATTCTCGAGGGTAAACTTGACGACCAGTTCCCATTAGTAATTTGGCAAACAGGTTCAGGTACTCAATCTAATATGAATGTGAACGAAGTGATTGCTAACCGTGCACAAGTGTTAGCTGGCAAACAAATAGGTGAAGGCGATCCCGTACTAAAAGCTAATGACGATGTGAACAAATCACAATCGTCTAACGATACTTTCCCTACTGGTATGCATATTGCTTGTTACAAAATGGTAGTTGAGAAAACTATTCCTGGTGTTCAAAAATTGCGCGATACGCTTGCTGCTAAATCCGAAGCTTTTAAAGATGTAGTAAAAATAGGTCGTACTCACCTTATGGACGCTACTCCACTTACTTTAGGTCAAGAACTTTCTGGCTATGTAGCTCAATTAGACCACGGTTTGCGTGCCCTTAAAAACACTTTGGCTCACCTATCAGAACTTGCTTTGGGAGGTACTGCCGTAGGTACAGGATTGAACACCCCCAAAGGTTACGACGTGAAAGTAGCTGAATACATTGCTAAATTTACTGGACTACCTTTCATCACTGCTCCTAATAAGTTTGAAGCGTTAGCTTCTCACGATGCAATCGTTGAAAGTCACGGTGCTCTTAAACAATTGGCAGTATCTCTCAATAAGATTGCCAATGATATTCGTATGATGGCTTCAGGTCCTCGCTCTGGTATTGGCGAAATTTTGATTCCTGCCAACGAACCTGGTAGCTCTATTATGCCTGGTAAAGTAAACCCTACTCAATGCGAAGCAATGACAATGGTAGCCGCTCAAGTAATGGGTAATGATGTAGCTATTTCAATAGGAGGTACTCAAGGTCATTATGAATTGAATGTGTTTAAACCGCTAATGGCTTCTAATTTTCTTAGGTCAGCTGAGTTGTTAGGAGATGTTTGTGTGTCATTTGAAGAACATTGTGCAAGTGGTATAGAACCTAATTACAAACGCATCAAAGAATTGGTAGATAATTCGCTAATGCTCGTTACAGCTCTTAATACTAAGATAGGCTATTACAAAGCTGCCGAAATTGCTCAAACAGCACACCGTAATGGCACTACCTTAAAAGAAGAAGCTGTTAGATTAGGTTATGTTACTCCTGAGGACTTCGATAAATGGGTTCGCCCAGAAGATATGGTGGGAAGCCTTAAATAAGTAATGCTGTTAATTTATAATATTTCAAAAAGGAAAAGCTATCTAATTGATAGCTTTTCCTTTTTTGTATAAATAATTGTATCTCTCCCTTTATTTGTTAGGAATATGCTCTAATATGGCTAACAAAAATTTCCAAAACTTCTGTACAGAAGCTATATTTACTCTTTCAGCAGGCGAATGAGCTCCTTTGATAGTAGGTCCAAAGCTTACCATCTCCATTTCAGGGTAATTAGTGCCTAAAATACCACACTCTAATCCTGCGTGGCAAGCCACTACATTAGGTGTTTCACCAAAAAGTGTTTCGTACTGTGCTTTTACAATCTTCAAGATTTCAGCATCCACTTTTGGTTCCCAACCAGGGTAACTACCCGTGTATTCCACTTCAAAACCAGCCAACTCAAAGGCTGTGCGAATCGTATCAGCTAAGTCATACTTAGATGTTTCGGAAGCTGAACGAGTAAGACAGTACACGTTTATCTCGCCGTCTTTAATGATTACTCTTGCCACGTTGTTGCTGGTCTCTACAAGGTCAGTTATTGTCTGACTCATTTTGTACACACCGTTAAAAGCTGCATAAAGAGCGCGCAATACGTCTTCTTGCTCTTCTGCTTCCATTACACTTTCAGGTACCGCAGTAGGTTCAAGTAATACGGTAAGTGTAGGTTCGGTTACTGAATACTCGTGTTGGATAGCTTGAGTGAGCGTAGCTACCTCTTTTTTAAAAGCCACTTCGTCGTTTTTATCAATAGTTACCACCGCTACGCTTTCTCTCGGAATCGCATTGCGTAAACCGCCTCCATCTACGCTTGCAATGTGCAATCCAAATTTCTCAGTACAAGTAAACAAGATGCGGTTCATCAGTTTATTGGCGTTGGCATAGCCTTTATGGATATCCATACCACTATGTCCGCCGTGCAAGCCTTTTACTGTAAGCGTATAAGCTACTGAATTTACGGGAGTCTCCACTACATCGTACTCTCTAAAAGCCGATACATCTACACCACCAGCGCACCCTATATCTATTTCATCGTCCTCTTCGGTGTCTAAGTTAAGCAAATAAGCCCCAGAGAGCAATCCGCCTTTAAGTCCTTTAGCCCCTGTCATTCCGGTTTCTTCATCAATAGTGAAGAGTGCTTCGAGGGTAGGGTGGGGGATATCTTTACTTTGAAGTATCGTCATAATGCTCGCTACCCCAATACCGTTATCAGCCCCCAAAGTAGTACCATCAGCACGCACCCAGTCACCATCTACCAGCATTTTGATTCCTTCACTACTGAAATCAAACACAGTGTCGTTGTTCTTCTGGTGTACCATATCAAGGTGTGATTGGAGTACCACCGTTTTGCGGTTTTCCATTCCTGCTGTAGCGGGCTTTTTGATGATTACGTTGCCCGTTTCATCTTGATAGGTATCAAGACCTAAATTTTTACCGAAAGCCACCATAAAAGCAATGACTCTCTCTTCTTTTTTTGATGGACGAGGCACGGCATTCAAGCTCGCAAAGTTCGCCCATAACTGTTTTGGTTCTAACTCTGTTATTTTCATTATATTAGTTATTAGTTATTAGTTATTAGTTATCAGTTGTTTGTTATCAGTTGTTTGTTATCAGTTGTTTGTTATCAGTTGTTTGTTATCAGTTGTTTGTCGCTACAACTTTTTACCTTTTACCTTTTACCTTTTATCTAATCAAAACCAGTAGCCGATATTGAACAGCCATATTGCTTGCCGTATTTCAGGAGAGTAAGTACATTTCAGTTCTATAGGACCTAAAAAACTCTCAATACTATATCCTATGCCATAGCCCGAATAATCAGGGTATTTTTGCCATTGAAAACTCTCAAAAAGATTGTTATCAGCTTTAGCAATGTTGGCAAGTAGTAGTAAGTGTTGTTTTTTAAACGGCTGGATATCTATAGTCAGTTCTGATTTTAAGTAGTTTTTAGCACCTATGCTCAAGAAATCATAGCCGTAAAAAGGCGAGTAGTTAGCAAATACATTCTTGTTATAGCCTCCTAAAAAGAAATCTAACGAGTAAACATTAGAACCTCCTATGGTTACACCTCCTTCTAATCCTATTCGTGCACTTAACTTGGGTAGTATCGGGAAAGCAAATGAGAGCTCTGCCTTACCTGTCGTAAATTTATTAAAATCTGAAATGTTTGAGGCAAGAACATAAAAATTAAACTGTGTATTGAAGTAAACACCCCTACTGGGGAAAAAGGTGTTGTTAAAGCTATCGTATTTTAAATAGGAATACAAACTGCCAAAATGATTCTTTTCTGAATAAGAGGGCGATGAACTTATTAAAAGCACCCGCTCAGTATCAAACTGTATTTTCCGGTGTTCTGCTCCTAATCCAAATACAAATCCATTCCCTAAAAGCGTTTGTAAATATAGCTGATTTACCCAATCGTAAGCCTCTACGTCCATTCGGTTGAGCTCCGATTGCTCTATGCGATAGTTAGCCAAACGCCTTGTGTTCAGTTTACGGTCGAATTGCACAAACTTAGACCGTAATCCGTAGCTGATGTAAAACCCTTTATCCACAAAGTAATCAAACTGATAGCGTATATTATCTCCCACAATTAGGTCGAGCGAAAGAAAATCACTACTCTGTAAGAAATAGTTCCGAGTATAGTTCATCAAGAACCCTGTTTTGAGCAGATTATCGTAATGAATACCAAATTTCAAAAAAGTGCGTTGCGGATTCTCTCTTAAAAAAAAGTCTATATGTTCTCCCTCAAAAGTATGCCTAATTTGATGATTGATAGAATGAAAGTTGTTAGTAGCCATCAGATTATCTATTCCGTCGTTTAGTTGGTCGAACGAAATTTTACGGTTTAAATATTTCAAATGCAACTTACCACGCAAATAGCTACGCGTAAAGTGTTCGTTATTGTGAAAATGGACGTCCTTTAAGTAAAAAGAATCTATTTTTTCTATCCGCTCTCTTTCCTCTGTATGTATTTGTTGAGCCGCTATTTCACGCAAGCGTGGTAAAAAGTGTTCTGCAGCTATTTTGCCATTGTTAATAATTGTCTCCCCTTTGTCAAACGAAATAACATTGAATCCCTCTATATCAGGCTTGATGTAAACATCGGTCTCTTTTACTTTTTCTGGCATATTGTCTACCATCGGGAAGGTAGTAATCTGTGAAAAAATACTCAAAAAAGAGTTGATATCCTCCCGTTTTGCCAGCGGACTCTGTACGTCTACCCCTATGATGATATCCATTCCCTTCTTTTTCACTTCGTCTACAGGGTAATTATCGGCAATTCCTCCATCAGTAAGCCATTTGCCGTCTATTTCTACCAAATCGAATAGCGAAGGAAACGAACCGCTCGCTTGTATCGCTTGAGGCAAGAAACCGTTCTCAAGAACTACGCCTTTACCTGTTTCTATATCCGTTGCAACGCATAAAAAAGGAATCGGTAATTGCGAAAAATCATAAATTTCATTCACCGGATAGAGTAGTTTTACAAACTCGTTGTAGATGTTTTGTCCTTTTGATACCGCACGTGGCAACCCTACTTTAAAATTGTTGAAAGGCAATGCCACCGCATACCTATCGTATATATAGCGCTCGTGCAATGATTTTGCTCGCCGTGAAACCTTGTCTTGTAGCAGTTTATCAAAGTCTAACTGACGAAAAATAGAGTCCAACTCATTCGCTGAGTAGCCTGCTGCATACATAGCACCTACCATAGCCCCCATACTCGTGCCCCCGATGTAATCAATACGCACTCCTGCTTCTTCCAATACTTTTAGCACACCTATATGAGCTAACCCCTTCGCACCTCCGCCACTGAGCACTAATCCCACTTTCAAATCCTTTTTGTGGATAGTATCTTGTGCACGCAGAAGAGGGCTGCTAAGTATCAAAAATATGGTTGCTAAGAATATTTTCATTCAATAAATTGGATTTTAAAACAGGTACAAAGGTATAAAATAATTAGTAAATGACAATAGAAAAAATAATGATTTATTTATTTTACTCTTGATATGGTAATGCCGTCCCGTATGGGTAGTAGCACAGTCTCCACGCGTGGGTCGTCCTTCAGTTTCTGATTGTAAGCCATTAAGGCTTGGGTATGTTTATCCGAAGGCTTAACTTCTTGTACCACTTTACCACTCCACAGCACATTATCTGAGAGAATAATACCTCCTTTGTTCATTTTTTCTATCACTAAGTCAAAGTAATGAGTGTAGTTTTGCTTGTCAGCATCAATAAAAACAAGGTCAAAAGTTGTGTTGAGTGTAGGAATAATATCCGTAGCCTTACCCAAATGTTGCACGATTTGTGCCCCGTAACCACTGCGGTCAAAAAACTCTCTTTGCAAGTCGGTAAGCTCCTCTTTGATATCGATAGTATGCAATATCCCATTAGGCTGTATGCCTTCTGCTAAACACAAAGTAGCATAGCCCGTATAAGTGCCTATTTCCAAAATAGTTTTGGGCTGTATCAATTTAGAAAGCAAACTGAGGAAGCGCCCTTGCAAATGACCACTAATCATCCTTGGTTGCAATACGGTAAGGTGAGTGCGCCTACTGAGTTCTTGTAGTAAAAGAGGTTCGTTGTCAGTATGTTCATTGGCGTAAATCTCTAAATCTTCTGATAAAAAGTGCATCGGTAAAATATTTTTTCGGCAAAGATAGCAATAATATTCAAAAAAGCTGTACCTTTGCCACAAAAGCTAAAGGGTAAGAAAATTGATAAAAATGTAAAAAGCATAAAGTAAAGCACTTTTTATCTCTAATATAACAATAGCTTTACTGTATCATTTGTTCGTTCATTGTTCGTTCATTGTTCGTCTTTTGTTCGTCTTTTGTTCGTCTTTTGTTCGTCTTTGCGTCGCTACAATTCCCCCTTTGGAGGGGGATAGGGGGAGGTTTTATTCGCTGATGAGCCGATGTAGAGCCGATGATGAGCCACTCATTGTTCGTTCATTGTTCGTTCATTGTTCGTTTATTGTTCATCTGCCTGTGCGGCTCGTACCGTCTTTTGTTCGTCTTTTGTTCGTCTTTTGTTCGTTCTTTGTTCGTCTTTGCGTCGCTACAATTCCCCCTTTGGAGGGGGATAGGGGGAGGTTTTATTCGCTGATGAGCCGATGTAGAGCCGTTGATGAGCCACTCATTGTTCGTTTATCCTATAAGGTTCCTATAAGCTTTGTATAAGCTTCATTTATTTTGCTAATCGAATAGCTATATTTAGAAAAAGAGTTACTATGAAAGCACTTGTAATTATAGATGTCCAAAACGATTTTATGCCCTCAGGTGCGCTCCCAGTACCCGAAGGTGACCAAATCATTCCCTTTGTCAATGCCGAAATGACGCAAGGGTATGACCTTATTGTCGCAACACAAGATTGGCACCCTGCCAATCACAAAAGTTTTGCTTCTCAGCATTCAGGTAAAAAGCCATTTGAGGTTATACAGCTCAATGGTATCGACCAAATACTGTGGCCTGACCACTGTGTGCAAAGTACTTTTGGAGCTGAGCTGCATAAAGATTTAGATATCCGCCCCATTGCAGCCATCTTCCGCAAAGGAATGAACCCCGAAGTGGATAGCTATAGTGCTTTTTTTGATAATAATAAACAGAACAACACAGGTTTACACGGCTTCCTGCAAGATAAAGGAATCACAGAACTCGTATTTTGTGGTTTAGCAGGTGATTTTTGTGTAGCCTATAGTGCCAATGATGCTCGTTCATTAGGCTATAAAGTAAGTTTGTTTGACAAAGGAATAAGGTCTATCAATTAGCAATAAAATGGCGAAGATATTTTCTTATAAAAAACAAGACGGAACAATCGTATCGATACCACAAGATATTCTGTATGATGTTTCTGTATTAGATAAGCCAAGAATATGGATAGACTTTAATACTCCTTTTGATGATATGTATTTTCTCTCAAGAGTAGATACTGTAAAAGATTCAGAAGACAATGAAATAGAGTTAAAAGAAAATATGAAGGTTTCTGTTTTTGATTATGATTTAGATGAAAATGATAATCCTGACCATTTACTGGCTGACGGAATTGCTATTTTAAATCATACGGGACAATTTACTCACGTCAAATGGCTTGTTAAGGTACTTCCTAATGAGAAATATGGAAGATTCTATTGGGTGTCTGACACAAAAAAGTAAACACTGAATATATGATAAAAATGAAATATATTACATACATAATATTAGCTGTGGTTTTAGCCAGCTGTGATACTCCTTTCTTCTCACCAAGAGAAAACTACCAAACCCCCTTTGAGCAAACCGATGGTACCAAGAGCTCATCGTATGAGGAGGTAATAGATTATTACAAAGATTTATCTAAAGAATTTGCGTCTATTTCCTTTAAAACAATGGGAGAGACCGATAGTGGTCAGCCGTTGCACTTGGTAATCTACAGTCCTGATGCCGAGTTTAATCTCTCTAAATACCGCAAAGAAAGAACCATAGTATTTATCAATAACGCTATTCACGGTAACGAACCTGATGGAGTGGACGCTACTATGTTGCTCTTTCGCAATTTGGCGCAGAATGAAATTAAGCTTTCTGAAAATGTAATAGTGGTAACCATACCTGTGTACAATATAGGCGGAATGCTCACAGGTAAGAAAAACAGTGAAGCAAACTACAATTTGAACTGCGATTTTGTAAAAGCCGATGTAGAGAATACTTTATCGTTTGCTAAAATATTCCAAGAAGTACAGCCAGATATCTTTATTGATAACCACGTAACTGATGTGGCTAATGCTCCTTATGTGTTGAGCTATTCTACTTCACAAATTGAGAAGTTAGGTGTCTTTACAGGAGGGTATGTACGCGATGCTTTATTGCCTCGCCTCTCTGAGCAGTTAGAGAAAAGGCAACTCCCTTTCCAAAGTGATAGTTTGAGGGCACCTTTTAAGCAACTAACCTTAGCTCCTCATCCCGATACTCCTCGATATGCTACTGGTTATGTGAGCCTATGGGATTGTATGAGTATCCGTATCAATACCAATGGGCAAAAGCCTTATAAGCAACGTGTAGAAGCCAATTATGAAATGATGAAGACCCTTGTAGAAATAGTCGATGCGGATAATCAGTATATCAAGCAGGTGAAAATTAAGCAAGAAGAAGCTAATAGCTCACAGAAAGAATACACATTAGAATGGGAAATAGATTCTACTCAATATGTAAAAGCAGATGAAAAACCTCTTTATAATCATTTTAAACCTCTGCAGAGCGTGAGTATTCCTCAAAGTTATATTGTTCCTAAAGTATGGCAAAGAGTAATTGACCGCCTAAAAGCTAACGGTATAGCAATAACAGAAATAGAGAAAGATACACTGATGGATGTAACATCTTATCGCATTGAGAGTTTTAAGACTTATACCTATCCGTTTGAGGGGCATTATTTGCATTACCAAACACAAGTGAGCCCTCAGAAAGAAAAACTACAACTTTACAAAGGCGATTATCTTATAGAGATAGCGCAACCTGCTAAACACTATTTGTTAGAAACCTTAGAACCTCAAGCTCCTGATTCTTTCTTTAATTGGAATTTCTTTGATAGCGTTTTAGGAAATGAATCTAATGATGAAGATAAACCTATTTATCCTATTTACCGAAAAGAATAATGTGTATATGAAGAACATAACTAATTATTTTATCTTCTTATGCTGTGTCCTGCTAATTTCTTCTTGCAAACAAAAGTCTAAAGAAGAACCTTCGGAAGAGGAGCAGACTGCTATTGTTTCTGATACCATTTCTCAAAAACAACAACTTTCTTGTGAAGAATGGCTTACAAAAGTGATGCGTTCTTCGAACTTTATGCGTTTCGCTAAAGTATCTATTGCAGATTGTTACATCTGGATAGATAGTGCAGAGTTAGATAATATTACTATGTGTGTATACCTCCCAACCGATGGAGATAGCAAGCGAATGCCTATGGGTTGGTTGCGATTAAATGTTACTGAGAGAAAACTTTATGATATATCTTCAGGTCCCGATAATCCTAAAGAACTAAAGTTTGATACCTCTTTGTTAGATCAATACGATTTTGAAACATTCTGTGGAGTATTCTCTCAAATAAAAGAAAAAGTCAATGAAAAGAGTAAGAATTGTAAAGATATTGCTAACTACAATAATTTCACATTCAGTACTATATGCGAATACCCTAATGTTATAAATTTTACTGCCTTATATGATTCTCTTAGAGCAGTTGAAAAAGATGAAGATTTGTTAAAGAAATTACCTAAAAAAGATACAGTATTTACTAAAGGTGAATATTTAAAGATTAAATATCAATTGTATAAAGATAGTATAACAGTGAATATGCTTTGGATTCAATCATCAGGAACTGTTGATTACAAGATTTACAAAGAAGGAAATAAAGGAATTATCCTAACAATTAACGCTCTAGATTAATAAAAAACAACTTCTAAAATATCTGATATATGAAACAATTACTATTTATTTTATCTGTATTGCCTGCTTTTTCTATAGGGCAAAATCTAACTGTAATGACCTATAACATTCGTTGTGAAGTTCCTCAAGACGGTGTAAATGCTTGGACTGATGGTAATAGGAAAGAAAAGGTATTTACAGTGCTTACACAGGCAAACCCCGATATCTTTGGAGTACAAGAAGCCTTACCACACCAACTTAAATTTTTGGAAGAACGTTTTTCTACTTATCAGTGTGAAGGCGTAGGGCGTGACGATGGTAAGGAAGCAGGTGAACACTCGGCTATTTTCTTCAGGAAGGATAGTTTTACCTTGCTTGACAAAGGTAACTTTTGGCTTTCTCAAACGCCTGATGTGCCCTCTTTGGGTTGGGATGCTACTTGTTGTAACCGTATCTGCTCTTGGGTAAAACTCAAAGGTAAGAAGACAACTTTTTGGGTGTTCAATCTCCATTTTGATCACGAAGGTAAAGTAGCTCAAGTACAAAGTGCCGATTTGGTATTACGAAAAATTAAAGAGATTGCCAAAGGCGGAAAAGTCATCTTAATGGGTGATTTCAACCTTCCTACGGAACACCCTGCCGTACAGAAAATAGCATCTCAGCTATATGATACTCAGTTGTCACCTACTAATAAAACACCTAATATGGGTACATTCAACGCTTTTAAAACTGATGAACCCCTCAAAGGACATATAGATTTTATCTTTGTTCAGAAGTCTATAAAAGTAAAACAATACAAAATTATAGAAACTCGTATTGATGGGCTTTATCCGTCTGACCACCTACCTGTATGGGTACAATTACAGCTAAAATAAACTCTTCAAGATAATATGAAACAGTATTTATCCGACCGTATCAACGCTATGGAAGTATCGGCTACCTTAGGAATGGCAGCCAAAACACGTGAACTCAAAGCCGAAGGCAAGGACATCATTGGTCTTAGTTTAGGTGAACCTGATTTTGATATTCCCGATTTTATAAAAGAAGCAGCTATTGAGGCTGTGCAACAAAACTACAGCAAATACACACCTATCGATGGGTATTTGGAACTAAAAGAAGCGATTTGCGAAAAGTTCCAACACGACAATCACCTTACTTATAAACCTTCACAAATCGTAGTTTCTACAGGAGCTAAACAGTGTTTGGCTAACGTAGCCTTAGCAATGATCAACCCTGGTGATGAAGTGATTTTTCCAGCCCCTTATTGGGTGAGCTATAAAGAAATTGCTAAAATGGCGGGTGGAGTACCTGTAGAAGTGTACACTACTATTGAAAATAACTTCAAAATTACCCCTGAGCAATTAGAAGCAGCTATAACCCCTAAAACAAAAATGGTGTGGTTCAATACCCCTTGCAACCCAAGTGGTTCTATCTACAGCAAAGCAGAATTAGAAGCACTCGGTGCTGTGCTTAGGAAACACCCTAATATCTTCATTCTCTCTGATGAGATTTATGAGTATATCAACTTTACTGACAAACGTGTTACCAGTGTAGCCGAAATTGATGGACTTTATGAACGTACTATTACCGTGAATGGTATGTCCAAAGCTTTTGCAATGACGGGTTGGCGTATAGGCTATATGGGAGCCCCTGAATGGATTGCTAAAGCTTGTACGAAAGTGCAAGGACAAGTAACTAGTGGTGCCAATGCTATTGCACAACGTGCTTCTATTGTAGCGCTCAAGGCTCCTAAGAGCAAAATACAATATATGGTAGACGAGTTCAAACGTCGTCGCGACTTGGTATTGCAACTACTAAGTGAAATTGACGGCTTTAAATTGAACATTCCTGAAGGTGCTTTCTACGTATTCCCTGATATATCATCTTTCTTTGGTAAAACGTTAAGAGGGCGCACAATTCACAACGCAACCGACTTTTCGTTGTATCTGTTAGAAGAAGCAATGGTGGCTACCGTAACAGGTGCTGCTTTTGGCGATGCCAATTGCATTCGCTTTTCGTATGCAGCATCTGAAAAGGATTTGCGAGAAGCTATCCGCCGTATCAAAGAAAGTTTACAGTAAATTTATTTGCCAATTTACTAAAAAGTATTACTTTTGCGCCGTTTTAAAAAAGCTAATTATTCATTTAAAATCTTATAGTGATGGCTATATCCGAGAGTAGAACTATTAAATACTTAAAATCTTTTTACCTAAGAGATTATCTTACCATATTTGTGGGTTTGGTGCTATATGCCGTAGGTATTACAGGCTTTATTATTCCTAATAAGATTGTAACTGGAGGATTGGCAGGTATCTGCTTAATCATCAATTATAAAACAGGTATAGAAATAGCGATTTCTTATTGGACTATCAATATCATACTTTTGCTCATAGGGTTTAAGGCGGTGAGCAAACAGTTTACTTATCGCACTTTTCTTTCTATTTCAATACTTTCATTATTTCTTTGGTTGGGTAGGCAATACCTAATGCCTTACTTTTCAGAACACCCACCATTGAGTGATGATTTCCTTACTGTGATTATGGGAGGCTTGCTCTGCGGTACCGGCTTAGGCTTAGTGTATTCGGCTAACGGAAGTACAGGAGGTACTGATATTATTGGTTTTGTACTTACTAAATATTGGAATATGAGCATTGCGCGCATTCTATTAGTGGTAGATGTATGTATCGTACTCTCTTCTTTCTTCATTTTGGAACACAAAGAAGACACGCTTGAAAAAACTATCTATGGCCTTATTCTTTTACCGCTGATGTGGCAAATGGTGGAAATTGTTATCAATGGGGCGCGACAATCTGTACAGTTGTTTATTTTTTCAAAACACTACGATGAGATAGCTAACCATATCAATAGTGAATTAAAACGTGGTTGTACTATTATAGATGGGATAGGTTGGTACTCTAAATCATCACAAAAAATAGTGATTGTAATCGCTCGTCGTACAGAATCCACTTCTATATTCCGATTGGTGCGCAGTATTGACCCTGCTGCCTTTGTGACCAAGACGAACGTAATGGGTGTATATGGTAATGGCTTTGATAAATTGAAATAAATTTTTTAGTTTAAGTGAAAAATAGTATATTTGCACACTTGAAAAACAATAACAGATGATTCAGAGAATACAAACTGTTTATATGCTGATAGTTGCGATAGTAGCAGCACTTCCTATCCTCTTTGGATTAGATATATTGAGAACGATCCTCTTTGTGCTCTCAGCAGTATTGGCTATCTACAGCATTTTCAAATTTAAGAAAAGAAGTGTTCAGCAGTGGCTTAACTGGCTGAACGTCCTTATAAATTTTACTTTACTAGGAATATTTGTATATCGAATGCTAAATTCACCTGGAGAAAGTTTTATTTCTGAGAAAGGTGTTGGGGTTTTCGTACCCGTGCTTTCTATCGTTTTTTTGTTTATGGCCAACAAGGCTATTAGGCGGGACGAGAAACTCGTAAAATCTGCTGACCGATTGCGATAGACCTATAATCTTAGTAGTGTTGTGCGTTAAAAAAATCCTAAGTGCGTAAACTTAGGATTTTTTTATTACCTTTGCGCACTATTTATTAAATAAGTTGAACTATGGAAAGAACGTATGCAGGTATTCCAGCAGAAAATGCAACACTGGAAAATGCTAAAGTAATGTTAGTAACTGTACCTTATGATGGTACCTCTACTTGGGGCAAAGGAGCTGACAAAGGTCCTGAATTGTTTTTAGATGCCTCAGAAAATATGGAACTCTACGATATCGAAACTGATACCGAACCATACCTCAATGGGGTATATTTAGCAGGTGAAGTAAGCGAAAATAGCTCACCTGAAGCTATGACACAAGCAGTGTATGAGAAAACAAAAGAACTATTGAAAAATGAAGGTAAGCTCTTTACATTATTCGGGGGAGAGCACTCTGTGTCTATTGGGTCTATACGTGCCGTAGGTGAAAAGTATGAAAAACTCACAGTATTGCAACTTGATGCCCACACTGATTTGCGCCCTGAATATCACGGTTCGACCTCTAATCACGCTTGTGCTGTGTTTGAAGCTAACCAGAAACACAAATTGGTACAAGTAGGCATACGCTCAATGGATGCTGAAGAAAAACAATATTTACCTAAAGGGCGCGTGTTCTTTGCTCACGAAATAGCTAAAAACAAAGAGTGGATTGATGATGTACTCGACAAAGTATCGGGAAATGTATACATTACTATTGATTTAGACGCTTTTGACCCTGCTATTGCACCATCTACAGGCACTCCTGAACCAGGAGGATTACAGTGGTATCCTACGCTCAAGCTCTTGCGCAAAGTGTTCAAGAAGTGCAATGTGGTAGCGTTTGATATTGTAGAACTAATGGATAGTCCACAGGCAAAACCTACCGCTTTCTTAGCAGCTAAATTATACTACAAGATGTTAGCTTACTATTTCAAGTATCAAAGTAAGAAAAAAGTTAGTAAAGGTGTAGAGATGGACTTTATTAAGAAGGGATAAAATCAATTAATATAAATGACAAAAGAGGCTTTTTGATTTTTCAAAAAGCCTCTTTTGTTTATCCTTTTAGTACTTGATGTAAGAACTTATCGAAAATAATCTTAAACCATTCGGTATACCGATGTGGATGCTTTGCAATATCTTCTTTTATGTTTTCTGGAAGTTCCCAACGCCAATCGGTTACTTCTTTAGGGTTGATAGTAGGGGAGGCGTTATAGTATCCTATGAGAATATGGTCGAGTTCGTGCTCTGTAAGCCCGTTATCAAAAGGGGCTTTATAAATAAAACTCAATATATCGGTAAGTTCTGTAACAAAGCCCATTTCTTCTTGTAGACGACGTTTACCTGCTTCAATAGTAGTCTCTCCTTGACGTGGATGACTACAACAAGTGTTCGTCCACAAGTTAGGTGAATGGTATTTATCGGCTGCCCTTTGTTGTAACATAATCTCCCCTTTATCATTAAGTATAAATACTGAAAAAGCCCTATGTAGTACTGCTTTTTGATGCGCTTCTAACTTTGGCATCAAGCCTATAGGAGTGTCGTGTTCATCTACTAAAATTACTTGTTCTTCCATATTTACAAATAGGAGTGCTTATTTTACTTCCATTCTATCGCCTTTTTCAATGCCCCATTTATCGGACAATCCTCCATTGATTTCTAATACATACATAGCAGGTTTCTCTGAGGGTAAAGAAGTTTCGTCGTATGGGCGAGCGTTTTTAGCTATACTTACTACCTTTTTATCTTTATCTAAATAGATAATATCCAATGGTATTTCAGTATTTCTCATATAAAAAGAGCGGGGAGCTTCTTCTGGAAAGATGAACCACATTCCTTGATTTTCGTCCATTGAAGAGCGGTACATTAGTCCTAAGGCGCGTTCCATATCGTTCTTAGCAAACTCAACATCAATAGTTTTAATAAGGCTATCGTTTTTAAAGATAGAGAGTTCACCGTCTTGAGTAAAATCAATATCCTGAGGAGTGATTTCTATTTCTTGCACTCTATTGCTTTCATTAGAGAAGAAGCGAGGTAAGATAAGGGCGATAGCGGCTAAGGCTACCAATGCTAAGGCTACAGTTACAAAGTGTTTTCTAAAAAAATGCATTTTAATTATAAAATTTAAATGTAAACTCTAAGTAAGTTATAAAATGTTTACAAAGTTAATATTAAAGCTTGTGTGTTTTGGTGCGATTTCTGAATAACAAGTAGAAACCTACCAAGATAAATGGAATACTGAGCCACTGACCTGTAGAGAACAAGCCCAGAGAGCTTTCAAAACCACCTTGACTTTCTTTTACAAATTCGACTGCAAAACGGATACTCCACAAGCACACCAAGAAAAGTCCAAAAATGAAGTAAGGCTGGTCTTTTTTATCAGTTTTCCAATACACGTACCACAGTACCCAAAACAGGCAGAAATAGCCAAAGGCTTCGTATAATTGGGCAGGGTGTTGGTAAGGGATAGAAGCTAAAATATCAGTATAACGAGGGTCGTGAGCAATGAGTTTATAAGCAGTTTGAGGGTCGGTTTGTTCAGTAATAGCCATTGCTCGATGCGGTGAGATAGCTCCTCCTTGTACAAACTTGACCCCTAACGGATAGGTATTGCTTACTATTTTGCCGTTGATTTCGGAATTGAAAAAGTTACCAAAGCGCACGAACATACCTCCGATAGTAATAGGAATTACTACGCGGTCTAATATCCACGATAGGCTGATATCTTTATACTTACGCACATATAATATCATTGCGATAATAATACCCACAGCAGCTCCGTGACTTGCCAAGCCCGAAAAGCCTGTAAGTTCCCAACCACCACCGGGTTTTTCTTTAATAGGCAGGAAAATTTCCAGCAAGTGGTCTTTAAAGTAATCCCAATTGTAGAAGAAGCAATCGCCCAGACGTGCGCCTACTAAGGTGGCTATAGCAGTATAGACGAACAAAGTGTCGAGCTGTTGTACTGTTTTACCTTCGTTGAGGTATATTTTTTTAGTGAGATACCACCCCAAGCTAAAAGCCACGATAAACATCAAGCTGTAATAACGCAATGAAAAAGTGCCTATAAAAGGTAAGTTTATAGAGGCAAGAATCTCATTAGAATTCCATATAAAATTTAAAGCAATCATTAGTATTTATTTTTGAGATGCAAAGGTACGATTTTTATTTAAAACGACAAGTTATTTATAAAATTAATACCGAGCTAATGCCAATAATGCTAATAATACCGAAGTTAATACTATAAATACCAATAATGCTAATAATGATGGTTGAGTGAATAGAATAGGGCAGATTGGGGCTTGAAGTAGCAAGCTGAAATATGCTGAATTTTTTCTGTTAAAGAATGTTAAACACATTAGATTTTTTAAATTTATACCACAAGGTCTTATTTTGAAGCTCAAAAACACAAAGCGTTGATAAACAACATATTGTTTAAAATTTTATCTTTTACTTTTGAGCCATCTCAACCGAAGGAAGAGCGAAGGTAAGGCGAAGGTAAACCGAAGCTAAGGCGAAGCTAAGCCCTTAGTATTCTGTATATCAATTCATAAAAAGGGTTTTTTCAGTTATTGAATAAAAAGTGTTAAAATGGGGAATATTGCGAGAAAAATGCAAAAAGTTTGCGGTATAACTATAAACTATTGTTTACTGTTTATTAAGCTGATTTCTTAAAAAAGCAATTTCTTCCTCTTTCATAGCAATAATACGCTCATACAACTTTCTTTCTTCCTCAAAGCTTTGTTTATTATAGATTAGATCTCCTCCTTTATTTTTTGTAGCTGTATCATTAAAGTTATTATGAAGTACACTACCTCCTTCGTACTCAAAAATCTCAGGCAGAGAGGTATCTAATATCTTTATAATTTCAAACAGACGCTCTACCGTAAGTTGTGTTTTCCCGTTCTCAATACTGCTATAAGCGCGCTGAGAGATATTCAGTTGAGCTGCTACAAATTCTTGCTTGTAGTCTTTAGCCTCTCTAATTTTTCTTATTTTATCGTGATAATCGTACATATAGAAACAATTTTTCTGCAAATGTACAAAATATTTCTAACATAGAAGTAAAAAGTACTAAATATTTTTACAAAAAGCACGTACTTTGCCACCAGAAAATAAGGCAGAGCCCGAAAAGCCTGTAAGAGAGTAGGGATAGCAATTATAATTTTTTATTAAACAAATGAGAAAAGTAATTTTAATGGCAGTAGCTGTATTAGGACTACTGACTGCAAGCAGTTGTAAAAAAGAGACTGAAACTATTATTGAAAGAGTAGAGGTGCAAAAAGGGAATCTTATTCTCTCAGGTATGGGTGCTCCCGATGCTTCTTTAGGAAGCGTAGGTGATTATTACTTAGACCTTTCTAATTCTAATCTCTACGGAGCCAAAACCGCACAAGGCTGGGGAGCTCCTATCAGCCTCAAAGGTATACAAGGTGATAAGGGAGAGAAAGGTGACAAGGGAGAGAAAGGTGACAAGGGAGATACCGGTGCTACAGGTCAAAAAGGAGACAAGGGCGATAAAGGTGATACTGGAGCCACTGGTCAGAAAGGTGACAAAGGACAAAAGGGTGATACTGGAGCTACGGGACAAAAAGGCGACAAAGGAGAGCAAGGAACGCCTGGGCAAAATGGTTCTAAAATCTATACAGGTGCAGGAGCTCCCACAAGCAATATAGGTATGGTTGGTGATTGGTATATTGACAGCCAAAACAAACGACTATATGGTCCTAAAGAAGCCAGTGGTTGGAATAGTGAGTATATTCCTCTTACTGTAAGTTCAGAAATACGAGACTCTGACTATGTATTAAGTGAAGATAAGAAACAGCTAATAAAGTGGCTAAATAAAGGTGTTCGAAAAATAGATATGAATAATGTACCTGAATTGAGAAATATTGTGGGTATTTATTTGGATACAGAGGGTACTATCGAATATTGTTTTCAGAATTGTACCGAATTAGAAAGCATTATTATAGGAGACAATGTTCTCTATATTCAAAACAATGCTTTTGCAGGTTTAAAAAAACTAAAAACAGTAGTTTTGAGTAATAAAGTACAATCAATAGCAACAGGTGCTTTTTTTGGTTGTACAGGTTTAACAACCCTTACATTCCCTAAAAGCATAAAAACATTTGGTGGTAGTGCTTTTGAAAAGTGTACTAACTTAAGAACATTCATTATAAAAGCAGAAACTCCTCCAGGAATAAATGCTTACCCAACATTATTTTCAGATGGTGCTGTACCCACAATTTATGTGCCTGCAAATAGCGTAGAGACCTATAAGAAAGCAGAGGGGTGGAAACGATACGCTAACAAAATTCAAGCAATACCTTAAAAACAAACCCAAGGCGGAACCCGAAAAGCCTGTAATAGAGTAGGGAATATTAAAAAACTAAACCAAATGAGAAAACAATTTTATTTTACTTTGCTATTTTGCTTTGCAACATTTCTCTTGTCAGCACAGAATGAAGAAACTGAAGAAGTAAATGAAAGCAATAATGAAATACCACGCGGAATACTTCAAGATGAAGTTTCTAATAGTACTGATGAAGATAAGATGTTTTATGATACTATCGTAAAGCAAAATAATATTGCATCTACAGAAAATCACCATAAAAACACTAAAAAACAGGAAAAAAACAAGGTAAAAAAAGAAAAAAACTCTACCATTCAGCCATTACAAAATGATACACAAGCAAATCCTGCTAAAGAAGAACCAAAATCCAAAGGGGCTGGTTGGGTACTTATCAAATGGATAGGCATTATTTTAGGTACTATAATCTTACTTTTTATTATCTCTGATAGGTATTCTAAAAAATGTCGTTCTTGTGGAAAATGGAATGCTATGGTTCGATATCATACAAAAATAGTAGGTAGAAGAAGAACTGTAATAACAGAAATTAGAAAAACGAGAAACGGCGAAGGTAAAGTTATCCGAACTCAAGAAGTAGATGTACCTGCTACTGTCACTGATTATGAAGTTCATCGTAGATGTAAATATTGTGGACACAAAGATGTTATCACAGAAACTGAAACAAAGAAAAACTAATTACAAATTTTATAAAAAGAACTTATGGCAAATTTAAAGTATGCTCCGACACATTGTGAGCAAACGGGAACAGAGCAAGGCGATTACCGCTTTTATATTGAACAAGCTGGCGATAAAATGCTTTTTGTGGTAGGTTTAAACCCCAGCACTGCAAATGACAAAGTAGCCGATAGAACAATGACTCGTGTATTACAGTTTGTAGAAAAAGCAGGGTATAACGGCTTCGTAATGCTTAACTTATCAGCAAGACGACAAACCGACAAACACCAATTACCTGCTCAACAAGAGGAAGCACAACACCAAAAGGCTTTGGACTTCATCAAAAAGTTAGGGAATAAATACCCTATTGCTGATGTGCTATTGGCTTTTGGTAATGATATTGTTTTACGCCCTTACCTAAAAAGCAATCTTATAGACATTGTAAATACTTTGGGTAAAAGAAACTTCCTGCAAATAGGAAAACTCACTGCCAAAGGCTATCCTCGTCACCCTTTGTACGCTTCAGGAAGTTTTACATTAGAGCCCTATAACACTGAAAAACTCAAAAAATAGTACTTTCCAAGTAGTTTTTGTTTGATTAAATATTATAACCGTAAAAGAGCTCTATTCATCTAAGATTCTTAGATGTTTTGCTATGGAGAGACTTTTTATATATGGTTGGAAGTATTAATCTTTGATGAATAGTGAAAGATATTTTTTGTTATATTGAAAATCATTAAAATAGTAAAAACCTCCCCCTGCCCCCTCAGAGAGGGGGAATGTGTGAAGGTCATCGTATATTGGGCACTAATAAAAATGAACAGGTTATTACGATAGCCTGTTTTTTTATTTGCTTTTCATTTTGAATTGCTATATCTTTGCACTTTGAAATTAACCATAAACCGTTTATTATTTATCATTATCACTATGCTAAAAATAGAACATATCAGTAAACAATATGGCGATTATACCGCGCTTGACGATGTGTCGCTACATATCCCGAAAGGGAGTATCTTTGGTCTGCTGGGACCTAATGGGGCAGGAAAAACCTCACTGATACGTATTATCAACCAAATTGTATTGCCCGATGCGGGTAAGGTGTTCTTCGACGGAGAACTGTTACAACCTAAGCATACGGCACAAATAGGCTATTTACCCGAAGAGCGTGGTTTGTACAAAACGATGAAGGTAGGTGAGCAGGCTTTGTATTTAGCACAACTGAAAGGATTGAGCAAGGAAGAAGCTAAGGAGCGACTTAAATTTTGGTTTAACCGCCTTGATATTGGCGATTGGTGGCACAAAAAAGTACAAGAGCTCTCCAAAGGTATGGCACAGAAAATACAATTTTTGGTAACTGTACTTCACAACCCTAAACTGCTGATATTCGACGAACCTTTTAGCGGTTTCGACCCCATTAATGCTAATATTATTAAGGATGAAATTCTATACTTACGGGAGCAAGGAGCAACGATTATCTTCTCTACTCACCGAATGGAATCGGTTGAAGAGTTGTGCGACCATATTGCGCTAATCAATAAATCACGTAAGATATTAGATGGTAAGCTTATCGACATTAAGAGGGCTTATAAAAACAACTTGTATGAAGTAGGTTTAAAAGTTGCTGAAGAGCAGAAAACAGCCCTCTTAGCTGAACTTAAAAGCCAATTTGAAGTGAGTGAGACAAATTTTAAAACGCTATATAACGAGTTAAAATTACATATCCAGAAGAAAGAGGGACAAACGGCTAACGATTTGTTGCAATACCTCACTACACGTGCCGAAGTAACGCATTTTGTAGAGTCTATCCCCTCAGTAGATGAGATTTTTATATCGACCATTAATAAATTGAAAGAATAGTATAAGATGTCTGAAAGCTTGTCTGCTATAACGGAGTAAGTGAATAAAGAGAGGGAAGGTTCTTTATTGAATATAGCTTTTTAACCCCCAAGAGGAGGAGCTGTAGCGACACAAAAGAGACTTTTAGATGGCACATAAATTGACAAATTAAGATGAAATACTTAGGAATTATTACTCGAAGAGAGTACTTGAATAAAATACGTAATAGGTCGTTTGTAATAATGACGTTTGTAAGTCCGCTGATAGTGGTTATCTTTGCGCTTGTGATTGGTTTTTTGACCAACGTAAACAATAAGAGCAAGGCTAAGGATATTGTGATTGTAGACGAAAGTGGACTCTATACCAACACTTTTGAGAATACCGAGACTATTCAGTACGAATATCTCAGCAATGTTTCACTCAAAGAAGCCAAAGCCGAAGTGTTGGCAAAAAGCAAATACGGATTGTTGTATATCCCTGATAAAGGCGACCAAAATATTGCTTTTTACAGTGAAGAGTCGCCTTCGTTATCGCTTACCAGTGAGCTTACTAATGCTATGGAGCGGACGCTCTTTCAGCATAACCTTACTAAAAAAGGGATTGACAAAAAGGAGATAGATGCTGCTAAAACGCATATAAGCATACAAATGGAGAATTTTACGGGAGAGAAGACCTCCGAGTTGGATAACGTAATGAAAATAACCATTGGAGGCATAGCGGGGTATCTTATTTTTATGTTTATCATCATCTATGGTAATATGATAATGCGCAGTGTGATAGAAGAGAAAACCAATCGCATTGTGGAAATCATTATCTCATCAGTTAAGCCTTTTGAACTAATGTTAGGCAGGATATTGGGTACTTCATTAGCAGGTCTTACCCAGTTTGCGATATGGATAGTTATAGGTGGTGTACTGTTGGCATTAGCACCCTCTTTCTTTGAAGTAAATACCTCTGCCCAAGCGGTACAAGGAGCGAGTAACGTGTCGGAAATCAACAATATAGTGGCTACCTTGTACCATTTCCCTTTTGCGGAAACCTTTGTGGTGTTCCTATTGTTCTTCATAGGAGGTTATTTGCTATACAGTTCGCTTTATGCGATGATTGGCGCAATGGTAGACAACGAAACTGACACACAACAGTTCCTAATGCCTATATTATTACCGCTAATATTAGCCTTTTATGTAGGTATGTTCTCAGTAATTGAAGAGCCTCACGGTACGATTTCGGTAGTGTTTTCATACATACCTCTCACTTCGCCCGTAGTAATGTTGATGCGCATACCGTTTGGGGTAGCGTGGTGGGAAGTACTGATTTCTCTCGTTATTTTGTATCTCACTTTCTTTGCAGTCATTAAATTAGCATCTAAGATATACCGCATTGGTATCTTGATGTACGGCAAAAAAGCTAGCTATAGAGAGGTGTGGAAATGGCTCAAAATGAAGTAAAATGAAGATAAAAAATCAATATATCAACCGCGAATTGAGTTGGCTAAAATTCAATGCACGCGTACTTCAAGAGGCAGCTGATGAGCGAGTGCCCCTATTGGAGCGTTTGCGTTTTGCGGGTATCTTCTCCAACAACTTAGATGAGTTCTTTAAAGTGCGTTATGCTACTGTAAAACGAGTGGCGATGAACGAAACCTCAGACAAAGAACTGGGGGTACACGCCAAAGAGCTCTTGGAAGAAATTACCAAAGAGGTAATACAACTACAAGAAGAGAGCTTGAAAATTATTGCCACTATTACCAAGGAATTGGAGAAAGAGCAGATATTTATAGTAGATGAAAAAACGTTATTACCTGAGCACGAATCCTTTGTAAATACCTATTTCTACGACAAAGTACGCCCCGCCCTCTTTACTATTATCCTTAACGATTTAGAGAAGTTCCCACAACTGAAAGACGATGTGGCGTATTTGGCAGTGAAAATGACCCTAAAAGAAGAAGACGAAAAAACCTCAGGAGTACAAAAGTTCTTTTCATCACGTGTTTATAAAGAAAAAATACAGTATGCCCTTATTGAGTTGCCTGCTACCCTCGACCGTTTTATAGAGTTGCCTCAAATAGGAGATAAGCATTATATTATTATGCTTGATGATGTGATACGCTTTTGCTTGCACAAGATATTTAACATTTTCAATTACGAATCGCTTACGGCAAATATGATTAAAATCACTCGTGATGCCGAGTTGGACATAGACGATGATTTGAGCAAGAGCTTTATCGAGAAACTCTCGACCAGTATAGAAGACAGACGCAAAGGCGAGCCGGTGCGCTTTGTGTACGACAAGATGATAGACAAGGACACCTTGCAATTTTTATTAGAGAAAATGGGTATTATGAAAACCGACAGCGTAATCCCAGGAGGGCGCTACCATAACCGCCGCGACTTTATGAACTTCCCCAGCTTAGGGCGTAAGGATTTGACATATGCCTCTATACAGCCACTACCTGTACAAGGACTCACCTCAGAAGAGAGTTTGCTAAAGAAAATTGCCGAAAAAGACTATTTGCAATACACGCCTTACCATACTTTTTCTAACATTATATGGTTTTTGAGGGAAGCTGCCCTTGACCCTAAGGTAAAATCGGTGAAAATAACCATTTATCGTTTGGCAAAGAACTCGCAAGTAGTTAATTCACTTATCAATGCAGTGAAAAATGGCAAACAAGTAACCGTACAGATAGAATTGCAAGCTCGTTTTGATGAAGAATCGAATATACGATATGCTGAACAGCTAAAAGCAGAAGGTGTAAAAGTCATCTTCGGCGTACGCGGACTGAAAGTACACAGTAAAATATGTGTGATTGAACGTAAAGAAGGTAAAGAACTGAAACGTTATGGATTTATCAGCACTGGTAACTTCAATGAAACTACTGCTAAAATCTATACTGATTATACGCTTTTTACTGCCAATCAGGAGATACTCAAAGAAGTGAACAAAGTGTTCAACTTCTTTGATGCCAACTACAATGTGCAAAAATTCAAGCATCTAATAGTGTCTCCACACTATACCAAAAAGCAACTCAAACACCTGATAGACGAAGAAATTAAGAATGCTAAGGCGGGCAAAGAGGCGTATATCAAACTGAAGATGAATAACATTACTAGCTACAAGATGATAGACAAACTGTACGAAGCCAGTCGTGCAGGGGTGAAAATACAAATGATTGTACGTGGTATTTGTTGCTTAGTTCCTGGTATTGAAGGAATGAGTGAGAATATTGAGGTGATTAGCATCGTGGATAAATTCTTAGAGCACCCACGTTTGTTTATTTTTGGTAACGGAGGCGACCCTAAAGTGTACATCTCTTCAGCCGACTGGATGACGCGCAATATTTCATTCAGAGTGGAAGTAGGTTGCCCTATTTACGACAAAGCAATACAGCAAGAGTTGATAGACACTTTTGAAATAAGCTGGGCAGATAATGTGAAAGCGCGCATCATCAACAAAGCGCAAGACAATATCTATCGCCCTCATACTACCCCGGCTTTGCGCTCACAGGTAGCCCTATATGAGTATTATCAGCATAAAAACAAGCTCACCGATTAAATGAAAAGACCTCAAATTAAGTTGGCTCAGCAAGTGATTGAAGCCTGCAAAACCAAACAAATCAAACATATTGTTATTTCGCCAGGCTCGCGTAATGCGCCACTGACGATTGGCTTTGCAAACGACCCTTACTTTAGTTGTTACAGCATCGTAGATGAGCGTTGTGCTGCTTTTTTTGCCTTAGGGATTGCCCAACAAAGACTTGAACCTGTGGCAGTGGTGTGTACTTCAGGCTCTGCCTTGCTGAACTATTATCCCGCTTTTTCAGAGGCTTTTTATAGCAATATACCTTTAGTAGTCATCTCAGCCGACCGTCCCTCAAACAAAATTGATATAGGCGACGGGCAAACTATACGTCAGGTAAATGTGCTGGCAAACCACAGTGGCTACAATGCCAATTTATCAGATGAGGAACACAGTGATAAGAGCAACTTTTACGAACTCAACAGAGCGCTGAATACCGCTATTGAGGAGCAACTCCCAGTACACATCAATGTGCCTTTTGAAGAACCTTTGTACCTTACGACTGAAGAGCGTTATACCTTTGACAATATTTCTGCAAAGACTCAAAAATCTATTGTAAATGAGGAAAAAGTAGCTGATTTTGCAAAAAGTTGGAACACGTCAGCTAAAAAGATGGTATTGGTAGGTGTGTTAGCCCCTAATAGTTTGGAAGCACAGTATATAGAGTGGCTTGCTCAAGACCCATCAGTATTAGTGTTTACAGAAACTACCTCGAACTTGCACCACTCGCACTTTATCCCTTATATTGACAAACTACTCACTTATACTGAAAAAGACTCGGGTTTAAAAGAAGCCTTACGCCCTGATTTGCTACTTACTTTTGGAGGCTTGGTAGTTTCTAAAAAGATAAAACAGTTCTTGCGCACCTTTAAGCCTACTTATCATTACAATGTAGATTTGCACAAAGAGTATGATTCTTATTTCTGTTTAACAGCAAGTTTTAAGGCAGATATCAACACTTTTTTAAGGGAAGTAACACCTAAATTAATTACGGTTACTTCTGACTATCAACAGCAATGGTTAGCGGTTAAAAACGAGATACAGCAAATCCATTTAGAGTATATCAGCCAAGTGCCTTTCTCCGATTTGAAAGTGTACAGTGAAGTATTCAGTAATATTCCTAATGATTATATTATACAGATAAGCAATAGTTCTGCAATTAGGTATGCCCAGCTGATGAAAGCTCACCCATCGTGGAAAGTGTTTTGTAATCGGGGTACCAGTGGTATCGATGGTAGTATGAGCACCGCTATTGGGGCTGCTGTAGGGAGCGCATCTCCCACAGTGTTTATTACAGGTGATTTGAGTTTCTTTTACGACAGTAATGCGCTTTGGAACAAATATATTCCGCAAGATTTTAGAGTGATTCTTCTCAACAATCAAGGAGGGGGAATTTTCAGAATACTACCTGGTGATAAAGCTGACCCTAACTTTGAATATTTTTTTGAGACGCCTCATAAGCTCACAGCAGAACATTTTTGTAAGATGTATGGTATTAGCTATCAGTTAGCAACCAATTTGTCTGATTTACAGAAAGATTTAAGTAATTTCTTCGAACTATCAGAAAGTCCTAAGCTGTTAGAAATCCAAACACCGAGAAAAATAAATGATAAAGTTTTGTTAAAATATTTTGAGGTATTGAAAAAATAACTACCTTTACCGCATTATTAATTTTAAATATAAAAAATTATGAGTAAACGCGATGAATTAATTGCTGTGTACACCCAAGATTTAAAAGAAAAATGTGGTGAAAAGAACCCAGATGTAGCGTTCTTGACAAAAGTAACTGTGGGCTTAGGTCCTTCTATCTACAACGCTGATGCGTCTAAAGTATCAGGCTCTGACCAAGCAGAGTTAGACCGTGTAAAACAAAACTTCCTAATCAAAAAATTAGGTTTGAAAGACGGTCCTGAGTTAGACAAAGCTATTGATGCTGTATTGGAAAAATACGGTAAATCAAACAGAAACAAGCACCGTGCAGTTGTTTATTATTTGTTGGCTAAACACTTCAAAAAAGAAAGTGTTTACAATAAATAGAAAAGATTTTGATAAAAATAAGAGGTTACCTTATTTGGTAGCCTCTTATTTTATTATATGGGAACTTCTTGAAGGAGTGTTTATATTAAAAAATAGTGAACCCAAACTATTCTACCAAGTAACTCACCCGAATGGCACGAAAATTACTGATAGCTTGAAAACTAATCTCTATTCGTTTAATCTGTTCCTTAGTACGATGTAAAGAAATAGCAGAAGGGTGTACTTTCACCAAAATATCTTTTAAATATTCATTCCTAATACGAGAAACAAGAGGAAACTCAGGACCTAAAACTTCTATTCCTTTCTGGGAGGCAAAAACTTCTCGAAGTGTGTTTGCAAACCATTCAGCCCCTTCATTTGTCTGACTAAAGTTATTGTTTTTCAGTGTTATTTTTATCATTTGTACAAATGGTGGATATAAAAATGATTGCCGTTCCTCTATTTGACTTTGATACATTCCTCTGAAATCGTTTTGTAATACTTGTTGTATTACGGGGTGCTGTGGATTATACGTTTGTATCAATACTTTTCCTCGCTTCGAACTTCTCCCTGCACGTCCTGACACTTGCAGTAAGAGCTGGAAACTGCGCTCGTATGCCCGATAATCGGGATAGTGAATTAACGAATCGGCATTCATTACACCTACTAGACCTATATTTTCAAAGTCTAAACCCTTAGAGATCATTTGGGTGCCTACTAATATTTGTGTTTCTTGTTGCTCGAACTTCGATAGTATCTTTTCATATCCATACTTACCATTAGTAGTATCCTGATCCATTCTGTCGATAGTTATTTTTGGGAAAAGCACTTCTAATTCTTTACTGATTTGCTCCGTTCCGAAGCCTTTCGTTCTTAAATCAACACTTCCACAAGCAATACAGGCTTTAGGCATAGGTATCGCATAACCGCAATAATGGCATCGCAACTGATTACTACTTTGGTGAAAAGTGAGACTTACATCACAATGCGGACATTGGGGCACTGTACCACAATGCATACACTGCACGATGGGAGCATAACCTCTTCTGTTTTGGAAAAGCAACACTTGTCTGCCTTGCGATAAAGTATTGGTAATTTCTTCTATTAACACGTCAGAAAAATGACCATTCATACGTTTGCGATGGTGCTTATCTTTGATGTCTATCAGCTCAATAATAGGAGGAAGAAAATCGGCGTAGCGTTTTGATAAGTATACAAATCCATACTTTTCAGTCTTCACATTGTGCATACTCTCCAATGATGGCGTTGCCGAACCCAGCAAAGTTTTAGCCTTGAAAATATTTGCCAACATAATAGCAGTATCCCGAGCTTGCATTCGAGGGGCTGGTTCAAACTGTCTGTAAGAACTATCGTGCTCCTCATCAATTACAACTAACCCTAATTGTTTGAAAGGCAAGTAAACTGATGAGCGAACACCTATAACTAATTGCGCTTTAGGGTTATTATGTAGTACATTATTCCAAACTTCCACCCGTTCGTTCGTACTATATTTAGAGTGATATACTGAGAGGCTCTTACCAAAATGTTGCTTCAATCGGTTAATAAGATGAACCGTTAAGCCGATTTCAGGAAGAAGGTAGAGCACCTGTTTTCCCGTCTTTAAATATTGGTCTATAAGTTCAATGTAAATTTCAGTCTTCCCAGAGGCAGTAACTCCTTGTAGAAGAACTGTGTTTTTAGTCTGAAACTGTTGTTGAATTTGATAAAGAGCTTCGTTTTGTACCTCGTTGAGTGTTTTCTTTTCCAAAACATCACTATCAGCAAAGCTAACACGGTCTTTCTGTAAGTAATATTCTTCAAAAATACCCTTTTCTATTACTGATTTTAGTACTGTTGTCGATACGTTAGCTTCTTCTAATAATTTTTCTGCTTTTAAAGGCAATATTTCTCTGTTGATATAATTAAAATAAGCCATTATCGACTTCTTTTGCTTTTCTGATCGTTTCAAAAGTTCTAAGGCTCTTTGCAAGCCTTCTTCGGTTTGATATTCAGAAGATAAACGAATGTATTTAATGAGTTTTGGCACATATTTCTCAAATATTCTCTCCGAAATGCGAGCAGCTCCTTTCTCTACCAAGCTCTTCATCACTTTCAGCGCCTTGTTTTTGGGAATTATCTTGCTTACCTCACTGCCTTTGAGGGCTGTTTTGTAATGTAAGGCTTCGTATACCTGCCACTCGTCATCGGTAAAAAGGTCTGAATTTAGTTCCTTTTCTGCAATTTCTATAATCGTTTCACTTTCTAATAAAAAGGCTGATGGCAAGGCGGCTTTTACAACCTCCCCTAAAGTGCACATATAGAAATCGGCTATCCACTGCCAATGTTCTATTTGTTCAGGAGTCACGATAGGCGTTTCATCTAAGATATATTCAATGTCTTTAGTGTCATAAGAAGGCTCAACCGTATGTATATGATGTACTATAGCCGTGTATACCTTCGATTTACCGAATGGAACAGCCACGCGCATTCCCATTTGTAAGAAATGCGCCTCGTTTTCATTAATACGATAAGTAAAAAGTTTAGAAAGCGGAAGTGGCAAGATTACATCTACGTAATACATCAGTCTTGTTTTTTAAGTTTCAAAAGCGAAGCATTCAGTTCAAACCCCAATAACAATATGTTAGCATTTAGCCATATATAAAGCAGGAAGATAAGCAATGCCCCGATAGACCCATACAGCTGGTTGTAGCGAGAAAAATTTTCGATATAAATACCGAACAAATAGGTTGTCACGCCAAACAATAACACAGTAAAGAGCGAACCTGCTGAAAAGAATTTACTTTCCCTGCCTTCAACTGTGCCGAAGTAAAACAGCAGTCCTGTACCAAAGTAGGTAATCAGTGCGACGAAAACTATTTTCGATATTTTAAGTAGCGTTTCATAATCGGTAATAAAATTGATTTTATCGAGGTAAGGCACTAAATACACTTCGTAATAAATGAATACAACCACAGCAAATAGAACAAGAAGTGCCAAAATAATTGCTACCATTAGGGCGTAGAGATATTGCTTGATATAAGTGCGTGTGATTTGCCGATGGTACGAATACTCAAACCCTCCAAAAATTGCCATAATACCATTGGTCATTAAGAAAATAGAGAGAAAAAACACCGAAGACAACAAGCCACCACGTTTTTTATCGGCGATATCGAAAAAAATATCTGAAAAGAAATCGTGCGTACCTGGGGGAAGCATATCTTCAATAAAAGCCCAAAAGTCTCCCTGGAAATTTTCGATAGGAATATAAGGGATTAAGTTTAAAATGAATAGCAAAAAAGGAAAGATTGCCAAGAAAAAACTATACGAGATAGCGCTCGCCCGATAGGTAAGTGCACCTCTAATAATCCCCACGGTATACAGTTCGAGCAAATCATACAATGAAAAAGCATTCTTAGCTAAAGGAACACTTTTCAAAAAGAGTACGAAATGCTTGATTATAGGTAGGTTCTGTATTCTTTCTTTTAATGTCATCAGTAGTTAGTTTTTTGGGAAAAGCATATTGCTTTTGGTTGATTTTCTTTCTTTGAGTCGCTCTTTTATTGTTCCGATAATCCAATATGGAATCACCAAGCATAAAAAGCATAGTAGCCAAAAACCAATTAGGAAAATGACTACAAAAAGGAGAAAACCCAAATATTGCTCAATGCTAAATGATAGAGAATATATGCTCATAACTTTTTTATATATTAAACAAAGTTACTATTTCAATATTATACTAAAAAACTGTTCTAAAAATTCTTGAAAGTTATTGGCATATAAATTATCTTCACTAGTCATATAGTCCCGAACGTAAACAGGATATTCATTAGCTTGACCAGCTTCTTCAATTTTAAAGAAATAAGTTTCTTCGTCCATCTCTAAGAAAGCCAATTCATCTTTTTGAAATAGATTATTTTGTAAATTTATTTGATAAGTATAATAAATATCACTATCGGCACCCTCTTGATATTCAGGCGGAGCAATAGTTTTAAATTCAATTCCAAAAACAGTGACAAATTCATAGTTTAATAACATCTCTTTATAACTATCGGGTAAAGGAAAGCCTAATTTTTTTTCCGCTTGCTCAATCCAAGTTATATTTATATAGTCTTTAGTTCCTACAGCTATTCTATCTTTATACTTTTCAATGATGGATTGTATCATTTTCTACAATATTATCACCTTATTATATTTTATCTTTTAATACTATCTAATTACCAGTTTATGGTTTCCTTCCCTACGGATGTAAGATAGGCATTAGCTTTGCTGAAATGTTTGTTACCAAACCAATAGCCTTTGTTTGCGCTCAGAGGGGAGGGATGACCAGAAGTGAGAATACAGTGTTTATTTGTATCGATAAGGCTTGTTTTCTTCTTAGCATAACCGCCCCATAACATAAACACTATATTGTTACAATGTGCTGAAACTGCTTTAATAACAGCGTCAGTAAAAGTTTCCCACCCTTTATTTTGGTGGCTACCAGCTTCGTTGGCTCTTACGGTGAGAGTGGCGTTCAGCAGCAAAACCCCTTGCGATGCCCAGCGCTCCAAATTGCCACTGATAGGGTAGGGGATACCCAAATCCTGCTCTATTTCCCTAAAAATATTAATAAGTGAAGGTGGGTGGGCAATGCCATCGTGTACTGAAAAGCATAAACCATTTGCTTGCCCTGCGCCGTGATAGGGGTCTTGCCCAATGATAACCACTTTCACCTTGTCCAGCGGACAATGGTCGAAAGCCGAAAATATTTGCTTTCCTTTTGGGTAACAGATATTTTCGGCATATTGTTGTTTCACATATTCAGTGAGCTGACTAAAATACGGCTTATTAAATTCTTCTTGCAATACCGCTTTCCAGCTGGGGTCTATTTGTACGTCCATTATCGGCTATGTATTAGCGTTCTCTTTATTTTTAGAGGCGGTAGCACTTGGCTTTCTGCGGGCAATCACATCAGCGTAATACTTCCTGCTGTTATTGATGACTTCCATCACTTTCTTGTAAAACGGTTCTTGTTTCACGCCCGATAGGGCAACAATGTAATTCACCATTTCTCGGTAATCATCAGCGAGTTCTTTGCGTAGCGGACGTATGTGATAGGCTTCTTTTTGCAAGGTTTGGAACGACCTGTGCGAAAAAAGTTCATCAAACGCCTTGTTAGATTTTTCCAGCTCACTTACAAACTCCTTAATCTGCAACGTTTTCACTGCATTTGCATAAGGTTCAGCTTTGAGCTGGGTAATGAGAGTTGTAAGGTCGCTGGTTTCTTCCTCATACGTTTCTTTTGAAACCTCTTTATAAGGGTCTATAAGCCTTTTTATGGTTTCAAAAGCTTTCTTCTTATCCTCCGTCTTCGCATATTTATAGGGGCGAATACTCAAACGCAAGGCACGCATATCGGTATCCCTCACGTGGTCGAGCTCAGCGAGTTTTTTGGTCTCTTCGCTGGAGCGGATTCTTTCCAATCCCTTTTCATAGGAAGGAATTTTGTTCCTCAACTTTTCAAAAAGAGCTTTAAAATCGGCGTCTGTTTCCAAGTTTAAATCGGTTTTACCGAAGTCTTCAAAAAAACGCACTACAAATTGTTTGAACTCAGCATTGTGTAGCCGAGCGAGGTCTAAATTTACCAGTTTTTCTTTTTTCATAATATATATTTAATATTTAAGGTTGTTAAACACTTTGTTATTATAACTCAGAGGTTGTCTAAAGAAATGAACCTCTCATTTTTATGCGACAAAATTACGAATTTCTTTTTTTATAGGCAAAATTATTTTCAAAGTTTTTTATTGACAAATATGAAAAACAGTATGATGTACAATATTTGTCGCTACATTCCCCCTTGAGGGGGGTGGGGGGGGGTTGCATTATAATTGTAATAGTTTACGCAGAAATACCTCCCACGTTCCCTCTCCAAAGGGGATAATCTATAAAAACATACTTTTCGATGACTTTATAAAGTTAAACTACTCAAAAAGTGGCTCGCTATTGATTTTATAAAGTTCGGCAATTCAAAAAGCGACTTTTTATTCACTTTAAAAAGATATAGAACTTAAAAAGTGATTGTATTTTGAACAATCACTTTTTTGAGATATTAATAAGGTGTCTTTTCAATAAGTTGAACTTTATCGAATTTTCTGTACGAGTTCCAATTCGTCCAAAGAAACAGAGGTAGTAAACGCCCCGTAATTTACTATGGCTTTGCCTTTTTCAATCTTATCGATACTTCCCACGCTCCGGCTGTCTTTAATGCGCACACGGTCGCCTATGGCAAGGGCGCGTTGTAGTTTTTCTTTTTCGGCGCGTTCTTGGGCAATGCGCTCTTTTTTCTCTTCTTTGCGTTGCTGGCGTATCGCCTCCATTTGCTTATGAACTTCTTCGGTAGTGGCTTTTTTCTCCTCTTTCTGCTTAATGCGTTCTTCTTTACTCACTTGTTTGCGCTTGGCGTTTTCCATTTCAATGAGTTTGAGAAATTCGGATACCAAAGGGCGACGCTTACCATCGTAAAAATAACGTTCAGCCAGCTGGTCTACCTTTGTACCTAAAGTAACCATTCGTTGGCTTTGGTCATAAAGTTCCTGATAATTTACGAGTTTGCTTTTTACTCTATCATTCAGTTCCTCCAAACGTTTGGCTTCTTCGCGGGCTTTAGTTTCCTCGTCTTTTAGTGTTTCGGCAGTCTTTTCCATTTTGGAGCGTTCTTTCTGCAATTTGGCGATAGTGGCATCAAAACGCACTTTTCCTTTCTCTATTTTTTTCTTAGCCCGATTGATGAGGCTGAACGGAATGCCATTTTTCTGCGCCACTTCAAAAGTGAAAGAGCTCCCCGCCTCGCCAATAATCAGCTTATAGATGGGCTCTAAGGTTTTGTCGTTGAACAACATATTAGCATTGGTAGCGTGGGGCAATTCGTCTGCCAACATTTTTAGGTTGGTGTAATGGGTGGTGATTACGCCAAAAGCCTTTCGGAGGTAGAACTCTTCTAAGAATATTTCAGCCAAAGCACCTCCTAATTCGGGGTCGCTTCCCGTTCCAAACTCATCTATCAAAAATAAGGTACGACTGTTGCACTTCTTGAGGAAGTAATTCATATTCTTGAGTCGGTAACTATAAGTGCTTAAATGGTTTTCAATAGATTGATTATCGCCAATATCGGTAAGGATACGCTCAAACAAACACATTTTAGACCAATGATGCACCGGAACGAGCATTCCACTTTGTAGCATTAATTGCAATAAGCCAATGGTTTTAAGCGTAATACTCTTTCCACCCGCATTAGGTCCCGAGATGACGATAATACGTTTTTCATCATTCAGTTCGATGGTTTGAGGGTAGGTAGTTACCCCTTTTTTAGTATTATTGAGCAACAATAAGGGGTGATAAGCATCGCGCAACAGCAGTTCTCGCTCCTCGCTGATTTCTGGCAAAAGGGCGTTCATTTGGTGGGCGTACTTGGCTTTAGCATAGATAATATCAATAGCCGTGATATACCGCTGATAGTCTTTCAGCAGTTCCGTAAACTCACTGATGAAGGCGGTAAGTTCTCTTAATATACGCTGGATTTCCTCTTTTTCGTCGTACAGAAGATTAGAGAGTTCGCGAGAGTAGATTTCGGTTTGTCGCGGTTCTATATACACTATGCTACCCGTTTTTGAGCTCCCCCATACGGTGCCCTGTACTTTCCGGCGGTACATCGCTTTCACTGCCAATACGCGGCGGTTTTCTACTATGGTCTCTCGGATATCATCGAGATAGTCGGCAGTGTTATATTCGGCAAGAGCACGGTTGAAACTCTCGTTGAGTTTTCCTTTCAAGGCGCTCAGCTCGCGACGTATATTGCCAAGCATAGGAGAGGCTTCGTTTTTTATCTCGCCGTACTTGTCTAACACTTTATCGATAGCGTTCAGGAGTTCGGTAGTATACTCGATACTATCAGCCGTTTCGAAAAGGGTAGGGTATAGCGTTTTGAACTTCTTAAAGAAGAGAATTTGAGAGTTTACAACCTCGCTAATACGATAAATCTTCCTAATACTCGACACTTCTAATAAGGCGTTTTCAATAGATAGGAGTTTAATTTCGGAAGTGATAGATTCGCAATAGTGTGAAGGGATTGTGTTGTTATTATCAAAAGACGATAGGTATTCATTGGTTTGATAAAGTGCCAAAAGCAGGCTGTCTTTATCGTTAAACGGCTGAATGCGCAGGGCGTACTTCTTGCCGAGATCTGTAAGGCAAAGGTCGGACAGGTGAGAGAGTACCACAGGGAACTCCAAATCTTCCAATGTTTTTGTATTCATTTAGTTTTTAGGAAATATCTTTTTGTGATATATAATCATTAGCCCCACTGCTATGCAAATGGCAGAATCTGCCACATTAAACACGGGCTCGAAGAAACGAAAGCGTTCGCCTCCCCAAATGGGTACCCAGCTGGGAAGTGTAGTATCAATAAGCGGGAAGTAGAACATATCCACCACTTTGCCGTGCAGGAGGGTTCCGTAAGGATTTTCGGCAAATAGGGTAGCAATGTTACCATAACTATGGTCGAAAATTATGCCGTAAAACACCGAATCGATGATATTGCCCAGTGCTCCTGCCAATATCAAAGAAATGCAAACGATAAGTATCTTGGGTTGCTGCTTTCTCACTGCCGACACCAGCCAATAGCCAATGCCCACCACCGCTACAATGCGGAAGAGGGTAAGAATGAGTTTGCCGTATTCACCGGGGATTTTAGTACCCCAAGCAGCCCCTTCGTTTTCTACAAAGTAGATTTGAAACCAACTGAAAACGGTTACGGCTTCGTTGAGGATAAAGTGTGTTTTGATGTATATTTTGCTCCATTGGTCGATGATAAGTACCAACAGGATAATGAGGATTGCGTGTTTTAATTTCATATTGTTTTTTTGCTAAATGAGGCGCAAAGATACTAAAATAATGGTAAATGACAAGCCATAAAGTAATAAATACTATAAACTGACTTAGTTTTCATTCTTTTCTTTCTCCAAGAATTTTTCTTTGTCTTTGCGAATTTGTACTAATCGGTAGTTTTCAGTGGCTATAACAAAAGCAGATAGTTTGTTTTTCTCCAAGAAATCCTTCAAATCAGTAACAATGCTCTGAGCTGAATAAGCATCGCGGATATTATGAACTACCAACCACGTTTCATCGGTATTATAGAGGTCTTCTGAAAGGGTGAGTACTTCAGAAATTGCCTTTAATTTCTGTATAAGTTGTTCTTTTATAGTATTGCGTGTCTCGGAAACCGTACCTGTAATGACTACTTTCCATTTTGTAGCCTTATCGTCGGTAACAAAATCTTCGGTTTCTACATCTTTAAGCTCATCTAATAGATTTTTAGCCTCTTCACTTTCAGCAGTGGCAGGATAGTTAGTCGCTATCTGTTGTAACTGCGTTTGGTAAGGAGCAAGCCCCTCTAAACGTGCCGTTGTTTTGGCTTGCAACAGTGCGATAGCAGGTGCTACTGAAGTTTCACGATACTGCGCCCCTTCTGTTTGCAACTGATGTGCTGTTTCGATGATTTCACCACGATTGTACTGTGCCATAAGGGTATCAACAAAAACTTGTGCCTGTTTGTTGCGCTCTTGTTGTGAGGTTTCGCTTCCTTGCAAGAGTTTTGCATAATCAGTATTAGGATAATTAGCAAGTAGTCGCCCTTTGATGGTTTCAGCTTTAGGGTTATGAGTATCAGTGTAATTCTTTTGAAGCTCATAAAGTGTAACAACCTCTAAATCGGGAGAAGGGTTGTTGGCAAGAACGCGTTCTAAACGTTGTATTGCCAATTCATTCTCACTAAATTTAGAACGATAAAGCACACCCAACTGGTACAGGGCTTTATTTCTATCGACATTAAGTTGAGCGATTTCAGCTTCGGTCTTAGGAAGTTGAGAAAGGTAAGTATCAGGGGTTTCCACTTCTTTTTCAGCTACTTGTTGTGTAGTTGCCGAAACAGTGAGGTTTGCCACATTGGCATTTCCCATACTCGACCAACGCCAGTTATCCTCCAATTTGCGGTCTCCCCAATATTGTTGAAACTGTTGTTTCCCATAGGCTACGCTCATCGGGTTGTAGAAATAGAACTTGCCACCCTTTTCAGTAGTAGCATCGGGCATCGTTACCCCCATACCTGTGTTGGCAACCTTTTTATTGTGTTGCTTTTGTGTGCGAAGAGCAATTGCCTGCTGTACAGAATCGATGTGTTTTTGGTAATATGCACGACGTTCTGCCACCGGCAAGCGCATCACTTTTAATACGCTATCATTTTTCTTAACAACGTATTCTAATTCAGCAATCTTGGACAAGTTGTCTCTTTTTCTGCGAATAAAAAGATGTTCAAAAGTATGTTCAGGGATATAAGTAAGGGTGCTATCCAAATGCTGGTAAGCTCCTGTGTAGTCTTTTTGGTCAAAGAACAGTTCGGAGAGACGTGTATGAGCTTTTGCTTTTAACGGATTGTTGTCCTTATTGTTAGCAAGAGAACTCCGATAAAAATCGGTAGCCATAATCTTATCGTCATCTCTTAAAAGTTCGCCGTGAGTGTAGTAAAGCACATCGAGATAGTTTTTGTGCTCATAACGGCGTTCAAGTTTAGTAAGGTAAGCCAAGAATTCTGCCTTTTCTTCGGGGGTAAATGTTTTATTGCGAGCCTTTCCTGCTTGAGCTTCTACCCATAGCTTACGCGGAATCTTCCAGTTTTGTTTCACAACCTTCTCAAAAGCTACTTGGGCAGAGTCTTTTTGATGCTGTTTTTCATAAAGCTGAGCTGCAATAAAGTAATATCTACCGCGTAAAGCCTTATTACGAGTGTATTTACCAGCATTGTAGAGCGCATCGGCAGCCTCAGGATATTGTTCTTGGTTGATATAAGCCTGACCTAAGGTAGCATAGGCTTCAGCTCTGTCATTTTTGCGCAGTTTAGGGTTCTCTTTTAAAAATTCAGTAAGTTTTTCTATAGCAATTTTATCTTTACCCAAACGGAGATTCGCTTTTTGTGCCCAAACGGCAGCCTCAGGAATACGTTCACTCGTTCCGTAGTTCGTAAGCAAGTGATTAAAAGCCTCTAAGGCAGGGAAGAAGCGCTCATCGTAATAACGAGCTTGACCGAGTAGCATATAAGCGTCATCAATTTTATAGTTGCGTTGCACTCCTTTAAAAACCATTGAGTGTCTCTGAATGGTTTTAATAGCTTTTTCTTCAGCACGTTGAAAATCAGCATTACCCGTACCGTCTAATTGTACTTTTCCACTCATACCAATAGGCTCTACAGGAAGAATTTCACTAAAATTATCCTGATATTTATCGCGTAGCTCATTAAGACCTTTAGCATATGCTTCCTCCCCATTGAATAGTACATTGTACTTGGTAACAATAGGTTGCATCTGACGGTTATAATAGGTATTAGCATTAGGTGTACAAGCTAAATATAGCAAAAAAACAACTAAAAAACTACTGTATAGAAAAACTTTTTTCATACTTTTTCACAAGTGCTGTTACAGAGTGCGAAAGTACTACTTTTTTTTAAAAGAGCGAAATATTATTTCAAAAAAATAAGTTTTCTCTACCAAAGTACTGCTTTATATACAGTTTAGATATATTTTTACTCTTGTTATCTTTCGTTCTTCCTTCGTCATTTGTTCGTCTTTTGTTCGTCTTTTGTTCGTCTTTTGTTCGTCTTTTGTTCGTCTTTTGTTCGTCTTTTGTTCGTCTTTTGTTCGTCTTTTGTTCGTCTTTTGTTCGTCTTTTCTTAATTTAAACTTTATTATCTGCCTGTGTGGCTCACACCTGCCTGTGTGGTTTGTATTGTCATCAATTTAGTATTATTGGCATTATTAGTATTGTAGTATTAAAAGCACATTTGCTAATCTGCCAATTCTTCAATATCTTTGCACCTTCAATTTAAAACTATCAAATCGATAACACATTAGTATGACGAACATTCAATATATAAAAGCCCAGACACAACTACCTGAAAAAGCTATTGAAAACACACTTTCTCTATTAACCGAAGGCTGTACTATTCCTTTTATTGCGCGTTATCGGAAGGATAGCATTCAGAATTTAGATGAAGTAGCCATTGAACACATTGCCAAAGCTCAAGCTGATTACGACAATATCTGTAAGCGCAAAGAAACGATTCTCACTTCTATTGAAGAACAAGGAAAACTTACAGACGAGCTACGCAAACGTATTGAGCAGTCTTTTGAACTCAATGAATTAGAAGACCTCTATTTACCTTATAAGAAACGTCGTAAAACCAAAGCCGATGTAGCCAAAGAAAACGGCTTAGAACCGCTTGCAAAACAGATAATGAGTCAGCGTGTAACCGACTTGGAACTATTAGCAGGGCGTTACCTTTCCGACAAAGTGCCTACTGAAGAAGAAGCTCTACAAGGGGCTTCGGATATTATAGCTGAATGGATTAACGAGAATACCTTTATTCGTCGTACTCTTCGCCGAATATTCCAGCGCAAAGCAATCATCAGTAGCGAAGTAACCAAAGGTAAAAACGAAGAGGAAGAAGCTCAGAAATACGCTCAGTATTTTGATTGGGAAGAGTCGCTTAACAAAGCACCCTCACATCGTGTATTAGCAATGTTGCGCGCCGAAAAAGAAGGCTTTGTAAAGCTAAAAGTACAGGTGGACACGGAAGATACTTTACCTTTTATGGAAGAAAACATCATAAAGAGTCGGGGAGAGGTAGCCGATTTCTTGAAGAAGACAGTAAAAGATAGCTACAAACGCTTGTTAGAGCCTTCTATTTCCAACGAAACACTACAGGAGGCAAAAGATAAAGCAGACGCTAAAGCTATTAGTGTGTTTGCAGAGAACCTCTCACAGTTGTTGTTGGCGTCTCCTTTGGGTGAAAAGCGCATTTTGGCTATTGATCCAGGTTATCGTACAGGTTGTAAGGTAGTGTGTTTAGATGAAAAAGGTGACCTTTTATATCACGATGTTATCTACCCTCACGCTCCCCAGAATGATGTGACTATGGCTGCCAAAAAGCTCAGCACAATGGTTTCTCAATACAACATCGAAGCCATTAGTATAGGTAATGGAACTGCTTCTCGTGAAACAGAGTCTTTTGTGAGAAGTATTACTTTTTCTAAAAAGGTAGAAGTATTTGTGGTGAGTGAAGCAGGAGCATCGGTCTATTCAGCTTCTAAAATAGCCCGCGATGAGTTCCCTGATTACGATGTAACTGTACGTGGGGCAGTATCCATAGGTAGGCGTCTTGCTGACCCATTAGCTGAGTTGGTGAAGATAGACCCCAAGAGTATAGGTGTTGGTCAGTATCAACACGATGTGAATCAATCGCTATTGAAAGAAGAACTCGATGCCACAGTAATTCGCTGTGTAAATAAAGTGGGAGTAAACCTCAATACGGCAAGTAAATCACTACTCAGTTATGTATCAGGAATAGGGGAGAAGATGGCTGAAAACATAGTAACCTACCGCTCGGCTAATGGTGCTTTTAGCAAACGAGAAGACTTAAAAAAGGTGCCTCGTTTAGGCGATAAGGTATACCAACAAGCAGTAGCTTTCTTGCGAGTGCATAACAGTGAGAACCCTCTTGATAACTCAGCAGTACACCCCGAAGCTTATCCTATCATCAAACAAATGGCGAAGGACACAGGTGTTTCAGTTGCACAACTCATAGGTAACAAACAAGCCATTGCCACTATTGATATTCAGAAATATAAAACTGATAAGGTAGGTGAACTTTATTTAAAAGATGTATTAAAGGAATTAGAGAAACCGGGGCTCGACCCTCGTACTACTGCTAAAGCATTTACTTTCGACCCTAATGTAAAGACTTTTGATGATGTACGTGTGGGAATGATACTTTCTGGTATAGTAAACAATATTACAGCTTTTGGTTGCTTTGTGGATATAGGGGTAAAAGAAAGTGGATTGGTGCATATCTCTCAACTCAAAGATGGTTATGTCTCCGATGTGAACGAAGTAGTTAAACTCCATCAACAAGTGCAAGTAAAAGTTATAGAAAAAGACGAAATACGGAAACGCATTTCACTAAGTATGGTCTGGTAATGATAACTATTTAATGAGGTTTGCATTATCAGAATAAAACAAGGCTGTATGAAAAGCTCTTCATACAGCCTTATTTTATATTAGAAACTTTATATGTACTATTTGTTTGCTAAAAGAATTGCATCTAAACGGCGTAAGGTTTCCTCTTTGCCAATCACTTCTATAATATCGAATACGTGAGGTCCTTTGAGTTCACCTACTAAAGCCAAGCGCAATGGAGGCATCACTTGTCCAAAGCCTAAACCTTTAGCTTCCATATATTGTTTTACTGCTTCTTCTAAAGTTATTGAAGTAAAGTTAGATGTACTTTTAAGTACCTCACTTACTTCTTTTACGATTTCAGGAGTTTGTTCTTTCCATTGTTTTTTGAGTGCCTTTTCGTCGTATTGAGCAGGTGCTTCAAAAAAGAATTTACTCAATTCCCAAAAGTCAGATACAAAGGTAGCACGCTCTTTGATAAGGCCTACCACTTTCTCAATAGTAGTAATTGGAGGTGTGATACCTCTTTGGGTAAGGTCTTTTTGGAAAAGAATAGCTAATTCTGCATTGGGTTTCATTTGCAGGTATTGGTGATTAAACCACTTGATTTTCTCAGGGTCAAAGCGAGCACCTGCTTTGTGCACTTTTTCTAAATCAAAAAGTTGCACAAGCTGCTCTACAGTAAAGATTTCTTCATCAGTACCAGGATTCCAACCTAAGAGTGCTAAGAAATTGATGAGTGCTTCGGGAAAATACCCTTCTCCACTAAAGCCTTTGAGGGTTTCGCCATTCTCTGTCCAATCCATCGGGAAAACAGGAAAGCCTAATTTGATACCGTCACGCTTGCTGAGCTTACCATTGCCTACTGGTTTGAGGATAAGAGGCAAGTGTGCAAAAGCAGGGGCTTGCCAACCAAAAGCGCGATAGAGCAATAGGTGCAATGCCATAGAAGGCAACCACTCTTCGCCACGTATCACGTGAGTAATTTCCATTAAGTGGTCATCTACTATATTTGCTAAATGGTAAGTGGGCATTCCGTCGCTTTTGAAGAGCACTTTGTCGTCTAAGGTGCTCGTATCGATAGTTACCTCACCACGAATCATATCGTTCATTTTTAGCTGTTCGTTATGTGGCATTTTAAAGCGAATTACATATTCATCACCACGCGCTAAGCGCTGTTGTACTTCTTCTTTGCTAAGCGAAAGCGAGTTTTGCAATGTATCTCGTGTCGCCCAATTGTATATAAAGGTCTCTCCTTTGGCTTCTGCTTCCTTACGAGCTGTATCTAAAGCCTCAGCAGTATCAAAAGCGTAGTATGCCCAACCGTTATTGATAAGGATATCGGCGTATTGTTTGTACAAGGGTTTGCGTTCACTTTGGCGATAAGGAGCGTGTTTACCTTCTTTGCCTACTCCTTCATCATAGGTAAGACCTAACCAATTGAGGGAGTTGATGATGTACTGTTCTGCGCCTTCAACATAACGGTTTTGGTCGGTATCTTCTATACGAAGTAAGAAGTCACCGCCGTGTTTTTTGGCGAACAAATAATTAAATAAGGCGGTACGTACGCCTCCGATATGCAATGCTCCCGTAGGACTGGGAGCAAATCTAACTCTAACCATTTATTTTTATAATAATTTTAAATCTTTAATTACTTTAAAAGCTATATCGACGTGGTTTTCTGGAATTACGATAGTAAACTCATTGGCAGTAGAAATTACCTCGTTCATATTTACTCCTTCCCACGCCAGACGTTGGAATATGAAATAATAAATACCTGATACTGACACATTTTCTTCAGGAAGTTTTACACTGATAGCTCCTAAATCAGTAAACTTGTGCAAAAGGCGTTCTTTTTTAAAGATATTCTCAACGATAGACTCCATTGAGTTACTGACAATGATATTTGCTTCATTTACGCCACGAGTGGTAGCATAGAAGACATCTCTGTTATTTTTGATTTTATTGAGCAGTTGAGCTTGAGCATTCATAAAGGTTTCGGAGGTTAAGAAGGTATAATCGGTTAAATTTGAACGGATTATAATATCACCTATGTTCTTCAGTACTTTTACAATGCGATGAGTGGAACGGAATTCCATATCTACTGAAAGGCGTTTGAGAGCCATCACGATAGCTCCATTGCGCACCTCACGTTGAGTAGTTTCGGCTTGTATATCTTTGCGTATAATACGAGCCAAAGAGGTAAGGTTAATAATTCCGTCAGAGAGAGCAGTTTGCAAGAAAGGTTTTGATTTGATATAGTGCTCAACGGCTGATGCTATTGTTTTCATTTGTATTGGATATTATAAGTTTATTAAAAAGTAATTGGTATTTTAAATCGTTAGAAAGGGTAGAAAGCATCTTCTATGTAGTTTAAGCTAAATTCTACATTGTTTTTCACGATTGAAATAATATCAAATTGTATTTCTACATCTAAGTCTTTTTTCTTTATATAAAAATCGGTGGCTTTTACTAATAGTTCTATCTTCTGTTGATTTACAAAGCTCTCTGGCTCACCATATGCGCTTGAACTACGTGTTTTTACTTCTGTGATATGCAAAATGTTCCCTTTTTGCGAAATGATATCAATCTCGGCGTGTCCAAATCTAAAATTGCGTTCTAAAATAGTATGCCCATTTTGTATTAAAAAGTTTACTGCATCTTCTTCTCCTTCATTTCCTAAATCGTTGTGTATTGCCATAATAAGCGTTGGTTTTTATAATTTACCGCCAAAAGTACGAAATATTAATATATGTAACAAAAAATATTAGATTTTTTTTATTTCTGTGAATTGAGAGGGGGTAATCTATTTAATATTATAATGCTAAAAATACCACATTATAGGAAAAAGATGAAAGGTAAAAGGTAAAACGGTGCGAGCCACACAGGCAATCGTAGCACGACAGGCGAGTAAAAAATAAATGAACGAACGTGTGACGAAGGAAAGACCAAGAGAAAATACTAAAAACATCCCCCTATTCACATACTCTGCTCTCGCAGACTTCCTTCAAAGGGGGAACTGTAGCGACGCAAAGACGGTGCGAGCCGCACGGGCAGGTGCGAGCCTCACAGGCAAATAATAAAGTTTAAATAAAGATAAGACGAACAAAGAACGAACAAAGAACGAAGAGTAACTAAAGAAATGGTGAAGGTAAGACGAATGGAATTAGGTTAGAGAAAAGCTCGTAATACATAGGTATTACGAGCCTTTCTAACATTAGTCTATTATGAACACAAATTTTATTCTTGGGTATCGAAAGGTTCATTACCATCAGTAGGGGCTTCTTCAGTGTTTTCATCTTCATCTTCCTTCATTACTTTGGTAACGGCAGCTATAGAATCTTTGCCTTTGATGTTGATGAGTTTGACACCTTGAGTAGCACGTCCTGAAATGCGAAGGGTATCTATCGACAAGCGAATAGCAATACCTGATTTGTTGATAATCATCAAATCTTCACCTTCTAATACGCTTTTAATGGCTACTAACTGGCCTGTTTTTTCGGTAATAGAGATGGTTTTAACCCCTTTGCCTCCACGGTTGGTAATGCGATATACCGCTTTGTGTGTTTCGGGGTCATCGATATATGAACGTTTACCGTAGCCGTTTTCGGAAACTACTAATACGGTTTCTTCACGTGGGTTCTCAATAGCTATCATTCCTACTACTTCGTCTTTCTCAGTATCTAAGTCGATACCGCGTACCCCTTGTGAATTACGCCCTACGGCACGCACTTTTTCTTCGGCAAAACGAATTGCCCTACCTGATTTCACTGCCAACATTAGCTGGCTATTTCCAGAAGTGAGTTTAGCCTCAATGAGTTCATCACCTTCTTTAATGGTAATGGCATTGATACCATTTTGGCGTGGGCGGGAGTATTCTTTGAGGAGCGTTTTCTTAACAATACCCTTTTTAGTTGCCATAATAAGGTAATTGTTACTAATGTAGTCCTCATCTTTGAGGTTTTGTACACTCACGAAAGCTTTAATTTTATCGTCTGATTCGATATTGATAAGGTTTTGTATGGCGCGACCTTTGGCGGTTTTACTACCTTCTGGGATTTCATATACGCGCATCCAGAAGCACTTACCTTTTTGAGTAAAGAACAATAAATATTGGTGATTAGAACTTACGAAGAGGTGTTCTAAGAAATCTTGGTCGCGTGTGGTAGAGGCTTTTTGTCCTACACCGCCACGGCTTTGGGTCTTATATTCGCTAAGCTGAGTGCGTTTGATATAGCCTGCGTGAGAAATGGTAATTACCATTTTATCATCAGGAATCATATCTTCTACACTGAACTCACCACCGGCATACTCAATAGTAGAACGACGTTCATCGCCATACTTTTCTTTTACTTCAAGGAGTTCTTGTTTGATAATTTCAGTACGACGTTCTTTGCGAGCCAAGATATCTTCTAAATCGCGTATTTCAGCGAGTTTTTCTTCGTATTCTTCTTTGGTTTGCTGGATAAGAGCTTTATTGATACGACGTAGTGCTAATGCCAAGATAGCTTCAGCTTGTACATCGGTAAGGTCGAATTCTGCAATTAAATCTTCTTTAGGTTTATCGTGGAAACGGATAATTTGGATAGCTTTACCCATAGTATCTTCGGTTGCCATTACCTTCATATATCCTTCCAAAATATGAATACGCTCCTTGGCTTTGCGAAGTTCATAATCGGTACGCCTATAGACTACATCATAACGATGTTCTACGAAGTGGGAAATGAGGTCTTTAAGGTTTAACAACTGAGGGCGACCTTTCACTAAGGCAATGTTATTTACACTAAATGAAGTTTGTAGCTCAGTATGTTTAAAGAGATTGTTGAGCACTACATTGGGTACGGCATCGCGTTTGAGAATATAAACGATGCGTATTTTGCCACGAGCTGATTCGTCGCGTACATCGGTGATACCTTCTAACTTACCTTCTTTTACGAGGTCGGATGTTTTTTTCAATAGTACTGACGTATCGACTTGATAAGGTACTTCGGTTACCACGATGCAATCTTTACCTTTAATTTCTTGGAACTCAGCTTTGGCACGAATGATTACACGTCCGCGTCCTGTTTTGAAGGCTTCTTTTACGCCTTCATAGCCATAGATAATACCTCCTGTAGGGAAATCGGGGGCTTTGATGTATTTAATGAGTTCATCAATTTCAATATCGTTATTGTCGATATAAGCAATAGTTCCATCGATAACCTCATTAAGGTTATGAGGCGCCATATTGGTAGCCATACCTACGGCAATACCTGCTGAACCGTTTACCAATAGGTTAGGGATGCGAGTAGGGAGTACTACGGGCTCTTCGCGAGAGTCGTCATAAGTAAGTTGGTGATCTACTGTCTCCTTATCGATATCAGCGAGCATTTCTTCAGAGAATTTACGCATACGGGCTTCGGTATAACGCATTGCGGCAGGGGGGTCACCTCCCATTGAACCGAAGTTACCTTGCCCATCTACGAGCATATAACGTAAACTCCAATATTGTGCCATACGCACCATAGTATCGTAAACAGCTGTATCGCCGTGAGGGTGGTATTTACCGAGTACCTCACCAACAATAGCGGCTGATTTTTTATAGGGGCGATTGCTGAGCACCCCCATATCGAACATACCGTAGAGTACGCGGCGGTGTACAGGTTTTAAACCATCACGAACATCGGGCAATGCGCGCGAAACGATTACCGACATCGAATAATCGATATAGGCAGATTTCATTTCATCGCTGATGTCTACAGGAATCAGTTTTTCTCCTTCTGTCATAATATATTAATAGGTATGTGTTATATAAATTAGCGTGCTAAGATACAACCTTTTTTTATATTGGCAATAAAAAAATGTTTGTTTTTTTGTTATTAAATTGTAAGTGTTTGATAGTAAGTAGAAAAATGTTTTGTAAAAAAATGATAAAAAAGAGTAAAAAGAGCTTAGTATATTGAGTAAGAAAGCCCCTAATAGATGAGATAGCATAGCTATTTTATGCAGTGATAAAATGAATTTATTTACCATATTTATTGGTATTCATCATTAATTTATTACCTTTGCCCCTCAAATTGTTATAAGATGCAAATATCAATCGTTATACCGCTTCTCAACGAACAAGAATCATTGCCTGAGCTCTACCAGTGGCTACACAAAGTACTCACTGAACATCACTATTCTTATGAAATTATTTTCGTAGATGATGGGAGTACTGATGGTTCTTGGCAGGTAATCAAAGAATTATCAGCTAAAGATGCTAATGTACAAGGTATTCGCTTTTTGCGTAATTATGGCAAATCACAAGCCCTGCACGCTGGCTTCAAACAAGCGCAAGGCGAGGTAGTCATCACTATGGATGCCGATTTACAAGACAGTCCTGATGAAATCCCTGCGCTCTACCAAATGATTACACAAGAGGGTTACGACCTTGTATCAGGATGGAAGAAAAAGCGCTACGACTCAGTATTGGCTAAAAACTTACCTTCTAAACTCTTTAACTGGGCTGCCCGTAAAACCTCTGGGCTCACTCTCCACGATTTCAACTGCGGACTCAAAGCTTATCGCCACGAAGTAGTAAAAAACGTAGAAGTATCAGGCGAAATGCACCGCTATATCCCCGTATTAGCAAAGAACGCAGGGTTTAACCGCATTACCGAAAAAGTAGTGCAACACCAAGCTCGCAAATACGGTGTGACCAAATTTGGTATGAGTCGATTTATCAACGGATTTTTAGACCTTATCACTATCAGTTTCCTATCGCGTTTTGGCAAACGACCTATGCACTTTTTTGGAGCATTGGGTGTACTGATGTTCTTTATAGGATTTTTGTTCTCGGCTTATCTCGGTATAGATAAACTGTTTATCAATCCTCACGGACGCCTTATAGCCGACCGACCGCAATTTTACCTCGCCCTTACCACTATGCTCATCGGTACACAACTGTTTATTGCAGGTTTTTTGGGAGAAATCATCTTAAAAACTAAAAGCAATGAAGAGAGATATAAAATTAAAGAAAAGACGAGTTACGAATGACAAATTACGAGTTACGAACGACGAAAAACAGTAAATACAAATTAAAATAAATTATGGATAATCAAGCAAATGAAGAAAAAATCTTCTTTCAACAAAACAATGTATTAGTATCTCAGTCACGATTGGTGATAGGAGATAAAACCTATGTTTTAGGAAATATTTCATCAGTTTCAGTAGCTTCCGATTTTTGGATAAAGAAACCTAACAAAGGTTTATACAAATTTATTCTAACCATTGCTTTAGTATTATTTTTTTGGCAAATTAGGTTTATTGATGTAAACTCTTCTGTTACAACTTATTTTATGCTATTTGTTTATATCGCTCTAATCATTTTTGCATTACGAAAAATGAGCAAGCTAAAGCCTGAATACTTCTACAACTATTATGTAAGAATCAGTAGTAACTCAGGTACTTCAGATGTATTGGATTCTCCTGATCAGCAATACATACAAAAAATAGTTGATGCCCTAAATCAAGCTATTATCTATCGCGGCTAATCTTTAATACTTAAAATAATATCAGAATGAATCATCAATTAAAAATATTCAATTCCTTAACAGGAGAAAAAGAAGTATTTGTGCCTTTACACGAAAATAATGTGGGAATGTACGTGTGTGGCCCTACTGTGTACAGCAATGTTCACTTAGGAAATGTGCGTACCTTTATGTCATTTGACTTTGTATACCGCACTCTTAAATTCTTAGGCTACAAGGTGCGTTACGTGCGCAACATCACTGATGCTGGCCACCTTACTGATGACGGCGATGTGAACAACGACCGCTTTGTAAAACAATCACGCCTCGAAAAACTCGAACCTATGGAAATTGTACAAAAATACACTGTAGATTTCCACAAAGTGCTCGAAATATTCAACTTGTTACCCCCCACCATTGAACCGACCGCTACGGGACACATATTAGAACAAATACAGCTCACCGAAAAACTCTTGAAAGACGGATTTGCTTATGAAAGTAATGGTTCAGTATACTTTGATGTATTGGAATACAACAAACGCGGACTCAATTACGGAGAACTTTCCCGACGGAATATAGAAGAGCTTTTTGCTAATACCCGCGATTTGGACGGACAAGGTGAAAAACGCAATCCTCAAGATTTTGCGCTTTGGAAGAAAGCTTCACCGGCACATATTATGCGTTGGGCATCACCTTGGGGCGATGGTTTTCCCGGTTGGCATTTGGAATGTACCGTGATGAGTACCAAATATCTCGGCAACCAATTCGATATTCACGGAGGCGGTATGGACTTAAAATTTCCACACCACGAATGTGAAATTGCTCAAGGCAAAGCAGGTCACGGCGAGAGTCCTGTACGCTACTGGATGCACGCCAATATGCTCACAATGAACGGACAGCGTATGAGTAAATCTACTGGTAACTACATTTTACCTATGCAACTCATCAGCGGAGAAAATACCTTCTTTGAGAAACCTTTTGCTCCTGCCGTAATTCGTTTTTGCTTTATGCAAGCCCACTACCGCAGTGTGCTCGATATTTCTAATGAAGCAATGCTTGCTGCTGAAAAAGGATTTTCAAGACTTATGGAAGCTCTTAAAATTCTCAACGAACTCAGCACTGAGGTAGAACACCCTACGGCTCTCCCTATAGCTGAGTGGAAACAAAAGTGCTACGATGCTCTTTTAGATGATTTTAATTCACCTATACTCATAGCTCACATTTTTGAAGCCGTGAAATGGATGCACCAAATAAAGAACGGGGAAGAAAAAATCTCAGCAGATGAACTCAACGAACTCAAAGCATTGATGAATGCTTTTGTATTCGATGTATTAGGGTTGCAGAGTGAACAACAAGTTGCCAATAACAACGACAAGTTAGACGGCGTATTGCAAATACTTATCAATATGCGAATGGAAGCTCGTGCCAATAAAGATTGGGCACTTTCTGATAAAATTCGCGATGAGCTCTTAGCGATGGGTATTCAGCTCAAAGATGGCAAAGAAGGCACCACCTATAGTGTAAACTAAAGTGTGAAAGAAAAACTATTTTTAAATGTAAGAAATTTATCTTTAAGTGAATTAGTAGAAAAGTAAGAGGAGAGCAGTTAGCTTCTCTAATAATGACAGTACATAATGAGAATAAGAAGTCTAAAGGCTATCATTTGTATAGTATTATTAGTTCAGGAAATATAGAGATTGTATTTTCGGTGACTGAAAGATTGATAATCAATTACAATTGATTCAATAATATTGATTTAATTATGTTCTATAATCTAAAAAATCTCTTTCAAAAAACAAAAATACAAAGATATGTTAAATTTATTTGCTCAATTCATAAAAAAGAATTACTTTTGCAGTGTCAAAACTGAATTATAATAATAATCATTCATTAACAAAAATGAGAACACATACCAAAAAAGAAGTTTCTTCAATTGCTCATCAGCCTGCAGGCTCCGTTGAGGAAACTCGTTTCGAGAAAATTTACAACGTCGTTTTCTCAAATTCTGTAACAGCTTCTATTAGCGTCGCACACGAAATTGCCGACCTTATTAAAAGAAAACAAGCTGAAGGCAAACCTTGTGTATTAGGCTTAGCTACTGGTTCATCTCCAGTGAAAGTGTACGATGAATTAGTGCGTATGCACAAAGAAGAAGGACTTAGCTTCAAGAACGTGATTACCTTCAACTTGGACGAGTACTATCCTATGGAAAAACAGGATATCCAAAGCTACTGGTACTTTATGCACGAACACCTCTTCAATCATATTGATATTCCTAAAGAAAATATCAATATTCCTAACGGCACTGTATCTCACGATGACTTAGAGGCTTATTGCGCTAACTACGACAAGAAAATCCAAGAATGCGGCGGTCTTGACTTCCAATTGCTCGGTATCGGTCGTACAGGTCACATCGGGTTTAACGAACCTGGTTCTAACCGCAATTCAGGTACTCGTATCATCACCCTTGACCACATCACTCGTGCCGATGCTGCCGAAACCTTCCACGGTATCGACAACGTACCTCGCCAAGCTATTACTATGGGTATTCGCACCGTACTCAAAGCTCGCCGTATCGTATTGCTCGCTTGGGGTAGCAGCAAAGCTTCTATCGTAGCCAAAGCTGTAGAAGGAGACATCACCCCTGAAGTGCCTTCAAGCTGCCTCCAACTACACGAAAACACTACATTTGTATTAGATGAAGAGGCTGCTGCTGATCTTACTCGCATCAAAACTCCTTGGCTCGTTACTGATGTACAATGGGACGAAGACCTCAAAGCAAAAGCTATCGTTTGGCTATGCGAATATCTCAATAAAACCATTCTCAAACTCACTGATTCCGACTACAACGAGTACGGTATGTCAAAGCTCTTGGCCGAATCAGGCCCTGCTTACGATTTGAACATCGCTATGTTCAACCGCTTGCAACACACCATCACTGGCTGGCCAGGGGGCAAACCTAATGCCGATGATACCAACCGTCCTGAACGCGAACATCCTCACAAAAAACGCGTGATCATCTTCAGTCCTCACCCTGATGACGACGTAATTTCAATGGGTGGTACTTTTGACCGCTTAGTATCTCAAGGTCACGAGGTACACATCGCTTACCAAACTTCAGGTAACTTTGCTGTATCCGACCACGAAGCGCTTAAATTCGCCGAAGTATTCAAAGATATCGTAAAAGAAAATAAAGCTGAAGTAGCTGTTCTTGACGAAATTATCAGCAATATTACCCACAAGAAATCTAACGAAATCGATAGCCTATTAGTGCGCCAACTCAAAGGCAACATCCGTCGCCACGAATCATTGGCAGCTACTCGCTACGAAGGGGTACCCGATAACCAAGTACACTTCCTCAACTTGCCTTTCTACGAAACAGGAGGCGTGAAAAAGAATCCTATAGGGGAAGCCGATATCAAAATCATTATGGATTTGATTGAAGAAGTGAAACCTCACCAAATCTACGCAGCTGGCGACCTCGCCGACCCTCACGGTACGCACAAAGTATGCCTCGATGCGATCTTTGCCGCTTTGAAAAACCTCAAACACAAAGATTATATGAAAGACTGCTGGGTATGGTTATACCGCGGTGCTTGGCACGAATGGGACATCCACGAAATCGAAATGGCTGTACCTATGAGCCCTGCTCAAGTACTCAAAAAACGTCAAGCGATCTTCTTCCACCAATCTCAAAAAGATGGGGCTATGTTCCAAGGAGACGACTTGCGTGAGTTCTGGCAACGCGCCGAAGCTCGTAACAGCGAAACTGCTCGCCGTTACCGCAATTTAGGCCTAGCTGATTACGCTGCCATTGAAGCGTTCAAACGTTATTTCTTCTAAGAAATTGATAGATAGTTTTATTATAAATATAAAAGTAACTACTTGTTTCAGAAGTTTTAAAGATTGTTTATCAATATAAAAACTGAGGCTATCAGATAATAGATAGCCTCAGTTTATTTTTTATACCTTACAAGAATTGTCTACTATATTACTTGTGAAAAGAACTGAATTCTACAAAAGATTAAGTCCTAATTTTACATTTTAATAAGTTTACCAGATACTCTAATAATTATCTTAGATATTCAGCAGTGAAGCTCTTCTTATTTTTGGCGACCTCTTCGGGAGTACCAAAAGCAACGACTTCACCGCCTGCTTTCCCTCCGTCATACCCTATATCAATGATATAATCTACTTTTCTAATTACATCGAGATTGTGTTCTATTACCAACACGGTGTTGCCTTTGTCGACCAAACGATCAAGAACATCAAGCAGTACTTTTACATCTTCAAAATGGAGGCCTGTAGTGGGTTCATCTAATATATAAAAAGTATTGCCAGTGTCTATTTTCGATAGCTCAGTAGCTAATTTCACTCTTTGGGCTTCACCTCCCGACAAAGTAGTAGATTGTTGCCCGAGTGTGATATAGCCTAACCCTACCTCTTCAATAGTTTTGAGTTTGCGGTATATTTTAGGAATAGGTTCAAAGAACTTTACAGCCTCGCTGATGGTCATATCAAGCACATCGGCAATGGATTTACCTTTGTAGCGCACTTCTAAAGTCTCACGGTTAAAACGCTTGCCTTTACAAGTTTCGCAAGGTACATACACATCGGGCAAAAAGTTCATCTCAATCACTCTTAAGCCAGATCCTTCACAAGTTTCACAGCGACCACCTTTTACGTTAAAACTAAAACGTCCAGGTTTGTAGCCACGTATTTGCGCTTCGGGTACTTGAGTGAAAAGATTGCGTATTTCGCTGAAAACGCCCGTATAGGTAGCAGGATTAGAACGCGGTGTACGCCCAATAGGCGATTGGTCAATATCGATTACTTTATCGATATGCTCTAAACCTTCAATACTTTTGTAAGGCATCGGTTTTTTTACTCCGTTGAAAAAATGAGCATTCAGGATAGGATATAGCGTTTCATTGATAAGCGTTGATTTACCACTACCCGATACGCCTGTAACCCCTATCATCAATCCCAAAGGGAATTTCACAGTAACATTCTTGAGATTGTTGCCTGTACAACCTTTTAACACAATTTCTTTGCCGTTTCCTTTACGCCTTTGAGCAGGAATTTCTATTTTCTTTCGTCCGCTCATATAATCGGCTGTGATGGTATTGGCTTTCATCAGTTCTTTAGGTGTTCCTTTAAAAGTGATATCACCGCCATTTACTCCTGCCTTAGGGCCTATATCTACTACATAATCAGCTTCTTGAATCATTTCCTCATCGTGTTCCACCACTATTACCGAGTTCCCTATATCTCTCAGTGATTTCAGTGAGTTGATAAGGCGTTTGTTATCTCGCTGATGTAGCCCTATACTGGGCTCATCGAGAATGTAGAGCACGCCTGTGAGTTGAGAGCCTATTTGGGTAGCCAGCCTAATCCGCTGAGCTTCCCCTCCTGACAGTGATTTAGAACTGCGATTCAAAGCTAAATAGGTAAGCCCTACATCCACCAAAAATTGCAAACGCGTGCTGATTTCTTTGATGATTTCTTCGGCTATTTTGCGCTGTTTGGTAGAGAGACGTTTGGGTAAATCTTTAAACCAAGCTAATAAGTCGGTAATGTCTAAAGCCGAGAGTTCAGCAATATTTTTGTCGTCTATTTTAAAGTAAAGTGCTTCTTTTCTGAGGCGAGTACCTTCGCAGTGATCGCAAGGTACGGTATCCATAAACTCTTCAGCCCAACGCTTGATCGCCACCATATCAGCATTTTCGTGCTGACTTTTGATAAAGTTTACAATACCTTCAAAATCAATTTCAAAATCACGGGTAATACCCAAAACCTCCGATTTGATAGCGTACTTATCTTTTCCTCCATAGAGAATGATATCCATCGCTTCTTTGGGGAGTTTTTCAATGGGATCGGAGAGCTTGTGACCAAATTTTTGAACAATGAGTTCTAATTGTTTGAAAATCCAAGTGTTTTTTTGCTCACCCACCGCTGCAATCCCCCCATTCTTGATAGATATCGAAGGGTCGGGAATCATTTTTGCTAAGTTGATTTCTTGCATTTCACCCAAACCGTTGCAATGAGGGCACATTCCCTTAGGCGAATTGAAAGAGAAGGTATTAGGTTCGGGCATTGGGTAAGAAATACCAGAAGAAGGACACATTAAATGTCGGCTGAAGTACTGAGCTTTCTTTTGGTCGTGTTCTAACACCATCAGCACATCATCGCCGTAGTTCATCGCTATTTGAATGCTCTCTTGCAATCGTTTTTGAGTATCCTCAGTATCATCAATGAGCATTCGGTCAATCACAATTTCTATATCGTGAGTTTTGTAGCGATCCAGCTTCATACCCTTTTCGATATCGCGGATTTCGCCATCAGTACGCACCTTTACAAAACCTTGCTTGGCAATCTGTTCAAAAAGTTCGCGGTAATGCCCTTTGCGTGATTGTATCATAGGAGCTAATATATTGATGCGCTTGCCGTTGTATTCCTTGGTAATGAGCTCTTGAATTTGATTATCGGTATAACTCACCATTTTTTCGCCCGTTACATAACTATAGGCATCGGAAGCGCGTGCAAAGAGCAAGCGTAAGAAGTCATAGATTTCGGTAATCGTACCCACTGTAGAGCGCGGTGATTTAGAGGTAGTTTTCTGTTCGATAGCAATCACAGGCGAAAGTCCGTCGATTTTATCTACATCGGGACGTTCCAAACCACCGAGAAACTGACGAGCATAAGCTGAAAAGGTCTCGATATAACGGCGCTGGCCTTCGGCATAAATAGTATCAAACGCCAAAGACGACTTACCACTACCCGAAAGTCCTGTGAATACTACGAGCTTTTCACGAGGAATAGTAAGGTCTATATTTTTGAGATTGTGCACCCTTGCCCCTTGAACTTCAAGGCTATCATCGGGAGCTATATAATTGGAGGTCTTTTTCATTTTTTAACTGTTATGATTCTAATAGTTGCATTACTTTTAAGGCTTGGTACACACTGCTGATATTCTCAAAAATCAGCAATAATCGCAAGCCGTTGCGGGTTTCTTTTTCTTGCATTCGGCACTTATCGGGGTATCGTTGTACAAAGAGCAATATCTTTTGGAAACGAGCACTTTGGTAAAACGGACTGTTTTGGTCGGCAATGAAATACCCCGTCATTTTACCGTTTTTCATCACGAGTTTTTCAATACCCATACGAGTAGCAATCCACTTCACGCGCACACTGTTGAGCAAGTCGATAGCTTGAGGAGGCAACTTGCCAAAGCGGTCAATCAGATTATTTTGGTATTGCTGTAAAGCTTCTTCGGTAGTGAGGTTGCTCAATTCATTATAAAGCGACAAACGCTCTGCCACGCGATTGATATAGGTATCGGGGAACAGCAATTCAAAATCACTATCTATTTGAGTATCGCTAAGGTAGCTTTTATCTTCTTCGGCAGTGTGATACAATTCTGAAAACTCGTTTTCTTTGAGTTCTACTATTGCCTCTTGTAATATTTTCTGGTAGGTTTCAAAGCCTATTTCATTGATAAAACCACTTTGTTCTCCACCTAACAAATCGCCAGCACCACGAATTTCTAAGTCTTTCATAGCAATGTTAAAGCCACTACCCAAATCGGAAAACTGAGCAATAGCCTCAATTCGTTTGCGGGCATCATCGCTCATAGCCACGAGTGGAGGCGTGATGAAATAACAGAAAGCTTTTTTGTTGCTTCGCCCCACGCGACCGCGCATTTGGTGCAAATCAGACAATCCAAAGTTATGAGCGTTATTGATGAAAATAGTGTTGGCATTAGGCACATCTAAACCACTTTCGATAATAGTAGTGGCTACCAACACATCATAAGCACCATCCATAAAGGCGAGCATCGTCTCTTCCAATTTCTTGCCGTCCATTTGTCCGTGGCCAATAGCCACACGAGCATCGGGCAATAGGCGTTGAATCATACCCGCAACTTCCTGAATATTCTCCACACGGTTGTGCATAAAGAACACTTGTCCGCCCCGTTGAATCTCATAGCGTATCCCATCGCGTATCACCTCTTCATTGAAAGGCACAACCTGAGAATCAATGGGGTAACGGTTAGGCGGAGGCGTATTGATAACCGATAAATCACGAGCCGCCATCAAGCTAAACTGCAAAGTTCTAGGTATAGGAGTAGCTGTAAGAGTGAGTACATCGAGGTTTTCCTTGAGCGTTTTGAGTTTATCCTTTACACCCACGCCAAATTTCTGTTCTTCATCTACGATTAGCAGGCCTAAATCTTTGTATTTTACCTTCTCACCTACAATTTGGTGCGTACCGATGATAATGTCCAACTGCCCTTTGGCGAGCTCATCTAAAATATTATTTTTTTCTTTAGCCGTACGGAAGCGATTGAGGTAATCAATGCGCACAGGGAAATCTTTCATTCTCTGACTAAACGTCTGGAAGTGCTGAAAGGCGAGTACTGTAGTAGGCACGAGCACCGCTACCTGTTTGCCATTATCAACCGCCTTAAAAGCAGCCCTAATGGCTACTTCGGTTTTACCAAAACCAACATCGCCGCACACCAATCTATCCATAGGTTTAGGGCTCTCCATATCAGCTTTTACCTCAGCAGTTGCTTTGCTTTGGTCGGGGGTATCTTCATAGAGGAAAGAAGCTTCGAGTTCATTCTGCATATAGCTGTCGTGTGCAAAAGCAAATCCTTGAGCTTCTTTGCGTTTGGCGTATAGCTTAATAAGGTTGAAGGCGATTTCCTTTACACGAGCTTTAGTTTTCTGTTTTAAGGCTTTCCACGCGCCAGAACCCAGTTTGTATATTTTAGGAGGTTTCCCATCTTTGCCGTTGTACTTAGTGATTTTGTGCAAGGCGTGAATGCTTACAAATAGCACATCGCGGTCGCCATAAATGAGTTTGATAGCCTCTTGCTGTTTTCCTTCTACCTCTATTTTCTGCAGTCCAGCGAATTTACCAATGCCGTGGTCGATGTGGGTTACATAGTCACCTACCTCTAATTGCATCAACTCTTTGAGCGTGATAGCTTGTTTTTTGGCATAGCCATTTTTGAGTTGGAATTTGTAGTAACGTTCAAATATCTGATGATCGGTAAAGACATTCAGTTTGCGCTCGTTATCCACAAAGCCCGCGTGCAAAGAGAGCAATAGCGTTTGGTAATGCACTTTTTGTTCCATCTCCTCAAAGATGTCGTGAAAACGCTTGGCTTGTTGTTCGGTGCCACAGAGAATATAATTCTGATAACCTTCAGCGTGTTTATCGTTAAGATAACCGATGAGCAGCTCAAATTGTTTATTGAATGAGGGTTGTGGGGTAATGCGGAATGTTTCGGCTTTAGAGTGAGGAGCGTTTATATTCACTTGTTGGAACTCACTCATTTGTTTTACTAATTCTTCCGCTTGGCAATACAATACATCGGGGGTAGCGCGTTTTACCTCATTGGGGAGTTTTTCATAGATGTCGGTAGCTTTAGTGAAGAGCTTATCAATTTTAGCGGGAAAGGTGCTCATATCTTTGGCAATCACCAACGTTTGGTTACTGATATACTCCAAAAACGATTGGCGCACCTCATCACCTTCTTTGTTTTCTACATTCGGGATAATAGTAACCTGAGAGAGTTGAGCGGTTGATAGTTGGCTTTCCACATCAAAGGTGCGAATACTCTCTACCTCATTACCAAAAAACTCAATGCGATAAGGCTCATTATTGGAGAAAGAAAATACATCAACAATCCCTCCGCGCACTGAAAACTCACCAGGTTCAGTTACAAAATCGGTGCGGTTGAAGTTATAGGAGAAAAGTACTTCGTTGAGGAACTCAATAGTAAGTTCATCGCCTTTGCTGATTTTTAGTGTGTTTTTTTCTAATTGCTTGCGAGTAATAACTTTTTCAAAAAGCGCTTCGGGGTAAGAAACTACAATTAATGGTTGGGCACTATTGCTCAACTGATTGAGTACTTCAGCACGCAGTAGCACATTAGCGTTATCCGTATCTTCAATTTGATACGGACGGCGATAACTATCAGGGAAAAAGAGTACTTTTTGTTCGCCTACTAAGGTTTCTAAGTCGTTTAGCACATAAGCACTTTCCTCTTTATCAGGCAAAAGTACCAATAGCGGACGCTTAGTAGCGTTGTACAAGTTGGCGATAAGCAAGGACATAGAAGCCCCTGCCAAGCCATTGGCAACGGTACTATGATGTGTTTTAATTTCAGTTAATAAACTTTTGTAAGTGCTATTTTCAGCGAATAATTGTAATAACTCTTTCACAAATGGGGATTATAATTACAAGGTGCAAAGGTACACATAATTTAGCAATTAACAATTAATTCATTACAGTTGTTATAAGTTATCTTTTCCATATACATAAGTTCTTCCAATACTTTATTAATATCCTTTGCAGGGAAAGGCAAAGCAATAAGAAGGTCATTAGGAGTTATAGGTCTGGATTTTAGTAGAGTCCAAACGGCTTCTTTAACCTCTTTTTTATCAACTTTGGGAGGAGGTAGTTTAGCTACACAATTTGAACATATCCCACAAGGCTTTTCAGATTCTTCTCCAAAGTATTGCAAGAGTTGGGTATTGCGACAAGTATCCTCATTTTCAAGATATCGAAATACAGCTTCTTGTAGGGTTTGTTTGGTGTGATTATACTCTTTTAGATTCTTAGAAATACTATTGATAGTGCGATCATCATCACGAGGCACATTAAAGATAATTTGAATATCAGAAGATTCATTTTTTAAGATAGCTATTCCATCATTGTGTAAACGCTCTAAATTCTCAATAATATCACGGTAGTCAAGCTCTGTAAGTTCAGTAATTTTTTCCATCTCCAAAGCTATAGGCTGACTGTAGATAAGAGGGTAAGACCTTATGAGATAGATAACAAGATTCTTTAAATAACGATGTGTTTGCAGATAAGCGATAAGTTGAGGAGCAGTCACAGTGATATGAAAAGAAACTTTCTTGTAAAACTGTTGGTTGAGTGAAATAATAGACATTCGGTCTAAGACCTGTAAACCATTATAAGACTTTATGGGCGATAGCTGATAACGCTTCCAGAAGTTGGGGAAGAAGAAACTGTATACTCCTTCTTGCCCTTCACCTATAGCAATTTGCAAGTAAGCATTGAGTTTTGCATAAAGTAGCTTGAGAAAAGGAATGTCTACCAAGTAGTCTTTCAGCAGTTTATTAGCATTCTCAACATCGATTTTACCATAGAATAAAATAGCATCGGCGGGGTTACCATCACGACCTGCACGTCCAGCTTCTTGAAAATAGTCCTCTAAAGTTTGAGGTATATCCCAATGAATTACGAAACGTACATCGGGTTTATCTATTCCCATACCGAAGGCATTGGTAGCTACCATTACACGCACATCATTCAGTAGCCACATACTGAGCTTTTGGTTCTTCTCTTCGGCAAGAAGACCTCCGTGAAAATAAGCTGCTGAAATACCGTGATTTTTCAATAACTCTGCTAATTGTACACAACCATTCCTACTGCGCAAGTATACAATAGCACTTCCTTCAGTCTTTCTTAGCAGTTGTAGTAACTCGTGCCACTTATCAGAAACCTTATACACTTTATAAGCAATATTGGGTCGTGCTAAAGAGGTATTGATGATTGTAGCATTCTCTATGCCTAAATGATGTAAGATATCTTGCTGTACTTGTGGAGTAGCTGAAGCGGTAAGTGCCAATAGTGGAACGTTAGAAAATTGTTCTTTCAGCCATTTACACTGTAAATAAGCAGGACGGAAGTCTTTACCCCAATGTGATACGCAGTGAGCCTCATCAATTACCATTAAGTTAATGGGCATTGCTTTGAGATAAGTACGCACCAATTCTTGTTGTAAACGCTCGGGGGATAAGTATAAGAATTTATATTGCCCATAGAGGGCGTTATTGAGTAAACGTTCTAACTCAGGGTAGGGGAGACCACCCGCTAACGATAATGCACGTATTTCCCTATTCTTTAAAGCCTCTACTTGGTCAGTCATTAGAGCTACGAGGGGGGAAACTACCACACAGATACCTTCTTTCATCATAGCAGGTACTTGAAAAGTAATAGACTTTCCACCACCCGTAGGCAATAAGGCTAAGGTATCTTTTCCTGACAATACCGAGTTAATAACTGCCTCTTGAGAGTTGCGAAAACCATCGTACCCCCAATACTTCTTTAATATGTACAGAGGTTCATTCTCCATAGAACTATTGCTTATAGCCTTTATAAGCTGGGCGAACTAATTGAGGAAAATCAATAAATGGATTGCGATTGCCTTGCGCCCCTTGAATTACATTGTTACGCTGACGCTCAAGGTCAGAAACAGGGTCTTCGTCGTTCCATTTTAGAAATAATTCAACACCTCCGGTACTAATGTCGCCATCTAAAGGTTCGTGATAACGCAAGTTTAAATATAATACCATTCGGGCTACATCGCCCTTCCATTCATCACCTGGATACCAAGCTCTGTTACTAAGTTTAGCATTACCTTTACCTTCGGTGAACGGATAGTTTCCTCTACGCGAATTAACACTCTTATCACATACCCGTAGGTGATGTAGGTCTCCTTTAGCAGTGTTTTCTATCTTAGACTGAGGGTAGACGTGTTCGGTATTGAAAGTCGTAGGACTATAGCCTTTATTACCTTCATATTCCTTCCAAAAGCGTTCCTCATCTGTATAAACGAGCACTACATTTTGTGGATTTTTAAGACTGGCATCGGCTTTATAGAGATATTTATGGCGATCGTTATAGCTTAAAAACTTAGTGTGTTTGGTAATTGTGAGCGATGCCAAATCATTGTATAAAGCTTCTCCTGTTTTAGTAAAATCAAATCCTTTATAGTAAGACTTCAACTCCTCAGGAACTGTAATTTTAACAGGAGGAATGGGATCCTCTGTGGTAGGAGTGGTCGTGGTAGGAGGTTGCACTGGTGGTATAAAAGGGAGCTGTTGCGCTTGGTCGTCGTTCTTGCAAGCCAACAATACTGTTACGAATAATAAAATGTAAAGTCTTTTCATATGTCTTTAGTTTTAAGTTATTTATTTCTTAGATAGAGAAAGCTACGTTACCTTTGGTAAAAGTTTTAAGCACCTTATACTCTTTGCTAATCACTACCAAATCGGCATCATAGCCTACTTTTAGTTTACCCTTGCGGTTACCAAAACCGAGCATCTCAGCAGGGTTTTTAGTACAAGCATTGATAGCTGTTTCTACGGGCACTAAGGCGTCTTCGATGAGAATACGCAATCCATCAATAATGCGCAAAGTAGAACCTGCGAGTGTGCCATTAGCAAGGTGAGCACTGCCGTCCTCGTAAATTTCAAGAGGCTCGCCGTCGTATTGATAAGTGCCTTTACCACAGCCTTTGGCGTAAAGCGAATCGGTTATCATAATGCCGTGGTCACGACCTTTGGCTTCAAAATAGATATGAAGGGCATCAGGAGTGGAGTGAATACCGTCGCATACTATCTCACCATATACACTGTGATTGCGCAAGGCGAAACCTACTTGACCACCTTCGCGATGATGAAAACCTGTCATACCATTGAACACGTGTGTTTGAGAGGTAGCTCCGTTAGCAAAAGCCATACAGCTCTGGTGATAGTTAGCGGTTGAATGTCCTAAACTCACCCGAATACCTTCATTAGCTAAGTATTTAGTGAGTTCATAATTGGTATCTTGTTCGCAAGCAAGGGTTACCAACTTGATGAGGTTGTTACTCGCTTGCTGAAAACGCTTGAACTGTGCTACATCGGGGGAGAGAATACAATGTAAAGGCTGTGCCCCACGCTTCTCGGGGTTTAGGTAAGGACCTTCTAAATGGATACCTAATATTTCAGCACCTTGATAACCTTCGTTATGCACTTTGGCGATATTAGCTACTGCTTTTAGCAATACTTCTTCGGGTTGTGCTATAGTGGTGGGCAAAAAAGCGGTTACTCCTTCGCTGGGTATTTGCTTCGTCCAACGGCGTAGTCCTTCTTCGTTTACCTCAGTAGCATCAAAACCAAAAGCTCCGTGGGTGTGTATATCAATAAAACCAGGGAGGATACGTTCCTCACCAAAATCATAATCTACTTTTTCTGAGGGGGCATTATCAGAAATACTTGTGATCTTATCGCCCTCAATATGTAAGGTTAGTGGTAAAAACTGACTGTTACACCATACTTTTTTACTTCTTATTTTCATTAAATAATAGTTATTGAAACTGTTACAAAACTCTTTATATGATAAATGGAGTTGCAAAGATACGAAATAATTAATAAATTAACAAATGTGATTAATGGTTAATGATGAATGGTTAATGATGAATGGTTAATGATGAATGGTTAATGATGAAAATTGGATAGAGCTTATACAAAGCTTATACGATAAACGAACAATAAGTGGATCTACAACGGCTCTACATCGGCTCTACATCGGCTCTACAACGAACAAAGAACGAAGGAAAGACGAACAAAGAACGAAGGCAAGGTGAATGAAAAGCGGAGACAAGAAAGTGACAAAATGAACATAAGAGGGAGAAAAAATGTATTTTATAAAGTTTATTGTTAGTTAGTTTTTGTTTATTACTAATTAATCACTATCTTTGCCCCCAGAATAACAAAGCAAATAAGGTTTGTTATAAAACGGACTCTTTAGATAAAATATACTTTCGATATATGAAATACAAACGAATTTTACTCAAACTCAGTGGGGAAGCCCTTATGGGTAGTCGCCAATACGGCATTGACCCCGCGCGTTTAAAAGAATACGCTACCGAAATTAAAGAGGTAGTGAACCAAGGCGTACAAGTGGCTATCGTGATTGGCGGAGGAAATATCTTTCGTGGGGTAGCGGGTGCCAGCAATGGTATGGACAGGGTACAAGGCGACTATATGGGTATGTTGGCTACTGTTATCAACTCGCTTGCTCTACAAAGTGCCTTGGAAGATGAGGGACTTTTTACACGTTTGCAAACGGCTATTAATATGGAAGCTATTGCTGAGCCTTTTATCAAACGTCGCGCAGTACGCCATTTAGAGAAAGGACGTGTAGTGATTTTTGGTGCGGGAACGGGAAATCCTTACTTTACCACCGACTCGGCAGCAGTGCTCCGCGCTATTGAAATCAATGCTGATGTAATCCTTAAAGGTACTCGTGTAGACGGTGTGTACACTGCCGACCCTGAAAAAGACAAAACCGCTGTAAAGTTCGATACTATTACTTTTAGTGAAGTGATGGAAAAGAACCTTAAAGTGATGGATATGACTGCTTTCACCCTTAGCCAAGAAAACAAATTGCCTATTATTGTGTTCGATATGAACCAAAAAGGCAATCTTGCCAAAGTAGTAGCAGGAGAAAATGTAGGGACAACGGTTAATTGTTAATGGTGAATGATAAATGGAGACACTATTCAATTTGTATGTGCTTTTCATAAAAAGAATAAGAACCTACAAAGGAAAATTCAGAAATTACTAATGCCAATCAAGGGTTAAATTAACTATTTGATTATAAACATCCCCCCACCCCCCCTCAAGGGGGGAGATGTAACACAAAGGAGATAATGCGCTGTATATCAGTGATAATTATTTTTCAACTCTTGATTCATATTACGATCAAACAAAACTAATGACTAACGACTAAATAAACACGTATGAACGAAGAAATTAATATTATTTTAGACACCACCAATGAGGCGATGCAAGAGGCATTGCAACACTTAGACAAGGCTTTAGCCAATATTCGTGCAGGCAAAGCAAGTCCACAAATGGTAAGCAGCGTATTGGTAGATTACTACGGAGCGCAAACACCGCTTAGTCAGGTAGCGAACGTATCTGCTCCCGATTCACGTACTATCTCTATCCAGCCTTGGGAAAAGAAAATGATTCAGCCTATCGAGAAAGCTATCCAGATAGCTAACTTAGGCTTTAACCCTATGAACAATGGCGAAATGGTGATTATCACCGTACCGCCGCTTACTGAGGAACGCCGTCGCGAACTCGTAAAACAAGCCAAAGGCGAAGGCGAAGACGCTAAAATAAGTGTGCGCAACGCGCGCCAGGACGCTAATAAAGAGATTAAAAAGGTAGAAGCATCGGACGATGTAAAAAAAGAAGCTGAAGAACGCGTACAAAAACTCACCGACAAGTATATCAAGAAAGTAGAAGAAGTATTAGCCGTTAAAGAAGCAGAAATACTAAAAGTTTAATTCAGGTAAGAGATAAGAGGTAAGAGATAAGAAATGACAAACTACGAACAAGTTAAGGATTTAGTGAATCGCCTGGGTGCGTTAAGGAGGTATCTTTGACATAGATGCCAAACGCATTGAAATAAGCAACGAAGAAGAAAAAACTTTTGCACCTGACTTTTGGGATAACGCTAAAGAAGCTGAGAAAGTGATGCGCGAGCTCCGCGCCAAAAAGAAATGGGTGGAAGACTACGAAGAAGCTGAAACCCTTACCCAAGATGTGGAGGTACTGCTCGATTTCTTTAAAGAAGGCGAGGCTACTGCCGATGAGGTAGACCAGCACTACGCCCAAGCTCTCCACGCCATCGAGGCATTGGAGTTCCGCAATATGCTTTCGGATGAGGGCGATGCAATGAGTGCTGTACTACAAATTACGGCAGGTGCGGGCGGTACTGAGAGTTGCGACTGGGCATCGATGCTACTACGTATGTACACAATGTGGTGCAACAACCAAAAGTATAAGGTAAAAACGCTCAACTTCCAAGAAGGCGATGTGGCTGGGGTAAAAACGGTTACTATTGAGATAGAAGGCGAATACGCTTTTGGCTACCTGAAAGGGGAGAACGGCGTGCACCGTTTGGTGCGTATTTCACCTTTTGATAGCAATGCCAAACGCCACACCTCGTTTGCCTCAGTGTACGTATACCCTTTGGCAGACGATACTATTGAGATAGAAATCAACCCTGCGGATATTACGTTTGAGACGATGCGCTCCAGCGGGGCTGGTGGACAGAATGTGAACAAGGTAGAAACAGCTGTGCGCTTGCGTCACCACCCTACGGGTATTATCATTGAGAACTCCGAAACCCGCAGTCAGCTGGATAACAAGAACAAGGCGTTGCAGTTGCTCAAATCACAACTCTATGAAATAGAGCTTAAAAAACGTCAAGCTAAGCGCGATGAGATAGAGGCAGGCAAGATGAAGATAGAGTGGGGTTCGCAAATACGCAATTACGTAATGCATCCTTACAAACTCGTGAAAGACGTGCGTACCAATTACGAATCAACCGATGTAGATAGCGTAATGAACGGTGAACTCGACGAGTTCCTCAAAGCCTACCTAATGCTTATGGGTACAAGCCGTACAGGCGACTTGTAATGGTTAATGATTAATGGTTAGTGGTTAATACTTTTGGAATATAAGTGTAATGAATGATAATAAAATAGTAGTTTATCAGGTGCTTACAAGGCTCTTTGGCAATACTAATACCACTAATAAACCTTGGGGTACGATAGAGGAGAACGGTGTAGGCAAGTTTTCTGACTTTACAGAGGAAGTTCTATGGCAAATCAAGAAACTGGGGATAACCCACATTTGGTTTACAGGGGTACTACACCACGCCCTGACTACTGACTATACCGCTTATGGCATCAGTAACGATTTTCCTGCGGTAGTGAAAGGAAGGGCGGGCTCGCCTTACGCTATTAAGGATTACTACACTGTAAACCCTGACCTTGCCGATGATCCTGCGCACCGCTTGGAGGAATGGGAAGCACTTATCAAGCGTACTCATCAATGCGGACTGAAAGTGATTATGGACATAGTGCCTAACCACGTGGCACGCAAGTATGAGAGTATTGCGAAACCAGCAGGCGTACGCGGTTTTGGAGAAGATGACGATACTACGGTGCAATATGCCATAAACAACAATTTTTATTACAACCCTAACGAGGCTTTTGAGTTGCCAGAGGGTATTTATGGTGAGTATCACGAGTTTCCTGCTAAATGGACAGGCAATGGAGCTCGCGCTTCCAAACCCGACCGTAATGATTGGTACGAAACGGTAAAACTGAACTACGGCATACGCCCTGACGGTACAAAAGATTATCCTGCATTACCTGCGGGGTTTCAAGATGAAGATATTGAAGTGCATTACCGTTTTTGGGCTGAAAAAACAGTGCCCGACACTTGGAAAAAGTTTAAGGATATAGCTTTGTACTGGCTTGGGAAAGGGGTAGATGGCTTTCGTTATGATATGGCTGAAATGGTGCCCGTAGAGTTTTGGAGTTACCTTAATTCGGCTATCAAACATCAAAAACCTGAGGCTTTTCTGTTGGCAGAGGTGTATAACCCTAATGAATATCGCTCTTATCTGCACTTAGGCAAGATGGACTATCTGTACGACAAGGTACAATTGTACGATACGCTACGCAATATTGTAGCTCACGGACATAGCACCGATGCTATTGTGGCTATACAACGTAGTCTTGCCGATATTACACATCGTATGTTGCACTTCTTGGAAAACCACGACGAACAGCGTATTGCTTCGCCTGAGTTTGCTGGATATGCCGAGAAAGCTAAGCCTGCAATGGTGGTTTCTACTCTTATCAGCGAATCGCCAGTGATGCTGTATTTTGGTCAAGAAGTAGGTGAAAGAGCGGCAGAAGCAGCGGGCTTTGGCAGTCCGTCGCGCACTTCTATTTTTGATTATATAGGTGTGCCTGCACACCAACGCTGGTTGAACAATAAGAAGTTTGACGGCGGTCAGTTATCAGAAGCTGAACACGCCCTACGCGATTTTTATCAGCGATTACTAAACTTAGAAGTGAATGGGGCATATACCGATTTGCACTTGCACAACCGAAATCATACTGCTTATTACAACGATAGTGTCTATAGCTTTGCACGAGGCAATGAAGAAGAACAATGGGTGATAGTGAGCAACTTTAGTGAGCATCACGGCTTTGGCTTTGAGTTGCAAATGCCTTCTTACTTATTGGGCAGTTGGTTCTTAAATGATGGCACTTATACGCTTACTGATATTCTTTATGGAGAAAAGAAAACCATCTTGTATATTAGACAAGGAAAAGGAACAATGCGGGTAGATATAGCCCCTTTGGAATCACTGATATTCAAAATTAGTAAATTGACATTATGAACATTCACTTTATAGTAGCTCCCAGTACGCATTTACGTCCGCTGATGGCTGAACTACACAAAAAGCATCACATTACTACACTCCCTGAAGAGATGACGGTTACAATTGATTATGTGGTGGTAGACCCACATCTTTCATCTACTCACCCCGACTTGTTGCAGGCACAGCAATTAGGACTGAACATTCTATCACCTACCGCTTTTCTATATGAGTATTTTAAGCATAAAACACGTGTAGTGATTGCGGGCAATAAAGGAAGAAAAGAAGTGTTAGCAAGGGTGCTACACACTATGGATTTTTACAATCAACCAATAAGTTACTACTTTGAAAGTCCTATTAATGGTGAACAAATACATTTTACTGATACAGAGTTTGTGCTTATAGAAGGCAATGAAGAAGGGGCTATGTTGCACCCCACTGTAGCTCTTATCAGTGATATGGTAGAAGAAAGTAGTGATATTTACAAACAATTTATAGAAGGAATAACCAAAGGAGGAATACTTATTTACAATGAAGAAGACGAACTTTTAAATAAATTGGTAGGAAGCAATGAGAGTCCTATTCGCAAGATGGAATATCGTACTCCTGCATTTGAAACTCATAATGAGGAATTTTACCTCATTACTCCTGAAGGAGAATTGCCCTTGGGACAAACAACAGCTGAACAACTGAGCTACATAGAAGCAGCCAAATGGGTATGCCAGAATATGGGTATAGATGAAGCTGATTTTTACGAAGCAATGGCGAGTATTTGATAAGATAATAATTAAAAATTTAAATATATGAAGTTTTATTTTTCACTCATAGTTTTAGCGTTAGGCTTTTTTACAGCTTGTAATTCGAGTAATCAGATAAGTAAAGATGAGGCAACCGATCTCATTGCTGATTATTTAGAAGAGCACCCTTTGTTTGAAACAGGGAAATTTAATACTAATAAGCAGAAATTAAGTAGTACCAAAGATAAAGATTTGATACTTACCATACAGGAATTGGTAGATGAGGGACTTATAGATATCAATAGTGAGAAAAGTAGGAAGAAATGGTTTTCAAAGGATAGTGTATATGTGATAACTCCCACGCTTACTAAAGAAGCACTTCCTTACCTTGTAAAACAGAATAAAAATAGTGCAAATGTGAAGACTATTATTTATAAATTCAATGATAAAGGAGTTACCATTGATAAGAATTCAGAAAAAGTAGTCACTTGCAGTGTAGTACTGGATAAAGAAAAAACACCTTTTTACAATTTTGGTAAAGACCCTTATCCTAATTCAACCTTTATTACTCAGAAGTTTAAATTAAAGTATAATGAGAAAAACGGTTGGAAAATTATAAAGAAATAAGCTATGAAAAACGTAACTATACTTAGCTTGGTACAAACATTATTAAGCCTTATATCTGGGGTTTTAATATCTAAAATGTCGTTTATTGGGAAAATAGGCATAAGTACAATGTACCGTGAATACACTATTTTTAAAACTTGGTGGAAAACAGCACTCCTATTGCTGATAATACAGTTAGTACTTATAGCTGTATTACAACTGTTTAGAACAAAAGTAAGTATATCTTTTAGTAGGTTGTTAGCCTTCTTGCTTATTGTTTTAGGAGGTGTAGGAGCTTACTTTACTTATATTGACTTCACAACGACTTCGCACAAAATGATGAGGTTGAGCTTTCATTTAGGGTTTTATCTGTTTTGGGTAGGGTGGTTTATCACTTGCTTTTATTATTTATTGATCAAGAATAAGAAGAAAGAGGATAATACTCAACAAGATATCTTATTTGCCGATACAGAAGCGGGAAAAGATGTTTCCTAAGACCTCCTCATTGCTTACAGCTCCTGTGATAGTTCCCAAATGATAAAGAGCTTCACGGATATCAATGGCTAACAAGTCGCCTGAGAGTTGTAATTGTAAACCTTCTTCTATCCTCTCAATACTTTGCAAAGTATTGTGGAGAGCCTCGTAATGGCGGATATTAGTAATAATAGTAGCTTTACCTGTATTATTAAGGCTCTGAGCATAGTGAGTGAGAAAATCTTTAAGGGCTGAAATATTATTCCCTTCTTTAGCTGATATTCTCAGTAGTGTATCAGTATAGTCTTTTAAGGATTGCAAAATCTCATTATCAAAAGGAGTTATATTACTTTCTATGGACAAGTCGGTTTTGTTGTGTAATAGTACAAATTTAGTTTCTTTGCGGTAATTTTCTTTTACAAAAGAGATGATTTCATCAACTGTATTACTTTTATCATCAAATAAGTAAAGCACAATAGAAGCTTTTTCTATCTTCTCCTTAGCTTTTTGTACACCTATAGCCTCGATTTGGTCTTGAGTATCACGAATACCTGCGGTATCTATAAACCGGAAAGCAACGCCACCTATATGAAGTGTCTCTTCAATAGTATCTCGGGTTGTACCTGCGATATCTGATACAATAGCACGTTCCTCATTCAGTAGCGCATTTAACAAGGTAGATTTGCCAGCATTAGGCTTCCCTACAATAGCCACAGGAATACCATTTTTCAGTACGTTACCTACTGAAAAAGATTGCATAAGAGATAAAACTGTGGTTTTAATAGTGCTCAAAAGCGCTTTAAACTGAGTTCTATCAGCGAACTCTACATCTTCTTCCGAAAAGTCTAATTCAAGTTCTATTAATGAGGTAAAGTTCAATAATTCTTGTCGTAATCCTTCTATTTCAGAAGTAAAACCACCTCGCATTTGCTGTAATGCTACCTGATGAGAAGCTTGGCTATCAGAAGCAATAAGGTCGGCAACGGCTTCCGCTTGATTGAGCGCTAATTTACCGTTGAGAAAAGCACGTTTAGTAAATTCACCAGCATCGGCTAAACGAGCTCCTTTTGTCAAGCATAGCTTGATAACTTCCTCTACAATATAATTACTTCCGTGACACGAAAATTCAACTACAGGTTCTCCTGTATAAGATTTAGTTCCTTTGAAAATAGTAGCTAAACATTCATCTATTACTTGGTCTTTACTTTCGAGAGTTCCTAAATGTACTGTATGGGAGGGAGCTTCAGCTAATGATTTTCCACTATAAGGTTTGAACACCGAATCGGCAATAGCTATGGCATCTTTTCCCGATAGGCGAATTACAGCAATAGCGCCTACCCCTGAGGCAGTTGCTAAAGCTACAATAGTATCGCTTATATATAACGAATTCTCTTTCTTCATTCTATGTTGTTGAAAATTGGTGCAAATGTAGTGATTTTTTTATTATTATCATTTACGAATTTTCAAAAACCTCAAAGCGATTATCATCATAAAAGAAAATAATTCGTTTAATATGCTTATCATTGGGTAATGAAGCTATTTTTGTCTGAACTTGCTTTTCTTCAACCGTAATAGGAGGTAGAGTAGGAGAGGAGGCTTCCATTTCTATTTCAGGAATATCGCTAAAAAGGTCTGGTTGTTGTGTTTTTTTAGCACTGGCAAGCTCTTTATCTTCCTTACGAGGGAAACTTCCTTTTCCTTGTGTAATCCAATACATATCTACTTCAGGAAATTTCTCGATGAGTTTTAAAATAAAATCTAAGCTTGGTTTGTTACGTTCAGATAATAGGTGAGATATTCCTGAACGCTGAATTTCTAAGCTATCTGCAAAAGCTGCAGCATTTAATCCGTAATAGTCCATCACTTGTTGTAAGCGAATGGCAAAGTCTGACGTGTTTAACATTGTAACTGTTATTTATTTCATTAAGAATGTACAAATGTAAATCAATATTTTGAGATACACAAATATAAACAAAGATATTTTTTACTATATTAAAGTATTTATTTAGGAAAATGATATAAGTGACTTATATAAAGAACAATAGAATATTATTATAGAAATAATCTATAAGAGAAACCTTTATGGATATAATCTTCTAAAATAGTATTAATAGCCTTTTTGTAAAACAGAGTAAAACTTGACTAAGTACAAGATTATATTAGCAGTAATTTACACTTGTAACTTCATATAGGTAGAAGTGTACTAACTTGAGTATACTATGCTTTTATTATATTATTAGTTGTACTTTAGCTAATATTTACTACTTTTGCTTTTCAATATTAACATACAGATGGAAAAACAACTTTTTGGACGTTATATCAATTATTCGATGATAGCTCCACTCTTAGAAAAATATCCTTTTGAAGAGATTATACCTTTAGGGACTTCAGTTAAAGGGACGCCTATCAATTTATACCAAGTAGGAAAGGGCAATAAAAAGATACTTATGTGGTCGCAAATGCACGGTAATGAATCAACTACTACTAAAGCGTTTTTCGACGTTTTAAACGAACTTAAAACAGCTGATTTCTTATCAGAATTAAGTGTCTACTGCATTCCTATGCTCAACCCTGATGGTGCAGAAGTGTTTACACGTGTAAATTATAACGGTATAGACCTTAACCGCGATGCTAATGAACTTACACAACCTGAGAGCAAGTGTTTACGAAAGGCTTATGACCTTGTGCAACCTGATTATTGTTTCAATCTGCACGACCAGCGCACTATTTTTAGTGTAGGACAAACTTCCCTGCCAGCTACTGTTTCTTTTTTAGCTCCTGCTTATAACAATGAGCGCAGTATTAATGCCGTACGCCAGAAAGCTATGGAAGTGATTATTGTAATGAATAACGCTTTACAACGCCATATACCTAACCAAGTTGCACGTTTTGACGATAGTTTTAACATTAACTGTACTGGAGATCAATACACATACTTAGGTACTCCTACTATTTTGTTTGAAGCAGGACATTACCCTAATGATTACAATCGTGAACAAACAAGAGAGTATATTGCAATTGCTATTTTTATAGCATTACAGTATATAGCTTTTTATGATGTTACAAATGTGAATTACAAGAATTACTTCAGTATACCTGAAAATGACAAATGTTTTTACGATATCATTTTAAGGGACGACTCGCACAGTGGTAATGATGTGGGGATTCTTTATAAGGAAGTTTTAGAGAATGAACAAATCTCATTTGTACCTTATATTGCTGAAATAGGTGATCTATCTAAAAAATACGGACATAAGGAGGAAACTTTATCGGAATTTATAACTTCTGCTACTGATGAGGATTACATTAGAAAACACTTAGATTTATCGGTATTGAAAATAGATTAATGATGAATGATGAATGATGAATGGTTAATTAGGTGGGGACTTATAGAATAAACGAACAATCTGTGACTTATCAGTGAACAAGAGACGAACAAAAAATGAAAGTAACCTTCCCCTATTCACATACTCTGCTCTGGCGCTGTGCACATACCCAGCTGTGAGCCCTCGCTGGCTATCTCCAAAGGGGGAATTGTAGCGATGCAAAGACGAACAAATGACGAGCAATGAGTGACTCTACAACGGCTCTATATCGGCTCTACATCGGCTCTAAGATAGACGATAAACAAAGGAAGAGCGAAGGTAAGGGGGAGATAAGGAAAAGATAAAACAGAGAAAAATGGTATGAATTTAAATACTTTTGTTGATATGTTTGGTATTTGTTATGGTAAAGCTTCCTACTTCCTCTCAAGAAAGTAAGAAAATGTGATTGATAAATTGGCAGAGTTTGTACTGAAAAATATATTGTTTTATTTGTTATATACAAAAAAATATTGTTACTTTGCGCTTTAAAAATTGATGGACTCATAAAATTTAATTATAGATGGCAAAATATAGATTAAACGAAACTGACCTTCAGATATTAGATATGCTTATAAAAGATGCCCGAAAGCCTTATGTGGATATTGCTAAGGAGTTGGATATGTCGGCTGGGGCAGTGAATGCGCGGATACGAAAATTAGAAGAGTTGAATATTATAAAAGGTTCTACTATTACAGTAGATTATGAAAAAATAAAATATAATTTTATTGCTTATGTGGGGGTTTTATTGGAGCGCAATCACCAAGCAGAGTATGTTTTAGAGCAATTAGAAGCAATTCCGTTTGTGACAGAATCGCATATTACCTCTGGGAAGTATAATATTTTTTGCAAAATAAGAGCAAGGGGACTAAAACACGCTAAGGAAATTATTTATATGATAGATGAAATTCAAGGTGTGGCGCGCTCGGAGACAATGATATCAATGGAAGAAGTTTTTAATGATGAGGGACGTTTGATTTACAAGGCTTTCAGTGATTTGGATTTACACGAATATTTAAATAGCAAATAGAATACTCTTTAAAGAGAGCTACCTAAGAGAAAAACAGGTAGCTCTTTTTGTATATACAGGTATTTTAGTACTTTTGTCACATTAAAAAGAAATACTATGAATGAGAAAGAAAAAATACAGGAACTTATTAGTAATTATATCAGCTTTTTGCAAGAAGAACCTTCTAATCCTAATGAAGTGTACAAATGGCAAGCAATAAAACATTTTGAGCAGCATTGGGATATTAATGCCCCTGATTTTTACGAAATGTTCAAAGAAGCTTTTCGGAAAAGAGACAATTTAGTGGATTATCGCCCTTTTGGTATATTGGAAGCGTTAGGAGAAAACTATCCAACGAAATTAAAGGAATTGTTTGAGATTGTTTATGGGGTTGGTGACTTCTATAGCAAATTAGGAAGCTGTAGGACTTTCATTGAAAATATTATTGACGACTTAAAAGAGAAAAGTAATACAAATTTCAGTACAAAAATTGACGAGCGCACTCTTTCTTTTTTACTGACGATGAAGTTTCCTAATGAACATACTTTTTATAAAAAGGATATTTATACTAAGTTATGTGAGTATTTAGGAGAAGTTCCTCGAAAAGAACACAGATACGCTCATTATATTGAGTTACTGACCGAAATTACACCTTATCTCAATAATCCGACATTACAGCAACTCACGAGCAACTTTATTCCACAAGGTCTTGATGAACCTTTGCTATTAGCTCAGGATATTGTGTACCAGAATATGACAAGTTCTTCAGAAAGAGTATTTCGAAATGTATTGGATAAGATTCCTAAGCATTGGGCATCAGTATTCTTTTATAAATTAGGAAATATTATAGAGGATTTGACATTGGAAGACACCGATAATCAAGTATTCAGTGTTAGATTAGATGAAAAATCACTTCGTTATCACATAGGAAAGAGAATTTGTTTAAGTGTAAGTGCTAAAGAATTTCTTTTTATTACAGGAAGGGAAGTAGATATTCCAAAACTAAGAAGGGAAGAGTTTGAAAGACCTAACAATGCTTTTCTTTATTACCAAGGAACCCTACAACACATTGAAACATATTACTCTGATATTAAGAATGCTATCAAAGAAGAGATAGCACTTGATAAGGGGACTTACCCTAAAAGTTACGACAATAGCTATTTCAGAGCGTATGTTTTTGAAAAGAAATACAAAAAAGAATTTGAAAAAATAGAAAGTAATATGACAAATCAAACGATTGAACCTACGATTATTGACCTTCTTCACTACAAACCTCAAATCATCCTACAAGGTCCTCCAGGGACAGGTAAAACTCGTGAAGCTAAACGCATTGCTAAACAGCTTTTAGGTTTAGGGGAAGATGCCAGTTTGGAAGGCAATGAACAGTTCAAACTCATTCAGTTTCACCCCAGTTATTCGTATGAGGATTTCGTAAGGGGTATTGTTGCTAAGCCTAATGAAACAGGCGAGGGGATTGTCTATACCGCTGAGAATAAAGTGTTAGCGGAGTTTGCTGAGAAAGCTTTAGAAAACTACAATAAGGCTCAGCAAAGCAACCAAACTTTGAAAGAACAAGACGTTTTCAATGCTTTTATTGACCATATCAAAGAGGAATTGGCGCAAAGTGAAGATTATAAATATCCTCTTACTGATTCGGTATACCTATTTGATGCTGATGACAAACGCTTTAAATACAAAGGCGATAATTGGGAAGTTCACAGCAGAGGCTTAAATATGAACTATGCAGAAATTAAACGAATTATAGAGTCCGGAGTAAAAGATAGGCAAAGTGTTACCAAACTAACAAGTATAGGAGGTCAAGCACGACAACACGCTTCCTATTTTCTAAGAATTGTAGAGAAGTTCTATGAGTTTAAGAAAACTTATACTCCTATTACAACAGAAAAAATATCTCTTAAAAACTACATCCTTATCATTGACGAAATCAACCGAGCCAATCTCTCTTCAGTGCTCGGGGAATTGATCTATGCCTTAGAATATCGTGGGGAAGCCGTGGAAAGTATGTATGCTGTAGAGGAGGATAACCAACTTATTTTGCCTCCTAATCTCTACATCATTGGTACGATGAACACGGCCGACCGTTCCGTAGGGCATATTGACTACGCCATTCGCCGTCGCTTTGCCTTTGTAAATGTCTTGCCAAAAGACCTGACAAACGAATTAGGAGACCAGTTTGAAAGTGAATTATTTGCTAAAGTAACTAACTTGTTCAATACCAATCTATCGCCTGAGTTCAAAAAAGAGGACGTGCAATTAGGTCATTCGTACTTCATTACCGATAAAACTCCTATCAATATCCGTTGGGAATACGAAATCAAGCCTATTTTACTCGAATACGTGAAAGATGGTATCCTCGTAGGACAAGATATTGAAAGTACTATAAACTCCTTAATCACTGTTTAAATGGCGATTCATCTATCTGAGCATAAAGAACATATCCTTGGCACAGAGGACACTCTTCTGTTTGAAGCGCTCAAAACAAAACAGGTGAGAGTGTTCAAAACGGAAAGAGGGGAAGCCGTTTTTCCTTTCTCACTATGGGTAAGCGAGGAGTCTATTACCCTCAAAACCAATTATTACATAGGGGTAGATTGGTTAGCGGGTGACGAGTATGTGTATGTTACCCCCAAGATGAATCACCGAGAGGCGGAAGTAGAAATCGACTTTCTGAAAATGCTCCTCGATATCTATATTGCTGATATAGAGGCAAGGCATACGCAAGACCTACTCAAAATCTATTGGGAAGAACCTCTCATTGCTATTGAACAACAAAAAGACGCGCTTACTCCTTTCCTAATGGCGCAATTTCTCTTGCTCCTGAAACGCATTGTCCGCAAAGGACTCAAAAAATCGTACTACAAGGTGGAGGAAAACCTTCAGAGTCGTATCAAAGGCAAAATACAGCTCGGGAAACAGCTGAAACAGAACGTCTTTAAGAACAAACTGACGGCTCACGTTTGTCAATATCAGGAGTTTGGGTACGATAACCTCGAAAATAGATTCTTAAAGAAAGTCTTGCAGTTTATCATCAGCTTTAAGAATACACATCCTAATTATTTTGCAGGTAATGACAAATCAATTCGCAAATTGATTACCTATTGTAGTCCATATTTTGAGTTGATTTCAGAAGAAATTAATATAGAAAACCTCAAAAAACTTACTACCAATACTTTTTTCAAAGAATATGAGGAAGCTATTCGCATCGGAAAGCATATCTTAAAGCGTTTTTCGTATAATATTACCGAAACAACCCAACAAAAAGTAGCTATTCCGCCTTTTTGGATAGATATGCCCAAACTATTTGAGTTATATGTCTATAAAAAGCTACAAGAACAGTTTGGAGGTAGGAAAGAGGTACTCTATCATTTTATTGCCGATTATACCGAATTAGATTTTTTGCTCAACACTCCAGAATACAAAATGGTCATTGATGCCAAGTATAAACCTATTTATAAAGATAGCAGAGATATAGACGACATCCGCCAAGTAAGTGGCTATGCACGTTTAGAAGCAGTCTACAATGAGTTTAAAATAGAAGAAAATAAATTGATAGATTGTCTTATCATTTATCCTTCATTGGAAGAAAACAAAAGTTTGAACATAGAAAACAAAAAAGAAATTTCTAAATATAGAAATATCTATAAATTAAGTGTTTCTATACCATTAATTACTAATCTTTAGTCATTCATCATTATGTCAAAATTCTATAACGAAATTGCAGAAAAATACGACTTTATCTTTCCACTATCTCCAGCTCACCAAACATTTTTTGTGGATGAACTTCGAGGGCATACTGTCCTTGATGTAGGTGCTGCTACGGGCAATCTTACCACTTACCTAAGCTCACAAGGATACGAAGTTACCGCTATCGACCTCAGTGAGCGACTGATTGCCAAAGCTGCTGAAAAGGGCGTTAACATACAACAACGTAATATGCTTACTATTGACGAACTTTCCACCTTTGATAACATTGTTTGTACCGGTAATACGCTACCACATTTGGATAGTAAGGCCTCTGTACAGCTCTTTTTGCAAAAAGCTTATGGACAACTCACCCAAGGGGGTAAACTTGTCCTGCAATTGGTCAATTTTGAAAAATATTTTGCCCAGCAACAAGACGATTACCTCGGTAATCTCCCCCTGATAGCCAACGATAAGGTGAAGTTTGAGCGATTTTACTATCTCAATAAGGAAGGAAAAATTCGTTTCAAGACTATTTTAGACGATACTATAGAAAATGAGGAATTATTACAGCCTATTTTTGCTGACGAACTTATCCAATGGCTTACTCAAATAGGATTTCAAGCCATCAACTTATATGGTAATTTCAAAAAAGACCCTTTTGATAAGGAAAAATCAATGGCACTAATAATCACTGCAGAAAAATAATTTATTGATTATAAAAATCTTCAAAACAGTATCATTTATAGTTGTTTTGATTTTTATGAAAGCAAAGAACTAGAGCGTTTCGTAAGAAAAATAGAGAGAGAACAAAGAGAATAATTTTCTTTTAGAATCACAACTATTTCCATATCTTACAAATATTGTGTACTTTTGCAGAAAATATGATCGCTATGCAATTTATTATTTTTAGAAAAGTCTTATTTCTATTTAGTATTCTATCTCTTTTCCTATTAGGAAGTTCTTGTAATTTCTTATCTAAGAAAAAGGATGCTAATGTGATTGATACCAATGAACTTGTTACTTCAACAACAGATGAAGAATCAATTACCTCAGTAACAGAAGAATATCCGACTGATTTTCCTGAACAAGGAAATAAAATGGAAGATTTTGTGCCTAAACATTGGTCTGCTATAATGAAAGTAGATGGAGATCTCAACAAAGATGGCTTAACAGATACAGCTCTTATTGTAGAACAAGAAAATCCTAATAATATAAGTGTTACAGAATATAATGATACGTTGAATACCAACCCAAGGGCTCTTTTGGTACTATTCAAACAGGAAAATGGTATTTACAAATTAGCCGCTAAGAATGATAAAGGGTTTATAGAGCCTCCAAAAGAAAATTCTTCTCTATTAGATCCGTTAGGGGAAGGTGATATAAACATAAAAAACAATACCTTACGACTGAATTTTCAATATTTCTTTTCAGCAGGCTCTTGGTATATTACCAATGTAGAGTATGTGTTCAGATACCAGAATAGCCATTTTGAACTTATTGGAGTGGAAACCAATAGTTTTGATAGGAGTACTGGAGAGGAAACTATAGTGAGTTTTAATTTGAGCACCAATAAGTTGGAAACCACTATGGGAGGAAATGTATTTGAAGAGAATGAGAATAATCCTAAAAAAGAAACCAAAACTTTTATCTATAATCCGAAACCTATTTTGGATAATATGGAAGCAAGTGCTTACTTAACAATTTTATATAACCGAGACGAATAATAAAAATATATTATGGCACGATTAGGCGTTTTTTATGCACTTAGTGATGAGCAGGTAGATGCTATTGCAGAACAAGATGATGACAAGATGTATGCTTATATGCTCAACACTATTGAAGAAAATCTCTTGGGTACACCCAAAAGTTATCAGATAGATAAAGCGTGGGAAGGCATTCACTATTGTCTTTGTGAGGGTGATTGGTACAAAGAAGAAGGAATAGCTCCTAATATTGTTTTTGGAGGTTATTTATTATTAGATCATAATGATTGTGTAATATTTGTGAATGACCTTGATAATATTCAAAAAATTGTAGACTATCTTGAAGAGAATAATCTACAAGAGATTATCAAAAAGAATTTTGACAAAATTCCCTCAGACTACTCATATACTAAAAATGAGGAAGAACTTAACTACTTGTTGAGTTGGAGCAAAGGGGTATTAGATTTTTATAAATATGCTTTGAAGAACCAACTAAATACTATTTTTACCGTAGACCTTTAATTTATCATTAAACATTAATCATTAACAATGTTATCAGTATCCAATTTATCAGTACAATTCGGCAAACGTGTCCTTTTTGACGAGGTAAACGTTACCTTTACGCAGGGCAACTGCTACGGCATCATCGGTGCCAACGGGGCAGGGAAATCTACCTTCCTCAAAATCCTTTCAGGCAAGCAAGAACCTACTTCGGGACGCGTGATCCTCGAACCGGGCAAGCGTATGTCGGTGCTTGAACAAGACCACTACGCTTACGACGATTACACTGTGCTCGACACGGTGATTATGGGCAATAAAGTCCTCTCCAAAATCAAAAAAGAGATGGACGACCTCTATGCCGACTATTCCGATGAGCACGCCGAACGCATTGGTGAGCTACAAATACAGTTCGATGAGATGAACGGCTGGAATGCCGAGAGCGATGCCGCCGCCCTGCTCTCCAACTTGGGCATCACCGAAGATATGCACTATACCCTAATGTCCGAAATGGACGGCAAACTCAAAGTGCGAGTACTTCTCGCGCAAGCACTTTTTGGTAATCCCGATGTACTCATAATGGACGAGCCTACGAACGACCTTGACTTTGAGACCATTGGCTGGTTGGAGAACTTTTTGGCAAACTATGACAATACGGTGATTGTGGTATCCCACGACCGCCACTTCCTCGATGCTGTTTGTACTCATATCTCGGATATTGATTTCGGGAAAATCAATCATTATTCGGGTAACTATACTTTCTGGTACGAAAGTAGTCAGTTGGCAGCCCGTCAGCGTGCGCAACAGAACAAAAAGGCGGAAGAGAAAGCCAAAGAGTTACAGGAATTTATCGCGCGCTTCAGTGCCAACGTGGCAAAATCAAAGCAGGCAACCTCTCGTAAGAAGATGTTGGAGAAACTCAATATCGAGGAAATCAAACCGTCCTCTCGTCGTTACCCTGCCATCATTTTCGAACGCGACCGCGAGGCTGGCGACCAAATCCTACACGTGGAAAACCTCGCTGCTTCTATCGACGGACAGGTATTGTTCCAAAATGTAGACATCAACCTTGCCAAAGACGATAAAGTAGCCGTGATTTCTAAGGATTCACGCGCCACCACTGCCTTCTATGAGATACTGAACAACAATCTCAAGCCCGATACGGGTACTTTTGCGTGGGGCATCACCACCTCGCAGTCCTATCTGCCCGTGGATAACTCCGATTTCTTCACTCAAGACCTTTCTTTGGTGGATTGGTTGCGCCAATGGGCAAAAACAGAGGAAGAGCGCGAGGAAGTGTACGTGCGTGGCTTCTTGGGCAAGATGCTTTTCAGTGGCGAGGAAGCCCTCAAGAACTGCAAAGTGCTTTCGGGAGGCGAGAAAGTGCGCTGTATGCTCAGCCGTATGATGATGTTGCGCGCCAACGTGCTTATGCTCAACGAACCCACCAACCACTTGGATTTGGAGAGCATCACCGCCTTCAACAACTCGCTGAAAAACTTCAAAGGCACGGTGTTATTCACCACCCACGACCACGAATTTTCACAAACCGTCGCCAATCGTATCATCGAGCTTACCCCTAGTGGTATCATAGACCGCTATATGACCTTTGATGAGTATATGGACGACAAAAACATTCACGAACTGAGAGAAAAAATGTACGGTGCGAGCCGCACAGGCAATTAATGTGAGCCGCACAGGCATTTTTGTAATACTTTTACAGCACTTTGACAAAGGTCGAAGCACAAAAGGTAATTTAAATGACCTTTGTCAGGGTGTTTTTCAGTAATTAATGGTAGATTCAAGTCATAAAGGTAACTTTTAGAGAACAAATTAAAATAATAAAATTAAAAATGAAGACACAAATGGATTTTTGGAACAGCGAAGTAGAAGTACAATTTTTTAAAGAAGCATTAAAAAGTTTCGCTTCTCCTGAACAGCTCTTTTATAGTTTAAAATCAGGTAAGTATGCCTATGCTCCTAAAGGAGAAAGTGCAGAAGGGAAAGCCTTACAAAGTAGAAATTCTTTAATAGGGAATTTTACTGAGAAATGGGCAAGAGATTTTTTTGCTCCCATAGCAGAAAGTTTAAACTTATATGCTGTAAATAGTGTAGTTTGCGAGGAATTAGGGCTATCAAGACAAACTAGCGCAGATTTAGCTTTCTGTACAACAAATGAAGTACAGCAAAAAGCAGAAAATATAAAACTCATTTGTGAAATTAAAATGAGTGTAGTATCTAATTATCAATATAAAAATATTGATGATATAATTTGTATAGGAGATTATCACACACATCAGGGAAATCCTTCTTTACTACGTTCTGATAGTATGTTAAAAGCTATTGGAAAATCTATAAATATCAGAGTTTCGGGTATAGCTTCTACAAAAATACCTATTTTAATAATAGGAAACTCACCAATTACACAAAGTTACATTAAAAAAGTAGATTTTCTAAAACAATCTGGAGTAGTTCAAGGATTTGTTTCATTAAATCCAAATATAAAAGGTGATTTTTTGAAAAATTCACCTGAAAAAGGATTCCAAACATTTTTCTCTTATGAAGAACTTGCTAGCTTCTGTAAAGGTCTTACAGATAATGATATGAATTATTTCTCTTCAATGTTACCAAAAGCTAAACTAGGAGAAATAATCACTATAGCTAGTAAAGAAAAATCCGATATACTTAAGGCTGAAAAATTCTTATCACTTATCCAAAAATAAAAATATGAAAAGGCAAAACGGAACTCAAACAAGTGCTTTCGGAACAAGTGGAAGAATAAATCACGACAGCTCTAAGTTTTATAATTCTAAATTATATAAAGAGTTAGAAGAAAAAGAAGTACTTGATAAAAATGAAAATATTTTCCCTGCTCATTTAGAAAATAGTATTATTTTGGGTAGCTCGGAGAATATGAGTAGTATTCCCAATAATTCAGTACATTTAATGATAACTTCTCCTCCTTATAATGTATCAAAAGAATATGATGATGATCTCTCATTGAGTGAATATCTAACTTTGCTTAAAAATGTATTCACCGAAACCTATCGCGTATTAGTTAATGGAGGTAGAGCTTGTATTAATGTGGCTAATTTAGGAAGAAAGCCTTATATTCCTCTATCTGATTATATTTCAAAAATGATGATAGAAATAGGCTTTAATATGCGCGGTGAAATTATTTGGAATAAGGCAGCAAGTGCTAGCCCATCAACTGCTTGGGGAAGTTGGCAGAGCGCAGCAAACCCCACTTTAAGAGATGTCCACGAGTATATTTTAGTATTTTCAAAAGGAGAATACAAACGTGAAAAAGGTAAAAAGGAAAACACCATTTCTAAAGAACAATTTATGGAATGGACAAAATCTATTTGGACAATGAATGCAGTAAGTGCTAAGAAAATAGGACACCCTGCACCTTTCCCTGAAGAATTACCTTTCCGACTTATTCAACTTTACTCATTTGTGGGAGATATTATATTAGATCCTTTTATGGGAAGTGGTACAACGGCAATATCAGCTTTAAAAGCTGATAGAAAATACATAGGCTTTGATATTTCGCAGGAATATATAACACTTGCTAATAATCGCATTGCCCCATATAAGCAACCTAAACTGTTTGTATAACTAATATAATTTGTAGAACCTATATTAAGTATAGGCATTGCAAAATCAATCACAGGCAACCTAATATTGTATTCAGGCAGTACAAAATAAAGTGTAGGCAAAACAATATTAAGCACAGGCAACCCAATATTAAGCACAGGCAGTGCAAAATAAAGCATTGGCAATACAAAATTAAGTAATAACACATCAAAAATAATTAAAAATACTAGAATTATGATTAGATTCCACATTTCATTCGAGAAATTCAAGAATTATTCCTTCATTTTTGAGAATATTTCTAAGAATGATGTCCTAAAAAAGGAATTAGCTGAGTACGGCTATGGCGATAAGGAAATCGCACAAGGCAAAGCCCTATACGATACCGCCGCCCAGATGTACGAAACTAACAAGCGCGAGACCTCCGAGGAAGCTCTCGCCTATAACGAGTTCTCCAAAAAGCTCGAAGCCTTTAAAAACACTTACACTACCGACCGTAAGAAGGCTAAAATCATCTACAAAGAGGAGCCTAAAATCCTTACCGCCCTCCACATCAAGGGTATGACGCCTTTGCGCACGAGCAAACTCATTGAAGACATCGAGGCGTTCTACAAAGAGCTCAAAGCCAAACCCGATTTGCTCACCCCGCTCAACAAACTTAAAATCACTGCTGAGCACGTGGATGCCCAGCTCACCGCCCTCACCGCTGTGAAGCAAGCCGAAGCCACTTATACCCTCGAAAGAGGTGAGAGTCAGCAGGCAACGAAGGACAAAGACGCCGCTTTTGCCGCCTTCGAGAAGTGGGTACGCGAGTTTTACGCCATCGCTAAAATCGCTTTGGAAGACAAACCCCAACTTTTAGAGAGTATCGGCAAGTTTGTAAGAAGTTAAAAAGAATTTATTAAAAACTATTTAAATAAAAAGAAAATGACAAAGAATATTACTATTTGGATCTTTAGCGTATTATTTTTACTGATTACTTGCGTAGGTATCAATGATTTTTGTCATACAATGACCTACGACGAAGTCTATATAGGTAGCCATTTTGGAGCAGGAGGACTGATTTATTTCAAAAATTATCCTTTGGCATTAGCTATTTTATTCGGTATTACCGTATTCTTGCCTCCTATAAGTGTTATTACGGTGTTGTTGTTTCGCAAAAAGGTCGCCACTTCTATAATGATGTGCGCACTTGTAGCAATGTTGCTTTTAGATGTTTATACCTTTTGCTTTCGTCAGCGTTGGCAATTATTAGGGGAGCAAACCTCTATATATGATGTAGTCATATTAGGGATTTTTCTTTTATACTACCTATATCTTTTGTTGTTAAAGAGAAAACACATCATTAAGTAACACAAATTTGCTCTTCGGATTGCATTTCGTAGGTAAAAAAACTAACTTTTAGAGAGTATCGGCAAGTTTGTAAGAAGTTAAAAAGAATTTATTAAAAACTATTTAAATAAAAAGAAAATGAAAATCATAGGAATTAGTGTACGCACTACCAATCAGAACGGACAAGCGATGCAAGACATAGGAAACCTTTGGCAACGCTTTTTTAGCGAGCAAATTTTGGCAAAAATACCCAATAAGGTAAGCGATGCCATTTACAGCATCTACACCGATTACCAAAAGGACTATACCGAGCCTTATACTTGTATAATAGGAGTAGAAGTTACCACGCTCAGCACGATTCCCGACGGCTTAGAAGGCAGGGAATTCCCTGAACAAACTTTTGAAAAGTTTGTAGCCAAAGGCACAATGCCTCAAGCAGTAGGGGCGATGTGGCAACATATCTGGGACAACGACGCCACGCTCAATCGCACTTATATATACGACTATGAGTGCTACACCGAGAAGTCTCAGCAAGGTGATACCTCCGAAGTAGATATTTTTATAGGTGTAAAAGAGAATAAATAGCGAACTTAAAAATAGAAGATTGTAAAAATACCTCTTACCTAATATGATGTTACCAGAAGAAGAAAATTATGCCGTAAACAAATTCGAAGCGATGCTCAAAGAGAATAATATTCTCTTTTTTGACGTGGACGAATTTGAGGAAATCATAGAATATTACTTAGAATACGGGCGTATTAGCAAGGCAAAACGCGCCTTAGAAATCGGGTTGTCGCAACATCCCGATGCTTCCTCATTGAAATTGCTAAACGCAGAACAATTGGTGTTTGAAGACCGCTTGGAAGAGGCTTCGGAACTCCTCAATGAGCTGTTGGTCATAGAACCTATGAACGCCGAAGTGCATACGCAGCAGGCAAATTTGTATTCTAAGATGAACAAACATCAGCAAGCTATTGAACTCTTGCAATACGCCTCCACACTCACCGATGATGTGGCAAATATCTATGCTCTAATGGCAATGGAATACCTTTATATTGAGGATTATACCAATGCTAAAAGCTATTTTATCAAATGTCTACAAGAAGACCCTCAAGATTACACCGCTTTGCAACAATTGGTGTTCTGTTATGAGGTATTGGGCGAGGTAAAAGAGGCTACAGCCTTTATAAACGATTACTTAGACCAAAATCCTTATTGTGAGGTGGCTTGGTATTACCTCGGCAAGCTGTATTTATCTACTGGAGACCACAAAAATGCGCTCCGTTGTTTTGATTTTGCCATCATCAGCGATGATACTTTCACAGGTGCCTACTTTGAGAAAGCTCGTGTGCTCGAAATGATGGAAGACTACGATAAAGCGATTGAAAACTACAAGATTACCCTTACTTTAGACGACCCTTCGGCGTTGGCGTTCTTGCATATTGGGCGTTGTTACGAGAAAATGCGCAACGATGCCAAGGCAGAAGAGTATTACTTTAGGGCTACCCACGAAGATCCTCAGTTGGACAAGGCTTGGATTACCTTAGCCGACTTCTATTACTTGCGACGCAACCACAGCAAAGCTTTAAAATACCTTTTGAAGGTGCTTACTTTTGAACCTAACGAACCTTACTACTGGCGACGCTATGCCGAGCTGAATTACTTCGAGTTTCACAACCTCGAAGAAGCGGAATACGGCTACAGAAAGGCAGTACAGAACGGCGATTACTCGTATACTACCCTCATAGAGTGGATAGACCTGATGTTGCTTACCAAAAAGTACAAAGATGCGCTCCCCATCATCGCCGATGTGGCTCATATCTATCCGCACGAGTTAGAAAATTACTATCGTATCGCTTTGGCATATCAGGGCGTAGGCGATGCCGAAGGGGCAACTCATTATTACCAATTAGGAGTACAACACGCTCCCGAATGGCAATCGTTTTTTGAAAATAAATTCAACTTTAAAATAGGATAATTATGGGGATAGTGCTCCGTCAATCGTTTAAGAATGTGCTCGCTACCTATTTGGGCTTTGCCATAGGGGCACTGAACACCCTTTTCCTGTTTACTTACTTCCTCTCCAAAAACGAGTACGGATTGGTGAGCTATGTTACTTCCACCGCTACCATTCTCTCTCCGCTTATCGCTTTTGGGGTGCACAATACCCTCATTCGTTACTATACCGCTTATCAAGACAAGAAAGAGCAAGCGCAATTCAACTTGATGTTGTGCTTTTTGCCTCTTTGGGTGATTGTACCCGCCACAATTATTGGCGCTATTAGCTATGAAGCTATTGCACAATGGCTTTCGGCTAAGAATGAAGAAGTGCGCGATTACGTTTTGCTCATTTTCCTCACTTCTGTAACGATGGCCTACTTTGAAATGGCTTATGCGTGGACGCGCGTACAACTGAAAACCGTCTTTGGCAACTTTTTGAAAGAAGTATTCCACAGGGTAGGGGTGATGATGCTGCTACTGGCTATCTACTTTCAGCTGATTGACTTTCACCAACTGATGTGGGGCGTGTTTTGGGTGTATGCCTTGCGTATGTTACTGATGTTTATGTCTGCTTTTTATATCCGTCGTCCGCAATTTGCTTGGGGATTGCCTAAAAATAGGCGAGAAGTCTTCTTGTACAGTCTGTTTGTGATATTATCGGGGTCGGTAGCATCGGTATTGATGGATATCGATAAGTTTATGCTGAACCAATACCTGCCTATAAGTGAAATTGCCGTGTACAACGTGGCTATCTTCACCGCCACGGTGATTGCCATTCCGTATAGGAGTATGTATCAGATAGTGAGTCCGCTGACGGCGCAGTTTATGAACCAAAACAAGCCCCAAGAGCTCGCCGACTTGTACAAACGCAGTACGGTAAACACTTATTTTGTGAGTATGGTGATTTGCGTGCTTATTATTGTGAATGCCCAGCAGTGTTACGCTTTGTTGCCCGATAAGGATTACAGCGCGGGGCTTGCGGTGCTCATCATCGTGTCGGTAGTGAAGTTAAGTGATGCTTTTATGGGGTTCAACAATGCCGTGTTGCTCAATTCGCCCTACTATCGCACCGTGCTTTTTTTGGGCGTTTTTTTGGTTATTGGCACCGTTTTGATGAATATGTGGCTTATTCCCCTTTACGGTATCAATGGGGCAGGATTAGCCACTCTTTTGGCTTTTACTTCGTATAACTTACTTAAGGCAGCCTTTGTATATCGCAAATACGGCTTGCAGCCTTTTAATAAAGCAACCATTCAGACCACCCTCTTTGGTGCAGTAGCCATTGTAGGGTTCTTCTTTTGGGATTTTTCGTTTCACCCGCTGGTAAATATCTTCTTAAAATCAGTGTTGGTGGGAGGCGTAAGTGTATTGTTTCTGCTTAAATTTAATCTCTCTGAAGATTTAGCGAGGCTTATTAGACAATTTAGAAATTAGCGAATATGTTAGCGTTTGCCATATTATACTTTGGGTATTTGTTCGCTGTTCCTTCGCTATGAGTTCGGTGTAGAGCCGATGTAGAGCCGATGTAGAGCTGATGGAGGTTCGCTATTCCTTCGGTATTTGTTCGTTCATCGTTTGATAATCTTGGGACAACAATAGGTGTGTGGTGTAAAAATTGTTGTTGCTTCTTTGTCAATTACTTATTTTCTTCTTAACTTTGTACTTTCATTTAATACCTGTAAGCTAATGAATGATATGCACCCACGTGTTAAACATATTTTAGAGGAGTACATTTATCCTATTGTGAAATCTATTAGTTACCCTAATGGCGATATGCTTGTTTTGGGAGGGCAATGGATTGAGCAGAAGTATCACCTAAGAATATTGTGTAAAACAACTTTGGATAGTTATTTTGATTATAACGAAGAAGATTGTGTAGCTAATCTTTATCCGCAAGTTATAACTGAAAATGCTCAATATACAGTTTATGGAGGAGAAACTAGTTGGGAAGGCGATGGCTTTATTTATGTTATTGACAAAGAGAGTCAAGCGCCTTTGTGGTTTCTGTTTTTGGACAATAGCGAGTATTTTAAAGAAGTCTATTTTGAGGATTCGAACTGTATAATTGCAGGTTCTGAGCTTGGCTTACGACTAAGAATTCCTATTGATAAACCTGAAAAAGTAAGTGTAATAAAATGACTTTAGAAGAAATAAAAAACTTTTGTTTTTCTTTGGTAGGTTATTATTTTTTCTGTACTTTTGTCACTTAAAATATAACACGCTAATAACTTTTTAAACTTACCAAAATATTATGTCTAAAGAATTAGAAAATGTAATGACGAATCGCTTCGAAAAGAAGCACCTTATTGCACTTGTGTGCATCTTGATTATTACGGCTGTGGTGTGGAATTTACCTATTGAGGTATTTCATATCAACGGACTTACAGTAATACACCAGCGAATTATCGCTATCTTTGTATTTGCCACCTTGATGTGGATTAGCGAGGCTATTCCATCGTGGGCTACTTCACTTTCAATCATCACTTTGATGTGTTTGACGGTCTCAAATCACAGTCTGTTTTTCTTCAAAGGAGAAGAAAATGAGGTGTTTGGCAAGCTCCTCAGCAGTAAGGAGATTATGGCTACTTTTGCCAACCCTGTGATTATGCTCTTCTTGGGCGGTTTCTTCTTAGCTATTGCCGCTACCAAATCGGGCTTAGACGTATTGCTCGCCAAGAATTTGATACGACCCTTCGGGCGCAAAAGCGAGAATGTGCTGTTGGGCTTTTTGCTCATTACAGGGGTATTCTCGATGTTTGTGAGCAATACAGCCACGGCAGCGATGATGCTCACTTTTCTCACACCTGTTTTTGCGGCTTTGCCTGCCAATGGTAAAGGACGTACAGCACTCACAATGAGTATCCCAATTGCGGCTAACTTAGGAGGTATGGCTACCCCTATCGGTACGCCTCCTAACGCTATTGCGCTACAAGCTCTTAACGATCCTAAGGGACTCAATATGGGCGTTGATTTCGGTGAATGGATGGCGTTTATGTTCCCCTTAGTGCTCTTGTTGCTCTTCATTTCGTGGCGAATTATCTTGAAATTCTTCCCTTTCACTCAAAAGACAATTAACTTGCACATTTTGGGCAACATACACAAAGGTTGGCGTATGTGGGTAGTGAGTGGTACCTTTATCCTTACTATTCTTTTGTGGTTGATACCCAGTGATGTAACAGGCGTTGATGCCAATACGGTGGCTTTAGTGCCTATGGGCGTTTTTGCGGCTACGGGGGTTATTACTGCCAAAGACCTACAATCCATCAACTGGAGTGTGATTTGGATGGTAGCGGGTGGTTTTGCATTAGGCTTAGGTATGAACGATTCAGGCTTAGCCGACCTTGCCATTGAAAGTATTCCATTTGGTTCGTGGTCACCTATCTTAATACTTATTGCTTCAGGTGCTATTTGTTATTTGCTCAGCAACTTTATATCAAATACAGCGGCTGCCGCTTTGTTAATTCCTATTTTGGTAACCATTTGCAAAGGAATGGGCGATAACTTGAGTGTGATAGGTGGTACTTCCACCGTGCTTATAGGGATAGCATTGGCAGCATCCTCAGCGATGTGCTTACCAATTTCTACACCGCCAAATGCGATTGCCTACTCTACAGGCTTGGTAAAACAAAGCGATATGCTAAAAATGGGACTTATTGTGGGACTTATAAGTATGGCGATAGGCTATCTTGTCTTATTCCTTATTGGAGAAACTCACTTTTTAGGATAATATGAAAAATATCATCATCACAGGTACCAGTAGGGGCATAGGCTTTGCGCTGGTACAACAGTTGGCTGCGGAAGGGCATAACATTTTAGCCCTTTCGCGGCATACTGCTTCTATAGAGGCACTTGGGTTGCCTAACGTTCATTGCTTTCCTTTTGATATTACCCAAGAGGAAGATTTAGAGGCTGTAACCCATTACTTGCAACAATGGAGGCGCGTAGATATTCTTATTCACAATGCAGGAAAACTCATCAACAAGCCTTTTGAAGAGCTTACGAGCACCGATTTTGAGGAGGTTTATAAAGTGAATGTGTTTGGGGTAGCACGCCTTACCCAACAAGTGTTACCTTTTATGCAGAAGGGTGCCCACGTGGTGAGTATCAGCAGTATGGGAGGGGTACAAGGGAGCTTAAAGTTTGGTGGATTGGCAGCTTATAGCTCTTCCAAAGGAGCCTTGATTACCCTCTCGGAGCTCTTAGCAGAGGAGTACAAAGAGCGGGGTATTGCTTTTAACACTTTGGCTTTAGGAGCGGTACAGACCGAAATGCTCACAGAGGCTTTTCCAGACTATCAAGCCAATATCACCCCCGAACAAATGGCGCGTTATATCGCCAATTTTGCTGTGAATGGGGGAAAGGTGTTTAACGGGAAAGTGCTACAAGTAGCGAATAGTACACCATAAACTAACGACTAATGACTAAAAACTAACGACTAATATGTATATCATTATTTTAACGTATCAAAAAGACCTTTCAGAGGTTGAAAAACATTTAGAAGCGCATCGCGCTTATTTAGATGAGCATTACGCTTCAGGCAATTTTATCGCTTCAGGAGCACAAGTACCTCGTGTAGGGGGCATAATTTTGTGTAAAGCAAGCAGTAGGGGAGAGGTAGAGGCTATCATTGCTAAAGACCCCTTTCATCAGCACCAAATAGCGAGCTATCAGGTTATTGAGTTTACTCCTACCAAATATGCTGAAGCTTTTGGTAAAGTAATTTCCTAATACATTTATATGAAACATTTTTTTGCAAGTATTCTTTTGCTTTTACTGCTCTGTAGTTGTGAAAATAGGGTAGAGGAGAAGCAACGTCTCACAGGTGGAGAACCTCCTATTACGTCATTGCCTGATAAAGCCCCTGTACCTTATGTAGACTGCCTAAAGTTGAATTACGAAGATTTTCTCAATCGTTATAAAGACAAGTATCCCCCTAAAAGTGAAGTTACTTTTATTATGAATGACTTGCAAGATGGAATCATCAGCGAATTTAGAGTGGGGCTATACAACTGTTTCAGTGAAAAAGAAGCTAAAGAGCGTGATATTCTCATCAAAGAAGTAACGTGGGATATTTCTTCAGACGACAAATATTTGACAATATGGTATCGCAGAGAAGGGAAGCACTGGGTACCTATAGATCATTTGCTTTATTCAAAAGATACAAGATTTTAACAAATTACCTCAAATGAATTTACAACAGTTTATTGAGAATTTTCCTTGGCAGAGATTTGGTACACCTTATGAAACCAATGCCAATATAGTAAAGCAAAGTCTGCTGAAAATATTGGACGGCTCGGCTACTAAAAGAGAGTATCAAAACCTTATCGATAGTTTTGAGTCGCAAGCGTGGTTGATAAAACTTTCGCCTTGGGGAATGAGGTTTTACCTTGCCTTATTGGAAGAGAACAAAGCGGATAAAGCTATATTGTTACGCGATATGCACACGCTTTTTGAGGCAGCTAATTACAGCTCACAGTCGCCACAAGCTAAGGAGTTTAAAACTACTAAAGGAAAAGTCGCTAAATATGAAGCATACAAAGAGAAACTATTTAGCAACACTTATAATGGCACAATGGACGATGAGTTTTTAAAGCTCGTTAAATCGTTAGACCGCCATTATTACCACGTAGCGATTATGGAACTATTAGAAGCGAATATCTCTCTATTGGAACGCTTCACTACTTCTGAAGATAAAGCAATAGCAGAGAACGCAACCTCACTGATAGAAGCTTTCAAGAACCCTAAAGTATATCCTTACAACTAATGAAAATAGTATTTTTAATAATCTTTATCCTTTTATTCTTAGTTTTCTTACTCTATTACTTAGTTCAGCAGTCTAAAAAGCCTTCGGGTTTTGTAGGCGTTATAATGATGAAGCTTTTCAATAGCGTTTATATGCCAATGGTACAATGGGCATTGGAATTCTATAAACCATCAAAAGTTCCACGAAAAATATTAGACATAGGGGTAGGAAATGGTAAATCAACAGTATTGCTCACTGAATATTTTCCTCATAGTGAAGTTTGGGGAATCGAAATCTCTGAAATAGCTATTAAGGAAGCGAAAAAACTTCATACAAGGGCTATTTTTCAGTTAGAGGACATTCGGAATACCTCATTTGGTGATAATACTTTTGATTTGATTACTGCTTTTCAAACACACTTCCATTGGCAAGAGCTTAAAGAGGCTTTTTTAGAAGTGAAACGCATACTTTCTGATAAAGGTACTTTTCTCATTGCTTGTGAATATACGAAGATTAGTTACTACCTTCCTAAGCTAAAAAAGACAGAAGATTTTAGTCATTTTTTAAACTCGGTAGGACTATCACTAATACAAGAAGAATGTAAACAAGGTTGGGTATTTTATAAGATAGTAAATACTGAATATAAGTAATTTACATTAAAAATATAAACTATTTATTTAACACTTATTTTACAAAGCATCTATTTACTGCGCGTACACTTGTATAACTATATTTATAATCAGTGTATTAAGTGCTTGTTTTAACAAATGTAACAAGCTTTCATTACAATTATTATCGGTTTCGTATTGGTTTCTATAGTTATATTTTAACTTTAAAATATTACAATAAAAACACTTATAACCAATATATTAATACAATAACTATATATGAGTAAAAATATAGCCCCTACTGTCAAGAAAAAACGCAAGGCTAATCGCTCCAAAAAAGTAGGTTTGCCTGCGGGTAGTTTGGTATACTTCGGTAACAAAGAGAAGCCCATCAATATAGAGGTGATGAGCTATAACGAGTCTTCTTGTTCCATAAAAAAAGTAACATCAGCTGACGAAGCTTTGAGTCTTATTACCGATAATCGTATCACGTGGATTAACGTAAATGGGTTGAACAATATTGAGGAAGTAAAAAAATTGGGTAACTATACCCAGTTGAATAACTTGCTCTTGGAAGACGTGTTGGATACAGAACACCGCCCAAAAGTGGAAATCCTCGACGATCATATTCTTGTGATCATCAAAATGCTGTATTATGGCAAAGATGAGCAACTCATCTCGGAACACTTAGCGTTGTTATTAGGCAAGAACTACCTCATTACTTTTCAAGAGAGTGAAGGCGAAGATGTGTTTGAACCCGTACGCAAACGCTTGCAAAATGCCGATACAGCCCTGAGAAAACGCACTGCCGACTATCTGCTATTCGGACTCTTAGATGCTATTGTGGATAATTATTTTGTAATTTTGGACAAGGTGAGTGAGAAGATTGAAGCAATTGAGGACGAACTCATTACGCACCCTCGTGAAGATATGATTTCTGAAATACAGTTGCTCAAAAAGAGTGCTATTTTCTTGCAAAAGTCAATTGTGCCCTCGCGAGAGGTGGTAAACAAGATTGAGAAAACCCCTCATCACCTTATTGAAGCTGATACCAAACACTATTTTCGCGACCTCCACGACCATACCGTACAAATTGTGGAGACCCTCAGCACTTATCGCGATATTCTTTGGGGGCTCACCGATACCTATATGGGGGCAATGAGCAACAAGATGAACAACATTATGCGTTTGCTCACACTCATTTCCACTATTTTCATTCCGCTTACTTTTATTGTAGGGGTGTATGGTATGAACTTCAAATATATGCCTGAATTGGAATGGTGGTGGGCATATCCGTTAGTTTGGTTGGTGATGATAGGCATATCAGTAATGATGATTTTCTACTTCAAACGCAAAAAATGGCTTTGACATTCACAAAAATACACTATCTTTGCGCGCTATGAATTTGTTAGACGAGAAAGTACAACAGTTTATCAAGGATTATCAAGGGGCAACTACAACATTGCTCCTCAAGAAAGCTGTGTTTAAGGGTCTGACAAACAAAGATTTAGTTGAGCAGATTGAAGGTAGGCGTACCGCTACTAAAAAGTTGCCTTTTTTATTGGCTGAAGAAGGCATATTATTTCCGCAAACGCTTAATTTAGAGCAAACCTCTTCTGAGGCAACGGCTCGCTACAAAGCACAAGGCTTGCAAGGCGAACGCTTTTTAGACCTCACTTGTGGCTTTGGCATTGATGCTTATTTCCTGTCAGAAAAGTTTAAAGAGGTTACCTTAGTAGAACAAAACGAGGAGCTCCTCAGCAAAGTACAGCACAATTGGCAGATATTAGGTCGCAGAGCCTCTTTTGTAAATAGCGATGCAGAAGATTTTTTGCAAACTACTACAGCACATTACAACCTTATTTACTTAGACCCCGCACGGCGTGACGCTCACAAACAAAAGAAGTTTCTGTTAGAAGACCTCTCGCCTAACATCTTAGACTTGCAAGCACTATTGTTGCAAAAAGCTGATAAAGTGCTTACCAAGCTCTCGCCTATGATAGACCTCAGTTATCTGTTGCACACGCTACCTAAGATTACGCACATTCACTTGATAGCGGTACGCAATGAGGTAAAGGAAGTTTTGGTAGTACAAGAGGCTAAAGGAGAAGAGCAAGTACGAATACACTGTGTGAATTTGGAAACTGAAGAGCCCTCTTTGCAGTTTGCTGAAGAGGCTTTGCATACCACTCAAGTAGCGTATAGCGCTCCTGAACAATATTTGTACATTCCTAACAATGCCTTGCTGAAATCGGGGGCATTTAACTATATAGCGCAAGAATTTGGGATAGAGAAATTAGACGTAAACACACAGCTGTATACCTCTGAAGAACTACAAATGCCTTTTGCAGGGCGTGTGTTGCAGGTGAGTACCATTAATCCTAAAGAACTCAAAAAAGGCAGTAAGTACTGTATTCTTTCAAAAAATTATCCACTAACGGTTGAAGAAATTAAAAAGAAATACCGCCTTGTGGAGGGCGGTAGTGAATATCTCATTTTTACCCGTTCTGTTGAGGGTTGGGTCGTGCTTTTAGGGACGGTAATCGGGTGAGGAAGTGCTTTTTCTTGAGGTAAAAGTGTTTCGTAAACGACAGTTGCAAGCTGGGAGTAATGAGGCGAATAGGTTTACTATCAGTAGGATATACCGATTTGTTATTAAAGATACCCGATAAGGCTATTGCCCAATCATTTTTGAGATAAACAAACGAGAAACGCGTCATAGAAGTAGGGTAGACCTTGATATTGAAATTTTGGAGCACGTCCATTTGGTTACCAAAATTGAGTCCGCCGATAAAAGTGCCTGTCAGCAACCAGTGTTCACTGGCTACCCACGAATAACCATAGCCCACGTGAACCCCTATTTGGAAGTTTTCAAAAGCCTCAGTGCTCACATTTTCAGTTTTAGCATCAGGCTCAATGCGATGCCAATAGAAACCACTGCCAAAGAGCAAACTCCCCGCCGATTTCACTTGACGTTCGCTCTGCTCAAAAGCCGCCCGTGCCGAAAACTTATCAGCGCGCCACACATAAGTGCTTTCAACCCCTATTTGTTGGGTAGAAAGGGTAGGAAAGAGGTCGTAATTACCTTTCCCTCTATCGATGTAAAAACCTGTATAATCATAAGCGTCGATTAATACACGTTTGCCGTATTTATGGGCTTGGATATCAATACTACGAGTGCTTAGATTGGTAGAGTTTTTCAGTCGGAATAAGTCCTGTGCATAGAGTATATTAAGCCCTAATATCTTGCGCAAACCTATTCCCACCCCTAAACTGAAAGGGTAATTAGGCGAATAAGTTTCCCCGCCCTGCGTAAGTACAAGCATTTTGGTAGGCGTATACGCTCTGAGCCATATTTCTTGTGGATAAGGCTGAATGTAGGTAGTGTCGCGCTCTTGAGCAAAGCTCAAAAGGCAACTACTTACTATAAAAACAAATAATAAGGCTCGTAAATTCATTGTAATATATAAAAACGGGTGCAAAAGTAATACATTTTTAGCAACTATGGAAATCATACTCAAATACTTTCCCTCACTCAGTGAGCAACAACAAGAACAATTTGCAAAGCTCAAACCGCTTTATGAGCATTGGAATGCTCAAATAAACGTCATCTCACGCAAAGATATCGACGATTTTTACGAGCGACACGTATTGCACAGTTTAGCTATTGCCAAGCGCATTCAGTTTTCTGATGATAGTCAAATATTAGATGTAGGCACAGGTGGAGGCTTCCCTGGAGTGCCTTTGGCTATATTGTTTCCTAACTGCCAGTTTACTTTAGTCGATTCTATCGGGAAGAAGATAAAGGTAGTGCAAGAGGTCGTAAAAGCCTTAAATCTTACCAATGTAACGGCTATACAGCTCAGAGCTGAGGAATTAAAAGCCCAATTCGACTTTGTGGTAAGCCGTGCGGTTACTCAAATGAAGGATTTTGTGCCTTGGGTAAAAGGAAAGTTCAAGAAAACCTCTGTAAACGACCTGCCTAATGGTATTCTCTACCTAAAAGGGGGCGACCTTACTGAAGAGTTAGCGCCTTTCCCTAAAGCAGAACTCACCGATATCAGTAGCTATTACGAAGAACCGTTCTTCGAGACCAAGAAGATAGTGTATTTAAAGGCTTAAAATAGTAGACCTAAAATATAAAAAAGGCTGTCCGAAACGACAGCCTTTTTTGTGTTCTAAATTTTCTTGAGTTGTTGTTGCATCATCTTTATTTGGTCGCTCATCAAGTTTTGCTTATCGAGTTTTTTAGCTTCGGTAAGAAGTTCTTGTGCTTCTCGTTTTTTGCGTTTCTGCATCATAATGCCGGCTAAGCTCAATTTTGCCATCGCTACATCATAACTCATCGTAAGCCCTAATTGCAAGGCTTTGCGAAAGTATTTTTCCGCTTGTGTGAGGTTCTTTTGCGAATAGATAATGCCGTACATATAGTTGTAATACCCTTGTTGTTTGCGCAATAAAGCAGTCTCTGGGTCAGCTATTTTACCAAGCCATTTTTCCATTCCCGCAAAGTCTTGTTTGCGCAAACGCAGGAAAGTAAGCAATATAAATTCGTTCCGAAAATAAAGTAAAATAGGGATAAGTGATAGAAAGATAAGCGCTATCCCATTGCCTATATTCCCCTGCGTGAACTGATACACTGCCCAAACAATAATAAGCACAGCTATTACTATTTTTAAATATTTGTTTTGTAGATATTTCATTTCTGTTTTTGTTTTAAAAGTTTGCAAAGGTAGTAATTCTTCTGGAATAATACTAATATTTAGTTGTTTTTTTCAACAAATACGTTCTCAGGGTATTCTATATGAGTGAGAAACAACCCACAAGCAGGCACCGAAGCCCCTGCTTTGCTCCGACTCTTACTAAGGATAATATCCTCAAAATCGGTGAGTGAAAGCTTCTGTAAGCCTACATCTATAAGTGTTCCCACAATCGCGCGCACCATATTGCGCAAAAAACGGTCGGCTGTGATGGTAAAGATGAGTTGGTTACCTACTTTTTCCCAATGTGCTTCGTATATTTTACAGTTATACGTCTTTACATCGGTATGTGTTTTTGAAAAACACTGAAAATCAGTATAATCAAAAAGTATTTGAGCTGCTTCATTCATTATTGCTACATTCAGCCGGTGTCTGAATGCCATTGCAAATTCATACGCAAAAGGGTCTTTTTCAGTACTAATATGGTATTGATACGTGCGTTTTAAGGCATCAAATCGGGCGTGAGCATTAGCTTTTACCTCGTATATATGATGAACAGCAATATCATCGGGAAGAAAAGCGTTTAACCTGTGAATGAGGTTAGCAGGCAACTCTTCTTCCACATCAAAATGAGCATACATTTGCGAAGCGTGTACCCCACTATCAGTTCGTCCTGCTCCCACCACTGTTATAGCAGTCCGCAAAATAGTAGAAAGAGCCTTCTGTAAAACTTCTTGCACTGAAATAGCTTTCGGTTGTAATTGCCAACCGTAATAGTTTTTACCAAAGAAAGAAAGTTCTATAAAATAGCGCATTTTTATCTTTATAAAAAGTAAAAGGTAACAGAGTTGAGTTCTGTTACCTTTTAGCATTCAGTTTATAATTAATTATTATTCACCAAGTAGCTTTTTAATACGTTGGAAGTTAGCACTGTCGCTCAAGGCACCATAAATACTCTTTAGCTGTTCTAAGATATTCTTATCGTTGCCATTAACTTTTACGTAGTTTTCTAACACTTCAGCAGCTTTTTTAAACAAACCTTCTTTTTGGTCTCTAAGCTCGTTAAATTTCTTGTTATCAGCAGCCGAATTACCCAATGCGTTCATTTGTTCAACCAATGAATTTCCTTCGTTGATGTAAGTAGTCGAAAGATTCAAAGTAGCATCAGCGTATTTAGGTTTAATTTTAAGCGCTTGTTCAAAAGCTTTGCGAGCTTCAAGATTGTTGCCTTGTTGCATATTGATAACCCCAATATTATAGTGAAGGTCAGCGTTATTAGGGTCAAGCTGTGCAGCTTCTTGCATTAGTTGTTTGAATTTTTCTTTATTGTCTAACTGCAAGTATACATTCGCCTCAGCAAGAATGATGTTAGCATCTTTAGGATAAGCCTTTCTGGCTTCAGCAAAAGCTTTTAACGCCTCATCTGTCTTGTTTTGTTCTACGTAAATAAACGCAATATTCTTCACGATATCAGCGCGTTTTGAAGGCGTTTTTTCTATTTTAGCATTTTCGTGAGTACCCGCTTTCACCATCAAATCACGTTGGTTCTTATCAGGGAAAGTTTCCTCTTTCTTAGTTTGCTTGTTAGTAGCCAAATAAAGCGTTTCAGCACCGTCATAACCTAAGTCTTTCAACTCTTTATAAAGTTTTACAGCGTTGTCGTAATCTTTACCTTCTACTGATACTACAGCCGCATTGTACAAAAATACAGTATCACGCGGACTAAGACGGTATACTTGTTCAAAAGCAACAGAAGCATTTTTGTAGCTTTTGCGCTCGTAATTGTCTTGCGCTTGCTTAGCTGCAATATTGATAGCCTCATCAGCTAACGTTTGCAATTGTCCTGAATATTTCCCTTTGCCACCTTCCAATTGTCTTACCTTAGCAAAAGCTGAAGAAGCCGCTTGTAATGAAGGCAATACATTCTCGTTTTTCTTAGCAGCCTCCACATTCACTTGCGCTTCCAAGAAATAAAACTGAGGTGCAAATTCAGTACCTTCCACTGAGCCTTTAATGGAACTTAATCCACTTTTAGCTGTCGCCAAATCCCCTTTACGGATTTGTTTTTCAATCTCTTTGAGTTCTTTTTTTTGTCCGAATGCCACTGCCGAAATTAGTAAGGCAGCAGCCATTAATAATGGTTTTCTCATATTGTTTTGCAATTTAAACGCAGTTTTTTGTTTTATGTTTTAATTTCAAGTCGCAAATGTAGCACTTTATTTTTAAAGTACCAAATATTCCCGACTTTTTATTTAGCAACAAATCTTGTGCCAACTGCATTCTTCTGATAATTAGTTCGTTGATATTTTATGAATATTCCACCACTTTATTTCTAATTGTGATAAAATTTTCTCAGAAGCCACACCTAAGAAAAATTGCATTTTTTTCGCTAAAATCGCGTTTTTAACATTTTTTTCTCAATAAGCTAAATACCTCTTTCTACTAATTGAAATTCAAGTTAGTAACCTCATTCCTTCGTCTTTCCTTCGTCTTTCCTTCGTCTTAGGTTCGCCTTACCTTCGCTTTAGGTTCGTCTCTTGTTCGTCTAAGAGATAAGATAGGTATATTTGTTATCTAATTGATACATAAACAATTATCATTTTCTTCTCTTTAAAAGAGTAACCAGTGTTTTATTATTTTATTTTGAAGAAAAATGCCCTATTTTAGATATTTTAAGAATTTTTCTTCAGTTTTTCCAAAGTCCGCATAGTATTCCTACACTACTACCTCGAATTTCCTTTATTTTTGAAACTAATTTGTTCTATTTCTTGCGTATAGTCTCACCATATAAAAGAATACTTTTCACCTATAATACTATTGTTTTGCATTAGCAATAAAATTTATAGGCTAACACTTTTGTATTTCCGATTATTATTCGTACCTTTGCCCTCAAATAAAATCTTATGAAGAAATTAACTTTAATCGCATTCCTTTTAATTGTCTTTTCTTGTAAGACAAATCCCTTTACAGGGAAGAGTACCCTTAATTTTATGCCTAATAGTCAGGTGTTTCCAATGGCATTTAGTCAGTATTCCACCTTCCTGAACTCTAATAAGGTAGTGAAGAATACCAGTGATGCCGCAATGGTAAAGCGCGTAGGCGAACGCATAGCAAAAGCAGCCAAACTATGGCTCGATACCAATGGTTATAAAGGCTATTTAGACGACTATCGCTGGGAATATAACTTGGTAGATAGTCCCGAGGTGAATGCTTGGTGTATGCCAGGAGGTAAAATTGTGGTTTATACAGGTATTTTGCCTATTACGCAGTCCGAAACTGGCTTAGCAGTGGTAATGGGGCACGAGGTGGCACACGCTTTAGCCGACCACGGAGCGCAACGTATGAGTGCGGCTACCTTACAACAAATAGGTGCTATTGCGGGTTCAGTAGCCCTGCAAACCAGTAAATACGCTGCTTATACCGACCAGTTTATGCTGGCTTACGGTCTCGGCTCTAACTTAGGGGTAATGTTGCCCTTCAGTCGTTCCAACGAAACTGAAGCCGATGCCATAGGTATCCAGATTATGGCAATTGCAGGTTATGACCCTGCCGAGGCGCCTGAACTATGGAAGCGTATGAGTGCCAAGAAAGACGGTAAATCTACCCCTACTATTTTAAGCACCCACCCTTCTGATGCCTCTCGTATTAAAAACCTTACCCTATTGGTACCCAAAGCACGTGCTGAGGCTGCTAAATTTGGAGTTACCAATTTTCAATAGGCTTAAAAAATAAGATACTATTACTAAGATTATATATGCGTAATAAGTGTCGCTACAATTCCCCCCTTGAGGGGGGTATAGGGGGATGTCTTTAATATCTCCATATATTAATTAGGTAACAAATAAACATTATAAAGATATGCAACAAGTTTACGACAAAATTAATGAAACGGCTCGTATCATACAGTCGTACATCACAGAGCACACTCCTGAGTTTGCTATTATTTTAGGTTCTGGACTCAATAAGTTAGAAGATGAAGTGGAAGTAATTTCGGAGATAAAATACAATAACATACCTAACTTCCCTAAATCTACAGTAGCAGGACACAAAGGCAAACTAATTTATGGTAAAATAGAAAACCGCTACGTGCTGATGATGGCGGGACGCGTGCATTACTACGAAGGCTATTCAATGCAAGAAGTAACTTTCCCGATACGCGTATTTGCACAATTGGGGATTAAACGTCTCATCGTTTCCAACGCTTCAGGTGGAGTAAACCCAAACTTTTCTATAGGTGATGTAATGGTGATTCGCGACCATATCAATTTATTCCCAGAACACCCTTTGCGCGGTAAAAACTTAGACCTATTTGGTGCTCGTTTTCCCGATATGAGCAAACCCTATAGCCAAGCAATGATAACTGAGCTTGAGAAAATAGCAAAAAAGCACAAAATTAAGCTCCAAAAAGGAGTATATGTAGGTTTACAAGGACCATCGTTTGAAACACCCGCTGAGTATGGAATGGTACGCATTTTAGGAGGTGATGCTGTAGGTATGAGCACCGTGCCCGAAGTGATTGTCGCACGTCATCAAAAAATGGAAGTGTGTGCCCTCTCTGTCATTACCGACTTAGGAGGTCCTGAAATATCCCCCGATGTATCTCACGAAGAAGTACTGAACGCCGCCAATATCGCAATGCCTAATGTCATATTGTTGGTCAAGAACTTGATTAAAAACTATCAATAATTTTTAGTCGTGGTATAAACTTTGCCAAAGTTTTAAACTTTGGCAAAGTTGAATTACCAAATTATATTCACTCTTCACTTTTCTCTTTAATAAGTCTCAGCACCTTCTCAGGGCATCTCACAGGTCTAAAAGTCTTCGCATCTACAAACACTAATACAGTATTAGCTGTAGAAAGTAGTTCACCTTTTTCATTGAGAATTTCATAATCAAACTCTATTTTTGTAGAGGGCAGTTCCTTTAGTTTCGTACGAATGGTAATGAGTTCATCGTACAAAGCAGGCTTTTTATATTGAATTTGCAACGATACCACTGGCATCATCACCCCTTCTTCTTCCATCCCTTTATAGGTAAACCCGATAGAACGTAACCACTCCACTCTACCTAGTTCGAGGTACTGAGGATAATTTCCATAGTATACTACCCCCATTTGGTCAGTTTCTGCATAGCGCGTACGCAGTACATAATCGAAATATAATTCTTTCATATTTAGATAGATATAAGTATTAACAAAATATTAACAGCTCTCTCATATAAAATAAAAGTACAAAAACAAGTGTTAAATATTTTTTTAATTCAAAAATTATTCACAATTTTGCTCACTGAAAAAACAACAGTTTTATCACCGGCAAAATTAATAAAAAAATCTAATAATCAAATTTTTAGATAAAAAGTAGCACTAAAAAAGATGAAAGAAGCAGCTGAAAAAGTCTGGAGTAAGTGTCTTGAATTTATAAAAGACAACATCGCAGAGCAACCATTTAGCACGTGGTTTGCTCCTATCATACCTGTGGAATTAGAGAACAACACTCTGAAAATCAAAGTCCCCAGTAAATTCTTTTGCGAGTGGTTAGAAGAAAATTACATTTCTCTTCTCAAATCGGCTATGACTTTTACCTTGGGAGTAAATTCCCGCTTGGTGTACATCGTCGATAATCCTATCACCAAAGAACAACTTCCTAGTACGAACCGGCCGGAACTAGCCAAACAGACTTTGACTTTAGCTACTGAGACCAAAGATCCTGGACTTAAAAATCCTTTTGTAATTCCTGGTATTCGCGAAATAACTGTTGATCCTCAGCTGAACTTACATCAAAACTTCGACAACTTTGTGGAAGGGGCTTCTAATCGTTTGGCGCGCTCTGCAGGTATGGCTGTTGCTAACAAACCTGGTGGCACAGCTTTCAATCCACTGTTTATATTCGGTGGGGTAGGCTTAGGCAAAACGCATTTAGCGCACGCTATTGGGGTAGATATCAAAGAGAAATACCCTAAGAAGAAGGTGCTCTACGTCTCTGCCGAAAAATTTACTCAGCAATTTATCAGCGCTTCTACTGCCAAAGACAAAGATAAAAATACTCTCAACGACTTTATTCACTTTTATCAGCTCATTGATGTGCTGATAGTAGACGATATTCAATTCCTATCAGGGAAAGTGAAAACTCAAGATGCTTTCTTTCACATCTTCAACCACCTTCACCAAAATGGCAAGCAGGTAATTCTTACTTCTGATAAAGCTCCTGTTGATTTGTTTGACATAGAGCAACGTTTGCTCTCTCGCTTCAAATGGGGACTTTCAGCCGAATTGCAAACCCCTGACTATGAAACGCGCTACAAGATATTAGAAAATAAATTCTACAACGATGGGGCTGAAATAAGTGAAGATATCATCGCTTATTTAGCTGAAAATATCCGTACCAATGTACGCGAACTCGAAGGTGTGAGTAATTCATTGATTGCGCAAGCTGCCTTTAACCGCAAAGAGTATTCCATAGAACTCGCTCAAAGTATCATTGATAAATCAGTGAAGAACAACCGCAACGACTTGACCATCGACCATATCCAGCAAATCATTGCCGATTATTTCAACTTGGATATAGAAGCCTTGCACTCCAAAACCCGTAAGCGCAATGTGGTGCAAGCACGACAATTAGCAATGTTCTTCTCAAAGAAATACACCAAGAACTCACTTTCTACCATCGGTAGCCAGATAGGTCAACGAGACCACGCAACGGTACTGCACGCCTGTAAAACAGTGGAAAACCTAATAGAAACCGATCGCGCTTTCAAAAAATATGTAAGTGATTTGGAAACTAAATTTTCTGACTAATACAAATCATTATCTTAAAATTTACTATTCTTATAAATAAAAAGAGAATTAGGCTGTATTGTATTGCCTAATTCTCTTTTTATTTATATCAAAAATCACTTAATTCGCTACTTCACTGATGAATTTCAGTCGGTAGATTCTCAATTCGTCGTCTTCATAGTCACCAGCAAACTCTTTTGAAGCTAACGATATTTTATCGCTTTCAGCTTCCATAAAGTACTCGTGTAACTCTTCTTGTTGCTCTTCATCAAAAATTTCGTTTACCCAGTAGCCAATATTCAGCTTGGTACCACTGTATACAATCTGCTCCATTTCTTTGAGGAACTCATCCATCTCCAATCCTTTGGCTTGAGCAATATCAGGCAAAGGTAACTTTCGGTCAATATTCTGAATGATAAACAGTTTCAAAGCCGAGTTAGAACCTGTAGTTTTCACAATTAAGTCTTCAGCTCGTATAATGTCGTTTTCCTCTACATAACGACCTATGAGCTTTATAAACTCAGCTCCAAACTTCTTAGCTTTACCTTCCCCAATACCGTGTACATTAGTCAGCTCCTGAATCGTAATAGGATATTTTAACGCCATATCTTCCAATGATGGGTCTTGGAATACCACAAACGGAGGTACACCTTTCTGTTTAGCCACCTTTTTGCGTAAATCTTTAAGCATTTCCAATAACACAGGGTCGGCAGTACTAGCGTTCCCACTATTGATATCCTCAGGTTCTTCGTCAAAACTGTGGTCTTCCGTCATCATAAACGACGGTACATCTTTCAAAAACTCTTTACCCTTATCGGTGATGAACATCACCCCATAAGTCTCTATATCCTTACGAATGAGCCCGTTTACCATTATTTGACGCAGTAGCGCCATCCAGTAAGCATCGTCTTTATCTTTACCAATGCCAAAGAACTCTTGTTCGTCAATACGGTGAGCCTTGATAATAGCACTCACTTTACCGATGAGTGTATTCACAATCTCTTTAGCTTTGAACTTCTGTTTAGTAGCGATAATCACGTTCAGCAATTTCACCACATCGTCTTTTGCTTCTTTCTTTTCTTTAGGGAAACGCACATTGTCATCCATATTAGCCCCTTCTCCGTTCACCTCGTCAAATTCTTCACCAAAATAGTGCAGTATAAACTTCCTGCGCGAACTGGACGTCTCGGCATAAGCTACAATGTCTTGCAATAACGCCTGACCTATTTCCTGCTCGGCTATAGGCTTGCCAATCATAAACTTTTCGAGCTTTTCCACATCTTTATAGGAGTAAAACGCTAAGCAATGTCCTTCGCCACCATCGCGCCCCGCACGACCGGTTTCTTGGTAATAACTCTCTATGCTTTTAGGAATATCGTGGTGAATTACAAAGCGCACATCAGGTTTATCAATACCCATACCAAAGGCAATAGTAGCCACTACCACATCTACCTCTTCCATTAGGAACATATCTTGATGTTTGGCGCGTGTTTTAGCATCTAAGCCCGCGTGGTAAGGCACTGCCGAAATCCCGTTTACTTGTAAAGTCTGTGCGAGGTCTTCCACCTTCTTACGGCTGAGACAATATATAATACCCGACTTCTTGCTGTTCTGTTTCACAAAGCGGATAATGTCGGCATCTACATTTTTAGTTTTAGGGCGTACTTCGTAATACAAATTAGGACGGTTAAACGACGATTTAAACACATTAGCCTCCTGCATACCCAAGTTCTTCAAAATGTCCTCTTGTACCTTAGGCGTAGCCGTAGCCGTAAGTGCCACGATAGGGATATTGCTACCCAATCGCTCAATAATCGTTTTGATATTGCGGTACTCAGGACGGAAATCGTGCCCCCATTCCGAGATACAGTGTGCCTCATCAACAGCTACAAACGAGATAGGCACCGTCTTGAGGAAGTTTGCATACTCCTCTTTGATAAGTGATTCGGGGGCTACGTAAAGCAGTTTAGTTTTTCCCGCACTGATATCCTCCATCACCTCGCGAATTTCATTTTTTGTAAGCGAAGAGTTCAGCACGTGAGCAATGCTATCAGTTGACGAAATACCACGCATCGCATCTACTTGATTTTTCATCAAAGCGATAAGGGGAGAGATAACAATAGCCGTTCCCTCCAAGACTAAGGCAGGTAATTGGTAGCATAATGATTTACCACCACCTGTAGGCATAATAACAAAGGTGTTCTCTTTGTTAATTACACTGGTAATAATTTCTTCCTGATGCCCTTTAAACGCTTCAAAACCAAAATAGTGTTTCAGGGCACCGTGTAAATCATCTTTTGTCATTTTCATATTAAATTTCTCCTGTTTTAGTGTCGAGTTTCTTTGTTGTCAAATTTATTTTACAAATATACGGCAATTTTTTGAATCACAAAAATTTTTTCAAAAAAAAGCCCAAAAAGATAAAAATCTCTTTGGGCTCTTTGTAAAACAAGAGCTAAATGTTACAAGGTGTGTTGTAGTTCCGTTACATTTCCCGGAAAGTCTGTTACCTTTATAGTTATAACACTACCTCTAACAGACGGATTACCAGCTGTAGTAGTATACACATATTGCATACCGTCTTGCACCGCTTCCCCTTGTTCAATCAGCGACTTGTTGGCTTCGTGAATACTCACTTTCACCGAGCGCACCGAAAAATCCTCTAAGATAAGCAATCTGATTTTATCACCAGTATTGCCCTTATAATCGCTTGCGTCTATCTTGTTCACCTTAGGTTTATTGAGATAATCGGCAACAGCCATTGTAAAGACTGTTTGCTCGCCACTCTTTGCCTGAGGTGATGCTGCATAGAACGCTTTCTTATCGGGCGTTTTCATCACTTGTTGGGCATAACGCACCGCTTCTTTAAAAAGCTCGCGTTGCTTTGCTTGTGCTGCACTGGGCGCTGATTTTGAAGGTCGGGGAGACCTTGCAACTATAGTTCTACCTTTCACATTGCGAAAGATAAGTGTTTTACCGACCTCACCCTTGAGGTCTTTGACAAGAATGTTAAAACTTTCTGCCATAACGAAATTAATTTTAAAGAGTTATACATTATTTTATTGAAAGCCCAAAAGAGGAGTGGTTATCCCCTTTTGTTTTCGGTGCAAAGGTACGGCAAAAAGCAATAGATTTTTCGCTAAAATTAATAAGTTATTAACACACTTATCAACAAATGAATGTTAAACATTATTAATGAAAGAGTTGTGTATTTATTCCTTCAATCGTTCTTTTATAAAAGCACTTACCGTAAGGCGGTGTACTCCTAAAATCCTACCTATAGCAGAATACGATACCTGCTTACTCAATAGTTCTTTTATCTGTCGCTCCTGCCCTGTGAGTTTGGTCTTAGCCGATTTGCTTCCCTTGGGTCTGCCTAATACTACCCCTTCAGCTTTCTTGCGTGCCAACGCCTCACGCGTACGCTGACTGATAAGGTTACGCTCAATTTCAGCCGAAAGCCCAAAGGCAAACGCCAGCACCTTGCTGTTGATGTCGCTACCAAGGCGATAGTTATCCTTAATTGTCCACACCTGAATATCGCGATTCATACACTCATTCAGCACCCCCATAATCATTAGGAGGTTACGCCCCAAGCGCGACAGCTCGGAACAGATAAGAATATCGTCTTTTTTCATTTCCTTTAGGATTTTACCCAGTTTTCTATTTTCTACCTTAGTCATACCCGAAATGGTTTCTTCCACCCAAGCATCAATACTAAAACTATTCTTTTTACAAAATTTACCAATCTCAAATCGTTGGTTTTCTACCGTTTGTTTATCGGAACTCACCCGAATATATCCATAAATCATTGTATAAGTAATTTTGATTAAAGTGTTTAATATAATCAAAAAGAATTAAATAATGATGGACGTTTATTTTTGACTAACCTAACAGAAGTTACAGGGCAACGTTGGAATGTTTTTGAAACAGTAAATAAGAAATTAAAATTAGGAGAGGGAGATTATCCTAATAATAAATTAAAACACTTAGCTTACTTGTTAAAAGGACAAAGCATAACTTCAAATGAAATAGAAAAAGGTGATTATCCTGTAATAGCAGGAGGGCAAACGAGTCCTTATACTCATAGTCAATATAATTTTAAAGGGAATGTTATTACAGTAAGTGCTTCAGGTGCCTATTCAGGGTATGTTTGGTATCATAATAACCCTATTTTTGCTTCAGATTGTATAGTTATATTTTCAAAAGAAGAATCAGAAATTACAACTTTATATTTGTCTGAAATATTGAAAATGAAGCAAAAAGAAATTTACAGTTTACAACAAGGAGCTGGGCAACCTCACGTATATGCAAGAGATTTAGAGAAAATAAATATCCCAATTCCTCCAATAGAGAAACAAAGAGAGATTACTAATAGAATTACAGCTATCAGACAGGAAGCTAAAAAACTACAGTTAGAAGCTATTGATACATTAGAAATAGTAAAGAAAACTATAGAGCGAATGATATTAGGTAATTAATTACCTAATATCATTCGTTCTACTTCTTTTTTGGCTTGCTCCAAAATTTCTTTTCCTTCTCGTTTTAATAAATTAGCTTTACTTCGTATCTGTGAGATATAGGTTGCTATTTCATTTTGCTTTTCTAAAGGAGGTAAAGGAATTTCTATATTTCCTATATCTTTTGGATAAATATGTGATGTTTGCCCTGTTTTCTCTCTGTTAATCAATATTTTATAGAGAACTATATTTAATAAGGGAAACAAATAATTTGATAGTAGTTTTGTCTCATCTGCTCTAACACATAATAGTTCCCCAACAAAAGAAGTGGAATTTTCAGGTGATTCTTCTAAATATTTTATATGTTTTCCTACATATTCAGCTTGATGCGCTGCTGAAAGAATAAAAATATCTCCCTTTACAACAGAAAGAGATTGTTTGTTTAAAGCAAAAGCTACCTTTTCAATATCAATTTTGTAATCTGTATAACTACTAACCTTAATTATAGGATAAAGAGACTTTTCCTTAGAATATTCAGAGCTTGCAGGAGTTTTTCCTGAAAAAATATTTAAGCAATTATTACTAATTGCATTTGTAGGGTATTTACCTTTCTTTATAATAGCTATAGTTCTTTTATAAAATACAGAATAATAATCAGGGTCAATTCTTTTTCCTGTAACTTCTGTTAGGTTAGTCAAAAATAAACGTCCCTTTTTTACTAACAAGTTATCTTTGTCTAAATTGTAGCTATTATCCTTATTAATAGGCTGTTGTAAATACTCTTCTTCTTTGGGTAGTGTTATACCCAACTCACCTAAAAGATAATCATCAATGCTATCCAACAACCTTTGTGCTTCAGCTTCTTTCTGTTGTTTTTCAGTATAGGCAGTTTCATATAATTCAACTATTTGTTGCTGAATTTCTAAAGGAGGAATTTGAGGGATTTTTAAACCAAATATTTTATCTATTCCTAATTTTGGAATAGTAGTTTGTATATAACTTAATTCTATTTGCTTTTGTAAGAAATTGGTTTGCAATACAATATTTAGATACTGAGGTAAAACAGCAGTATCTGTAAGTATTTTAACACAATTTTCAGTTAGAATAATTCTTTTCCCATTAGGTATGTTCCTTACTACTTTTGTTTTTCCCACAGTTCCTGCAATAGATATGATTAATTCATTTTCAAAAACTTCATATCTCTTTAATTTTTCGTACAATTCATCTGAAATATTTTTGAAGTTCAAATAATTAAATTCAGTACTTTCATCTATATCTGTAACTCTAAGATAAAGATTATGAGTATCTATATCAGAATAATCTGCATCTTTAGGAATTCTCTTACCTCCTTTTATTTTTGCAATTTTGGATAATCTAATTGTATTATGAAAATCAGGTCTATTTACATAAAAAGTAGAGTCAATTCTCCCCTCCAACTCCGAACGATTAATAATAAAAATCTTGTTAGTATTTATGTTTTCTGATAGTTTAAACATATTAATTTATTATTTTAAGGGTATACCATAGTTTTTATTTAATATCTCTAAAATATTCTTTTTCGCTATTTCAGATAAGCTTTTAGATCTATATTTATCATCATAGATATGATATGTGTCATTAGCATAATCTGATTTAGGCTTTTCTGAAGATTTTTCTCTAAATAAAAGAGTAGGTTTTTTCAGGGCTCTTGCCCAACCAGTCTCATATAGTACATTTGCATTATTATCAGAGATATCTGCAATGAAAATATGACAATTTTGAATTTTATTTATAATATCTTGTATCTGATCTTGAGTGTCTCCTTTATTTTGCATTATAGGATAAAGAGAAATCTTTACTCCATAATCTCTACTTATTTCATTGATTACATTTCTATATATTGTATTATATTCTTCAACAATGTTTGGATTGCCTTGAAAATAAGGCATTGCAACAAAAACCTTTATTTCTTGCTCTACTATTTTGTCAAATATTTTGATAATACTCTCTGCCTTGATTTCTTTAATATCAAAAATATGATTTTTGATTACCCAATTTTTGAAAAGTTCAAATTTACTTGTATTATTTGTAACTTTGTAATATAAAAATGCCGTAAGGAGCCCAAAACTTGAATTATTTTTTAACTCTTCATTTTCTGAATACAGAACATCAATACATTTTAATGCTTCAAGAACATCATCAACTATATGGTCTGTTTCATTGCTGTTCCCTAATAATACATTAAAAATTTTTATGCAGTAAGTTCTGTACTGATTTGAAATAATATGTTTGATACCTGTAAAAAAATCAGATCTTACTCTATCCATCAACTCTCTTGTTTTAGTTCCAGCTTCCCCTAAAATCTCCTCTATTTCAGTGTTGGAAAAATTTTCTTTATCATCAATGATAACCTTTAAATTTTCTTCTGATGTTAATGGGATTGTTTTAGTATTTATATTGTGAAAAAATATCTTGGTAGCCTTGTCAAAAGTTTTTGTGTCTTGAGTTTCGATTAACCTATCTCCATCATAAAATTCTTCTCCTAAAATAATACAAAAAGGCGCAACCATTCTCTCAACCTTATCAGCAGTAGATGTTTCTGCCGCTAATAACCTATGGTTGCCATCAATTCTATGAAAAGGTTTAGAATTAATATATTCATCAGCAATAATGAGCTCAATGATTTTTACTCCTTCATCAGTTGGTGAATTAAAAATTTTCTTTATTCTTATTTCAACATTATCCTTATTTGATTTATATTTATTTCCTGATTGAATAGTCATTAAAGGACTGTTATTTGATTTTTTAACAGAATCATGTCTGATTTTATAGCTTAAAATAATCTCAGGGAAAAATAAATATGTTTCTGTTTCTAAAAAGGTAATAATATCTTCTCTTCCCTCAATAGGGTTTCTTTGATAGTTATAATCCGCACAAGAAATTTTGGCTAATTCTTTAATAGGAGCAAAGCCTCTAATACATAATTGCCCACTAAGTGAATTGTCTAATATACCTCGTATTATCATAATTTATTTATTTTCAATGAATTTTATAAATCGTTCTAACTCTACTCCTATAAAATCTAGCTCGTTCACAGCAGTCTTTTTACCTGTAGCATCATAGCCTATCTCTTCAGCTATTGCCATAAAAATAGGATAGTCTTTTAGCTTTTTCTGTTTCTCTGTTAAGAAAGCGTCTTGCAACTCTTCTTTAAGGTTGTTTACCTTTTCAGCAAACTCCTCTTGGATTCCCTTTCTTTCTTCAGCTGTAAGTGCAGATAGTTCCTTTTTGTTGAGAGAAGGGTGTTTTTGTTTGTATCGGTTTTCAAGCTCTTTTATAGCTTGTTTTTTCTCTTTTTCTAATTGTGTCACCCTTTCTCTGTACTGATATGAGGAGAGCAAGCTGTATTTTGAATTTTTCTTTAAATCCCTAATTTGTTGCGTTTCTTTTTCACTATATTTTTTTAAAAATAGCACTGAGCTCTTAACCCCAGCTCCATTGGCAGTAAAAGCTGTTTGAGGCATAGAAACTACCGCTACTATTCTAAAAGTCTCTTCTATATGGTCACGCACGTATTGCAACGAACTGTTAGTTAAGATACCATCAGGAATAACAATCGCTAAATAACCTCCTGCTTTTAAAAAATTATAACATTGTTCAATAAACAGTATTTCAGTACTTTGGTTTTCGCGTACTGTTTCAGGTGGTTGTTTTACTGCCAACCAGTCTTCTTCTTTTTTACCTAATTTATACTCTTTTAAATAGGCTTTTTCTGTTTGTCGTACTGTACTGCCAAAAGGAGGATTGGTAATAATAAAATCAAAATGATTGTATTTAAAACCTTTGTTTTCTGTGTTTTTTTGTATCTCTTCAGGACTTAAAAGTCCATCAGAGGTAATCACATTGGTATGTCCGTCATCGTGAATAATCATATTCATTTTGGCGGCTCTTGAAATCTGTTCGTTAATTTCTATACCATATAAGTTTTTCTCTGCAAAGTCGTGCCAATGGCTATAATGTCTTAAATTTTGTTTTGTGTCTGTCTTATAATTAGGATACCATTCATCAGCCTGTTGTCTTACTTTATTAAGCGCATATAAAAGAAAACCACCACTACCACAAGAAGTGTCTAAAACAACTGATTCATTAGTAATAGGTAGCACTTCAACAATGAATTTTACAATTTCGCGAGGGGTAAAGTATTGTCCAAAATTACCTCTAAAAAAAGAGTTCATAAAAGTTTCAAAAGCACGCCCTTTAGCATCCAAGTCAGTTTCACCAATGTTAATATCTTGTAAATATTCTACTACAGTTCTAACTTTCTCAGTAGTAAGACGGATATTATCCCTAAAAACTTCAGGGTCTTTTTTTCTTCCTTCCTCGTACAAGTCTTTTATCCTATTGAATAAACGCTTATTCTCTTCATCTTGGATTGATTTTACTAATTCATTTTCACCCAATTTTTCAAAATTCTTAATTTCAGAAGCGTCCACAGTGATAATTTGAAAGTCATAAGGTTGTCCTGCTTTTCTATCCTTCTTTTCATCCCAAATTTTACAAAAAATAAGTTTATCTAATTCGTCAAATGCTTCTGATGGATTGAGTTGCCCTCCTCCCCAAAGTGCATCGTGTGCTCTTTTAAAACGATTGGTAAGAGCTGCTTGTTCAATAGTTTGCAAATCAAAAAAACTTTGCTTTCCTTCTCCTTGTTTTATAGATTCAGCTCCATATACAAATTTGTAATTAGCTAATTTCTTTACCCCAAATTGAGGAATATCAGGTAATGTAATTTTTGAAGTTTTACTTTTATCTACCTCAAAGTATTGATTTTTGTCCGATGATGTTACCCAAACATATTTTACATTGTTGGGCATTGCATAGGTATAACTATACGCTTGATTTACAGCTTCATTAAAAGCAGGGTCTGTAATATCAGGTTTTTTGCACTCTACTAAAATATGAGGTTCAGTACATTCATCATCATTGTACACCACAATATCAGCCTCTTTAGTTTCTACGCCCATTTTTACAGGAACAAACATTTTTATCCGTTCAGGCTTATAATTATATTGTGTTACCAAAAGAATAAAAGCCTCTGCTTGTACTTTTTCTTCTGGATTAGTAAAGTTTCTGCTTTTATTTTGGTGAATGTATTTAATTGTCTTTTCATCTTCTGAAATAGAGATAAGACCTCTTTTTACACCTTCTTGAATAATCTTCATTGTCGTAATTAATTAAAAATAACCCTTTTTCTTAAACAGGTGCAAATATACCACAAAAAATGCAATCTGCCTAATTAATATTCCCTTTTTTATGTCATAGTTCTGTCAAACTCTATTACTAATGCAAATTGTACTTTTAGCAAACTTCATTTAACTCTATAATCAGTTGCTTTTTCAGTAGACTGTAGGGAGTAATGGCTATTATCCTCAATAGCAATTCGTTCTAATTGTTAAAATTAGTGAAACTATTGTTTTTTATTTATCACCAAAAACACCCTAAAAAACTACTTTTTCCCCTCTCTCCGCAAAAAGAAAAAATACCTATACCGAACCTTCACCGAAGGAAGAGCGAAGGAACACCGAAGGGAGAGCGAAGGAAGAATGTGCTTTTCTTAGTACTGTGTCAACTGTAAAATGCTTATTGTTTAGAAAAATGAACTAAATATATCTAAATAGTTGAAAATATTATCTTTTTCGATACAATGCTAATATAGGGGATTTATAGCCTAAAAACACCTGAAAATAACTTTGCGTTTTTTAACATAAAAATGTGTTTTTAACAATAAAAAAGCAATGCTATAATAGGGTAGGGGAGGAGGGGTATCTGCAGCGCTCAAACATTTATATTGTTACATTGTTGTACTCTCACATTATTTTTGTACTTTTGCACGCTGAAAAACGCTATATCAAGATGTTTGCACTATTCAAAAAAGAAATTCGTTACTTTTTCACTTCTCCTATTGGGCTCACCATTATAGGGCTGTTTGTCATTCTCAACGGATTGTTTCTATGGGTTTTCAAAACCGATTACAATATTTTCAACGCCGGTTTTGCCGATTTGTTGCCTTTCTTCCGACTTTCGTCGTGGATATTTGTCTTTTTAGTACCCGCGCTCACGATGAGAAGCATTTCTGAAGAGAAAAAGAGAGGTATGCTCACGCTTTTGTTCACCAAACCTGTCAGTTTGTGGCAAATGGTGCTCGGGAAGTACTTAGGCATTCTCTTTTTGCTCTTTATTATCCTGTTACCGTCTGTTTTATACGTCTATATGGTATGGGTGTTGGGCAACCCCGTAGGTAATTTGGATATTGCAGGCACCATAGGCTCCTACATTGCGCTTTTTCTGCTCATTGCCACCTTTGCAGCGGTGGGCTTATGGGCGTCATCAGTGAGCAGTAACCAAATCATTTCCTTTGTGTTAGCCGCCTTTTTGTGCTTCTTTTTCTTCTTTGGTCTCGACCAGCTCATCGCTCTCATCACTTCCGATGATTTCAGTGGTTTTGGCTTTCAAACGCATTTCGATGCCATCAGTAGGGGAGTGCTCGATACCCGAAATATAGTGTATTTCCTTTCTATTATCCTGTTTTTTATATACCTCACTACCTTATCTCTCAAAGCCTATAAACGATGAAAAAACTCTTCAAAAATACTATAAGCAAGGTGCTCATCGCTTTGGTGTGCCTCCTCGCTATCAATTACATAGCCAAACAATGGCACGCACGGGTAGACCTTACCCAAGACAAGCGCTATACGCTCTCCGAGGTTACCCGTAAAACACTGGCTAAAGTACAGAATCCTATTGAGATAGATGTACTTCTGAAAGGAAATATCCCCACTGAGTTCAAGAAGTTGCAGACGGAAACTTTGCAGTTGTTGGAGGAGTATGCTTCAGCCAACAGCAATATTATCGTGAATTTTGTCAATCCGTTAGAAGGGGAGGAGCGCCCCAAAAATGTGATACAAGAGCTGATAAACAACGGTTATCAACCTTTGCAAATCACTCAAAACGAAGCAGGTAAATCGTCAATGGAATATATTTTTCCTTGGGCGGTTATCAGCGATGGCAAAAGGAGCGAGCGCGTGCGTCTGTTTGTGAATAAGTTGGGTAGCACCGACCAAGAGCAGGTGCAGAACTCGGTACAAAAACTTGAATACAACTTTACCGATGCGCTCAGTAAGTTTATTTTAGAGAAAAAAAAGAAAATAGCAGTGCTTAGGAGCAATGGTGCTTTGGAGGATATCTATATGGCTGATTTCTTGAAAACTGCCCGTGAGTATTACTTTATAGCGCCCTTCACGCTTGATTCAGTAGCTACCAATGCCGAAAAGACGCTCCACGACCTCCAAAACTTCGATTTGCTCATTGTCCCTAAACCTACCGAACCCTTTACCGACCCGCAAAAGCAGGTGGTAGACCAATATATAATGAGTGGCGGACGTGTGTTGTGGCTCATCGATAACGTAGCAGCTTCCTTAGAAGATATGTACAAAACGGGCGGAATGACTATGGCAATGCCTGTAAATCTGAATCTTACCGATATGTTTTTCCAATACGGTTTCCGTATCAACTATACGCTCATTAACGATTTGTATTTCTCTGAAATAGTGGTAGCGACAGGCGAGGGCTCTCAAACGCGTTATGTGAATATCCCTTGGGTGTATAATCCGTTGGTACTTTCTAATAACAATCACCTTATCAACAAACATTTAGACGCTGTACGATTGCAGTTTGCCAATGGAATTGACACCTTGAAAAACAACGTAAAAAAGACGGTTTTGCTCTCCAGCTCGCCTATTTCAAAAGCTGACGGAACACCTCGTGAAATCACTTTGCGCGTAGACCCGAACAACCAAAATAAAGAGGCTTACAAGCACGGTAATATACCGCTTGGAGTGCTTTTAGAAGGCGAATTTACCTCTGTGTATAAGGACAGAATCCGTCCTATAACATTGAAAGAAAAATCAGATAAAAGCGTGCCTACCAAGATGATAGTCGTTGCCGATGGTGATATCATCAAAAACGATTTCGATACCAAGAACAATATGCCTTTAGAACTCGGTTTTGACCGTTGGACAAACAAGTATTACGACAATAAAGCCTTCTTACAGAACTCGTTAAACTACCTGTTAGACGATACCGATTACCTGACCTTGCGCAACAAGAAAGTGCAATTAGCCTTCTTAGACAAGGAAAAAATCGCCGAAAGCCTAAACACTTGGCAAGTAAAGGTATTTGTATACCCATTATTGCTTTTAATATTGGTAATATTTTCGGTATTATATTTGTACAGAAGAAAGAACGTAAGAAAATATTAGTATCCGAACTTTGTCAAAGTCTTAGGACTTTGACAAAGTCTATTATTCTAATAATCAGTCGATTTTCCATTGCGTTATGTAGGGGCGTATGGTATACGCCCAATATACGCCCTAATAATTGATTTGCATTAAAAACTTAAAAATAAAAGAACTAAATGAAAAGAGTAGTAGTAGGATTGAGTGGGGGAGTGGATAGCAGTGTCGCTGCTTATTTGCTTAAAGAACAAGGCTACAACGTCATAGGCCTCTTTATGAAAAACTGGCACGACGATTCAGTAACCATTTCCGACGAATGTCCTTGGTTAGAAGATAGTAACGATGCGCTTTTAGTAGCTGAAAAACTCGGAATCCCGTTTCAAACGGTAGATATGAGTGAGCCCTACAAAGCCCGCATCGTCGATTATATGTTCAATGAATACGAACACGGTCGCACCCCCAATCCCGATGTCTTGTGCAATCGTGAAATCAAGTTCGACGTGTTTATGAAACTCGCCCTTAGCTTAGGTGCTGATTATGTGGCGACGGGTCATTATTGCCGAAAAGAAACTGTAGAGGTAAACGGACAAACAGTATACCGCTTGCTTTCAGGCAAAGACGAAAATAAAGACCAATCGTATTTCCTTTGTCAGCTTTCACAAGAGCAACTTAGTAAAGCACTTTTTCCTATCGGGGAATTGCAGAAATCGGAAGTGAGAGCCATTGCTAAAGCCCAAGGTTTGATAACTGCTGATAAAAAAGATTCTCAGGGACTTTGCTTTGTAGGAAAAGTACGTTTACCCGAATTCCTACAACAAAAACTACAACCCAAACAAGGCGATATTATTGAAATTCCCAATGATTGGAAAGGATATACTGACTTTGATATGCCACGCACTTTTGAAACTTATGAAGGTGAATTGGAGTATTTGTCACAACGTTTTGTTTATCGCCCCGAAGACGGTAAAAAAGTAGGTATCCATCAAGGGGCTCATTATTTTACTAAAGGGCAACGCAAAGGCTTAAATGTGGGAGGAACTAAAGAACCTTTATTCATCATAGAAACTGATATCGAGAAGAATATCATCTATACAGGACAAGGACACACACATCGCGGATTGTTCCGCAGTGCTTTGTTTATCGTAGCCCCTGATGAACATTGGATTCGCGAAGATTTGGCATTAAAAGTATATGAATCGAAAGAGTTTATGGTACGTATACGCTATCGTCAGCCATTACAGAAAGCGGTTTTATATAAAGTCGAAAACGGTTTGTATATTCATTTTTCAGAACCTCAAAGCGCTATTACTGAGGGACAATTTGCTGCCTGGTACAGCGGAGATGAATTAGTGGGTAGTGGTGTTATTTCATAGAAAAAGACACCTATTGTAAAATGGTTATAACGTAATATTCAAAGAGATATGAAACACATCTTAATCGCCTTTTTCGTGATATTACTCGCCCAAGTAAGCGAGGCTCAAACCCCAAAGCATTCACACTTCTACGTACAACGTTCCAGCTTATTCAGTAAATTGGCAATCAATCCCAAAGATATCGTTTTCATTGGTAATAGTATTACCAACGGTGCCGAATGGAATGAACTCTTTCCCCGAAAACGTGTAAAGAATAGAGGAATTAGCGGAGACACTTCCGAAGGTGTGTATGACCGATTAGATGCTGTTATAAAAGGTAAACCTTCTAAAATATTCATTCTCATTGGGATTAATGATATTTCTCGTGAGATAAAAGTAGAGACCATCGTCTGGAATATGAAGCGAATTGTTGAGAAAATACAAAAAGAATCGCCGAAAACGAAGATTTACATTCAAAGTATATTGCCCGTAAATCCAGATTTTGAAATGTTTAAAGGTCATATGAAACCCGAACTCATTAAAGAAGTCAACCAAGGTTACCAAAAAATTTCCCAAGAATATAAGGTGAATTACATTGATTTATATCCGCATTTCCTTGAAGAAGGAACCGATAAAATGAATAAGAACTATACCAATGACGGATTGCATTTGCTTGGTGAAGGGTATTTATTGTGGAGCGAAATTATAAAATCACACCTTTAATTATGTATACATTTGCCACGTTTGCCTAAAATAAAAACGATTTGAATTTACTAACTATAATGTATATTATGTAAAATAGAAAAAAGAAGTATATGAAGAAGGTACTTATCATCACCTATTATTGGTTGCCTGCTGGAGGTCCTGGTGTACAGCGTTGGCTGAAGTTTGTAAAGTATTTGCGAACTTTCGGGATAGAACCTATTGTATATGTACCTGAAAATCCAACATATCCAATCATTGATAATGAAATTGGCAGTGATTTACCTGCTGATTTACAAATTGTCAAGCAACCTATATGGGAACCTTATGGATTAGCTTCATTTTTCTCTAAAAAGAAAACCCAAAAAATCAGCTCAGGCATCATTCCTCGTAAAAAAGTATCGTTATTGGACAAATTGTTACTATGGATACGCGGTAACTTGTTTATTCCTGATGCTCGTAAATTCTGGGTGAAGCCTTCTGTAAAATATTTAAAAAAAATCATCACTGAAAATAATATTGAGACGATTATCACTACCTCTCCACCTCATAGTGTGCACCTTATAGGCTACCATTTGAAAAAGCAATTGCCTCATCTCAAATGGATTACCGATTTCCGCGACCCGTGGACGACTATTGGCTACTACAAAGATTTACGCCTTAGCAAATGGGCGGATAAGCGTCAGCATTATTGGGAAAAAGAAGTGCTACAACACTCAGATTTGGTGATTACAACAAGCTTTAAAACCCAAAAAGACTTTCAGCAGCTTACTGATACTCCTGTACAGGTGATTACCAATGGTTATGATGAGGAAATAACAGTAGCCCCTCCCCTATCCAAAAAGTTCCTAATTTCTCACATAGGTTCCTTATTATCAGATAGAAATCCTAAAATATTGTGGGAGGTTTTAGCTGAATTAGTACGTGAAGAACCTTGTTTTGCTAAAGATTTTGAGCTTTGTTTTGCGGGTAAAGTAAGTGAGGATATTGAGGAGGATATTTGCGCTTACGGACTTCAGTCTTATTACACCTATAAAGGCTATATAGCACATCAAGAGGCGGTTAGCTTGCAAAAACAATCACAGGTATTGTTGCTCATCGAGATAGATGCTGAAGAAACTCAAGGCATTATAGCGGGCAAGCTCTTTGAATATATGGTCTCTGGTCGTCCTATTCTTGCCATAGGACCTAAAGATTGGGACGTCTCCCCTATTCTCACCGAAACTCAAACGGGTATAACTATCAGCTATAGTGATAAGGAGCTCTTGAAAACTCAACTACTGGATTATTATCACCAATTTAAGAGCGGTACGCTGCATTCAACTCCTAAAAATATAGAAAAATACAGCCGCAAAGCACTTACCGAACAACTTGCTAAAGTTTTGTAAATTTGGATATACAATTTAAGTACATAAAAAACTTCTTTATTTAAAAACAAATCCTAAACAAACAAATGACGGTGCAAGCCACACGGGTAGATAGACAAAAGACGGTGCGAGCCACACGAGCAGACGAACAAAAGACGAACAAAAGACGAACAAAAGACGAACAAAGAACGAACAAAGAACGAACAAAGAACGAAGATAACCTTCTCCTATTCACTTACTCCGCTATCGTGGACAACCTCCAAAGCGGGAACTGTAGCGACTCAAAGACGAAGAGAAGACAAATCTTGAAGGAACTTATAGAGAAGAACATAAGAAGATATTATAAGTAAATTTAATTTGTTTGGGGTAGAAAAATATATTATCAATTGCTAATTACTAATTATTTTGTACTTTTGTCGTTGTAATTATTCAAACACTACAAAATAATACCAAACCTAATTGAATAAATTAAATGATGAAAAAGTTACTTTTTTTACTTTGCTTACTGCCTATTTCAGCAGTGGCTCAGAGAGTGTGGACATTAAGCGACTGTATTCAGTATGCCAAGGAGAATAACCTTTCTATTAAGCAATCAGAAATAGATTTGAAAGCTACAGATATTGAAAAATTACAAGCTAAAGCAGGCTTCTTGCCCTCGGTGAATGGTAATGTGTCTTATAATTTAAATGAAGGGAAAAATATCAACCCCGTAACTAACCAATATGAAAATGCTTTTTTTCAATCGGCTTCTGGAGGTGTGAGCGTTGATCTTACCCTATTTGCAGGACTACAAAATTGGCGCAAGTTACATCAGGCGGAACTTAACCGTATAGCTTCTCAATATCAATTGGATAAGATGAAGGACGATATAGTGTTGATGATTATTAATGCTTATGCTGAAGTGTTGAGCAATAAAGAACAAATCAAGAATTTGAAGGCACAATTAGAAATCTCTAAAGAAAGTTTGGTACGCACTCGCGATCTTATAAGCGCGGGTTCTTTGCCTCAGGGAGATGTTTATGAAGCTGAAGCTCAATTACTCACACAAGAACAGCAAATAATTGCTACTGAAAATGCACTATTTATTGCTAAAATGGGATTAGCTCAATTACTCTTACTGAAAAACTATCAAGATTTTGATGTTGCAGATAGTGCCTTTGAACAACCTTCAAGCGATATTCTCAATAAGACTCCTGAAGAAATTTATAAGCGTGCTAAGGAAGTGATGAGCGATATAAAATTAGCTGAAGCGAATATGCAAGTAGCTCAGAATAGTTTACGTTTATCACAGTCGGGTTACTCACCACGACTTTCTGCTCAATGGGGTTATAATTCACGTTGGAGTAAAAACCAAGCACAAGATTTTTGGCAACAACTTGATGCTAATAAAGGTATGTATGCTGGTTTATCGCTCAATATACCTATTTTTAATGGATTTTCTACCTTAGGTAATGTAAAACGTCAGCGTTTAAACTTCTTGAAAAGTCAATTTGCGAAAGAACAGGCAGAACTTACTACTGAAAAGAATATTTATCAAGCATATAACGATGCTGCGAATGCTAAAAAGCTATATGAAGCGAGTGAAAAGACCGTACAAGCAAAACAACAAGCGTTTAGTTATGCGCAAGAGCGCCATAATGTAGGTTTAATGAATACTTTTGATTTCAGTCAAGCAAAATATCAGTATGAAAATGCTCAAAACGACTTTGTGAAAGCAAAATATCAGTACATTTTCAAGCTAAAAGTACTTGAGTATTATTTTAGTCATTGATAAATTTAAAACTTATCAATAAAGATAAAGCCTAAAGAGATTAAAATCTTTTTGGGCTTTATTGTTATTCCTATATTTTGCAAAAAAACTCTTGTAGAAGAAATATGCGACTTACATAGGGTAGCTAAAGAAAGTGAATAATCTGTTTTTATGATAGTTAGTGTATATTAATAAGTTTAATCTATCATATCGATAGAAAAAATCAATGAAAATAAGTTGCTTTTTATTTGTTTCTTTTTAAAAGTATCAGTAACTTTGTTGCCGATAAAAGAAAGTAATTAGAAAATAAATATATATGAAAAGTAACTATTTATTAGGCTTAGCAGTGTTGCTCATTGCACCTGCTTGGGCACAACAAAAGGACTCTTTAGAAAGAAGTCAAAAGGAAAGGTCACAATACGGAGGAAAACCGTAATGTGATGCTGAATGCTTCGTCCAACTCTGGACCTCGTGAAGTGAATATAGGATTGCCTTCATCAGTAGGAGGTATTACTGTATTAGAAAATGATTTACCTGTGGTATATTATTTCTGGCCTGAATTGCCTACTCGTACGTGGCGACCTTCGCAAAGCCTCAATATGCGTGGACTTATCTCAGTAGGTGAATCAACCCTTACCATTGGAGATTTTGGTTATGCGGTAAACTCTTATACTAAAGTAGGAGGTGATAAAACCCAAGTGATAGGTACGCTTAAAGTGAATCATCACGGTTACTATTTAGGAGATGTAAACCTATCAGGTAGATTTGGTAGCAATAGTAATTGGCATTATGCCTTAGGTGCACTTGTAACGGGCGACCCTGGTGAAGCAAAACACAAAGGCTCAAGGCTAATTGACGATACTCAATTATTTCGTGCAGTGCTTACCTATAAGTTTGATGAGAAAAGCGATATCAACTTCGGGTATAAGTTTTCTCGCTCTAAAATGATTAACCATTATGCACCTTTTATTTATCACACTGATGGCTCAGTTACCGAATATAATGGGATTGGCATTGGTACTGATTCGTATATGTTGAGTGATGGCAAAATCAACTTCTTCAATATTCTTACTGGCGACCCTTATACCCTTGACTTTACAGGTAGTGGATCTAAGTTGTGGTCGGATTCTCATACCTTTGACCTCTTTGGTAAGAATGATTTAGGCAGTAATTGGACTTTCAAACACTCTTCTCGTTTTCATATAGCCAGAGCTTCAGCTTTTCTTCCTCTACTTGCAGGAACAAGTCTCAAAGGTTCTACCTCTTATACTTATGTAGACGATGGCACACCTTATACGGGCGAGTATGTACAACAGATGTTAGCTGCATTGTCTCCTCAAATCAAAACTACTTCTTTTCAGTCACGTTTATGGGTTGAGAAAAACACTGAAGCACACAAATGGCGCATAGGATTCTTAGGGCAATATTACGATGTGGATAAGTTCCGTCAAGACCGTACTTTCCTTTTCCATTCAGTAGAAAAACAACCTCGATTGTTATTGCGCAATGGCAGTAGCGACCCTTATTTTAATTACAACGCAGGAGGTGAATATCACGATGGGTATGAAACCAAACTTACCCTTTACGGATCTGACACTTGGAATGTAACTCCTTGGTTTGACCTATCGTATGGGGCAGGTTTGCAATACCAAAAACTTAAAGGTGACTATAGTTTGCAAGCTCGTGTACCTAATGTGGTGCTTACTAACTTTACTAATTTTGACCACGATTGGTATCACTTCAATGCAGATTTGAAAGCGGTGTTTAAACTTACCTCTCAATTTGGATTGCTTGGTAACTTTACTTATCAAGAGAAACACGGTCAGCTCGAAAACTATTCAGGTGCTTATACTCCTAATTTTGATAAAACGAAAACCCCTTTTATCGCAGGAGGTGTTTATTACAACAACGATTGGGTGAGCTTAGTATCGCAAATTTCTACCCTTACGCGTAATAACTATCAAACTCGCTTGAATGTTACTGATAGAGCTACAGGAAATACCGAAGTAGTATCAGTACAATATGATATTAAAACTTTAGGGTGGACTACTGATATGGTGTTGAAGCCTTTTAAGAATTTCCAATTACACTATTTACTTACCTTGCAAAATCCTGAGTACGAGAACTACAGCTTTGTGAACCCTCACAATACAGCTCAAACTATTAGCTACAATGGCAATGTGGTAACAGGTATTTCAAAAATGTTGATGGAAATAGACCCTTCTTATACTATTAATAAGTTCCGTTTTGGCTTGAACTTGCGTTACTTTAGCAAACAGTATGTGAGTTTGACAAATCAGTTTGTGATTGCTCCTCGTTGGGAATCATTCTTCTCGTCCTCTTACAAATTCAACGATCACTTTGATTTAGGATTCAATGTAGTGAATATTTTCAACCAAACAGGAGCATCAACCAGTATTGCAGCATCTGAAATACCTTTTGATAATATCAATGATGCTGATAATACTTTGCGTACAGGTTCTTATATTCGTCCGCTTACTTTTGAATTACAGTTGAATTTTAAATTTTAATACATTATGAATACCAAAAATATATTACTTACTTTAAGTCTTTGTGTAGGCTTAACCGCTATGGCACAAAGCGATATCCAATACGTTACCAATAAAAAAGGGGCAACATTAGGTTATAGCACTCAGTCGGGAGTGAAAATTATCACTCAGGGAGGCTTGAAATTTAAAGACCTAAACCGCAATGGCAAACTCGATAAATACGAAGATTGGCGTTTGCCTGTAGATGTACGAGCCAAAGACCTCGCTTCACAAATGTCGGTAGAAGAAATTGCAGGACTTATGCTCTATAGCAATCACCAATCGGTGCCAGGCACTACCTCTGGCTATCGCAAAAGCACCTACGGAGGCAAAATATTCCCTGAAAGTAACGCCAAAGTATATGACCTATCCGACCAGCAAAAGGTATTTCTCTCTCAAGACCACGTGCGCCACGTATTGGTTACTACTGTTGAAACTCCTAAAGATGCAGCTATATGGAGCAACAACTTGCAACGTGCCAGTGAGAGTGAACCACTAGGTATTCCTGTAAATATCTCATCAGACCCTCGCCACACTACCTTGGTAACTGCCGAGTACAACGCAGGTGCAGGAGGTAGTATTTCTCTTTGGCCTGATGGTTTGGCAATGGCAGCTACTTTTGACCCAGCAGTGGTACAGAAATTTGGTGAAATAGCTGCTAAAGAATACCGCGCTATGGGTATCACTACTGCTCTTTCACCTCAAATCGACTTGGGAACTGACCCTCGTTGGAATCGTATGGTATTCACTTTTGGTGAATCTCCTGAACTATCGGCTGATATGGCACGCGCTTATGTAGATGGCTTCCAAACCTCTACTGGTAAAGCCGAAATTAAAGACGGTTGGGGCTACGAGAGTGTAAATGCAATGAGCAAACACTTCCCTGGCGGTGGTACGGGTGAAGGCGGTCGCGATGCACACTTCGCTTATGGTAAATACGCCGTATACCCAGGTAAAAACTTTGAGATGCACCAAAAACCTTTTGTAGAAGGAGCTTTCAAACTTAAAGGTAAAACTAAAATGGCTTCTGCCGTAATGCCTTACTACACCATCTCGTTCGACCAAGATAAAAAATACAACGAAAATGTAGGTAACGGCTTTAGCAAGTACATCATCACCGACCTATTGCGTGAGAAATACGGCTACGATGGCGTAGTTTGCACCGACTGGCTCATTGTCGCTAAAGAACCTGCTACCCCTGGTAGCTTTGCGGGCAAACCTTGGGGTGTGGAAGATTTAGATTTACCCCAATTGCACTACAAAGCCCTAATGGCTGGGGTAGACCAATTTGGCGGTAATAATGCTGCAGGTCCTGTGGTTGAGGCTTATAAAATAGGGGTGAAAGAACACGGCGAGAAATTTATGTGCGAACGTATTGAGAAATCTGCCGTACGCCTATTGCGCAACTTCTTCCGCTTAGGCCTCTTCGAGAATCCTTACCTTAACCCCGAAGAAAGTGCTAAAATAGTAGGAAATCCTGAGTTTATGAAAGCGGGTTATGAAGCGCAACTCAAATCTATTATTATGCTCAAAAACAAAGGTAAAGTATTACCTGTTGATAATAAGAAAACTGTCTATATACCTAAAGTGTATAACGAACCTCAACGCAACTGGTGGGGCGTATTTACCGAAGGTAATATTGCTTACCCTCTCAATATCGAGAACGTAAAGAAATACTTTAACGTTACCGACGACCCCGACAAAGCCGACCTTGCTTTGGTATTCGTGAAAAGTCCTACCCAAAACCACCCAGGTTATAACGATGAGCTTTTCAAAGCAGGCGAAAATGGTTATATTCCTATTTCCTTGCAATACAACACTTACACTGCCGAGTACGCACGCGAGCATAGTATGGCAGCTGGCGATAAAGTGATCGCTCCTCAAGTGAAAGATCGTTCTTATAAAGGAAAATCAGCTAATGCCTCTAACATTACCGATTTGTACAATATCTTGGAAACTAAAGAGAAAATGAAAGGCAAACCCGTAATCGTTTCTATTACTGCCTCTCGCCCTATGGTATTCCACGAATTTGAACCAATGGTTGATGGTATTTTGCTTAACTTCGGTACTTCCGAACAAGCTTTGCTTGAAATTATCTCTGGTAAAGTAGAGCCTTCAGCCTTGCTACCTACCCAAATGCCTGCTAATATGAAAGTGGTGGAACAACAGTTTGAAGATGTGCCTTTTGATATGGAATGCCACAAAGATACTGAAGGCAATGTGTACGACTTCGGCTTTGGCTTGAACTGGAAAGGCGTGATTAAAGATGCGCGTAATGCTAAATACAAAAGTCATAAAAAATAATTGAATCATTAATTTAGTAGGGGCGAGAGCTCATTCGTCCCTACTTTTTTAATTTTATATCAGTATGAAAAAAATCGTATTATTCAGCGCTATAGCAATCCTATCAGCAGGACTCTCAGCGCAAAGCAAATTCAAAGTGACGCCTGATGAAGCGCACAATGGTAGTTACACCATTACTCCCAAATTACCTAAGGACGGAATGGTAAAAGCGGGAACAGTACTCACCCTCAAAGCAACGTCCAATAGTGGCTATATTTTTGATACGGGTTATTACTCTTTGCCAGGACAATGGGGGCCTATGTTCTACGAACAAGTAACTCCTGAGTTCAAAGTGAAAGTAGATAAAGATATGAATGTAGGAGCTTGCTTTGTACCTCAAGCTGCAGAAGCTAACCTAAATGTGGTGCAAGATGTAGTCTATGCGCAACCTGGGGTAAAGCCGTTGAAATACGATGTATATAGTCCTAAAGGGAAACAAAACCTGCCTTGTATCGTGATTATTCACGGGGGTGGGTGGAGTTCTAATACTGAGTCGGTAATGCGCGGTTTGGCACGCGAACTGGCAAATAGTGGTAAATATGTAGTTTTCAATATCGACTACCGCTGGATTGACAAGCTCGACGGCGATAGTACCCCCACTCAGCTACATCAAATTGTGGAAGATGTGTACGGAGCTTTGGCACACATCTGTGAGAATGATACTAAATACGGTGGTGATAGTAGTAAATTGCTCCTGACAGGTGATAGTGCAGGCGGACATCTATCTGCTTCAGCAGCTAATTTTGTAGAACGCATAGGCAATAGAGGATTTGGCAAAACACAAGGCGTGTATGAATTTATGCCTACTTATATGCCAAAAGGAAAAACCGTAGCTCAAGTGCGTGATGAATTGGCTAAAGCGATCAAAGCTGCCGCTCCCAGCTATGGGGTTTTTCGTCCTGAAATGCTTACTTATCGCTTCAAAGAGTATCCTTATCTAAACGAAATAGCTCCTATCAACAGTATTCCTGAGGCTTCTAAAAGAGCAGTGCCTCAACTGCTATTTCGCGGTTCAGAAGATGGTCTTATTAAAGATGAAGAAGTAAAAGCTTATGAGCGCGCTCTTGCTAAAGCAGGGCAACGAGTAGAATACATACAAGTAGGCGGAGCTAATCACGCTTTCTTTGATTGGAAACCCGATACTCGCACACAAGCTACTTTTGAAAAATATGGCAAATACCACGCTCACCAAATGTTGCTATTCTTTGATTCAGTATTAGAAGGACTAAAATAAAGGTTAAAGTGAATTTAAATGAAACTAAAGTAGTAGTAGTAGTACGGCAGGCAGTCGTAGCACGACAGGCAAATAATAAAGTTTGAACGAGCAAGTTATGGATAAAAAATAATAAAAACATCTCCCTATTCACATACTCTGCTCTCGCGCTGTGCACATACCCAGCTGTAAGCCCTCGCTGGCTATCTTCAAAGGGGAAGTATAGCGACGCAAAGACGAACAAATGACGGTGCGAGCCGTACGGGCAGTCGTAAAACGACAGGCAAGTAGGCAATGAATAAACGAACGAAAGACGAAGGAATGATGAACGATGAGTGGATCATCATCGGCTCTACATCGGCTCATCAGCGAATAAAAGACGAACAAAAGACGAAGGTAAGACGAAGGTAAGACGAAGGATGAATAGATATAAAATGGAGAGGAGGCAAAGGTAAGGTGAATTTAAAGCATTATTACGAAACTTAAGTTTGTTTTATTAGGGCTTGGAAAGATGAGTAAATAAGGAGTATATAAGGTGTTATAAAAACTTGTAGAGATAACTTCAAAAAAACATTGAAAAATATTTTTCAGTATTAAAATTTATTTGTACATTTGCACCGGTTTTTGAGAGACCTCTTAAAAATCGGTGCAATTTTATATTGCTCTTATACAAAAAAGAATCGTTAAATTAATATCAAATTAAAAGACATTATGAGTAAACCAAAAACGCTTTCCGTTGATAAATACGGAATTAAGAACGCTAATGTTCGTTATCAACTTACTGCTGACGAACTACACCAAGAAACATTAGACAAAAAACTTGGTGTTGAAGCCTCTTCAGGTGCTATTGCTATCAACACAGGTAAATTTACAGGTCGTTCTCCTAAAGACCGTTTTATCGTGAAAGACGATATCACTAAAGACCGTGTATGGTGGGGAAATATCAATATTCCTTTCGAACCTGAAAAATTCGACAAACTATACGAAAAAGTAGTAGCTTACCTTTCAAGCAAAGAAATCTACGTTCACGATGGTTATGTTTGTGCTGACCCTAAATACCGCACTAATATCCGTACAATCACTGAACTTCCTTGGAGCAATCTTTTCGCTTACAATATGTTCTTACGTATTGACGACAACGAACTCGCTTCATTCAAAGAAGATTGGTTAGTGGTTAACGCTCCTGGTTTTGAAGCTGACCCAGCTGTAGACGGTACTCGTCAAGCTAACTTTGCTATCCTTAACTTTACTAAAAAAATCGCTTTAATCGGTGGTACTGGTTATACTGGTGAAATTAAAAAAGGTATCTTCTCAGCTATGAACTTTGAATTGCCTGTGTTCCGTAACACTATGCCAATGCACTGTTCAGCTAACGTAGGTAAAGAGGGTGATACTGCTATTTTCTTCGGTTTATCAGGTACTGGTAAAACTACTCTTTCAGCTGACCCTAACCGTCATTTAATTGGTGACGACGAACACGGTTGGACTCCTGAAAATACTGTATTTAACTTTGAAGGTGGTTGCTATGCTAAAGTAGTGGATCTTACTGCTGAAAAAGAACCTGAAATCTTTGGAGCTATCAAGAAAGGTGCAATTCTTGAAAACGTAATTATGGATAGTAAAGGTGTTGTAGATTTCTCTCGCACTGATATTACTGAAAACACTCGTGTTTCTTATCCTATTTACCATATTGCAAACATTCAACCAGGTTCAATAGGACACAATCCTAAAAACATTTTCTTCCTTACTTTTGATGCTTACGGTGTGTTGCCTCCAATTTCTAAATTGACTCCTGAACAAGCTGCTTATCAATTCGTATCAGGTTATACTTCAAAAGTTGCCGGTACTGAAGTAGGTATCACTACTCCACAAAAGACTTTCTCTGCTTGCTTTGGAGCTGCCTTTATGCCACTTCACCCAGCTGAATACGGAAAAATGTTAGCTGAAAAGATAAAAAAATCTGGTGTAAATGTATGGTTGGTAAACACTGGTTACAACGGAAAAATGAAAAGATGTAGCCTAAAAGATACTCGTGCGCTTATCACTGCTGCCTTAACTGGAGCTTTGAACAACGTTGAGTACAAACAATTACCTATCTTTGGATTCCAAGTACCTCAATCTTGTGCTGGTGTATCAGACCAAAGCATCTTGAACCCAGAAAACACTTGGGACGATAAAGCTCAATTTAGCGCTAAATTGAAAGAATTGGCTGAATCATTTGTACAAAACTTCAAAGACAAGAAATTTGAAGACGGTGCTACTGCCGATGTTCTTGCTGGTGCTCCTAAATTGTAATCATTTAGATAACCATATTCAAAAGGCTGTTCATTTAAGAGCAGCCTTTTATTTTTGTTTTTTAGTAATATTATTACTACTTTTGCACCCCAAATAGAATTTAAAGATAAAAAATGCTCGACAAATTAAATATCGTAAAACAGCGTTTCGACGAAGTTTCGGACTTGATTATTCAACCTGATATCATTGCAGACCAAAAGCGTTATATACAGCTCAATAAGGAATATAAAGACTTGAAAGAACTGATGGATAAGCGCGATGAGTATATAAACGTAACTGGAAACTTACAAGAAGCTGAAGAAATTATCGCTGACGGCAGTGATGCCGAAATGGTGGAAATGGCAAAGTTACAGTTAGAAGAGAGTAAAGAACGTTTGCCACAATTAGAAGAAGAAATCAAGTATATGCTTATTCCCAAAGACCCTGAAGACGCTAAGAATGCTGTAATGGAAATTCGTGCAGGAACAGGTGGTGATGAGGCATCAATATTTGCAGGCGACCTTTATCGTATGTATACTAAATACTGCCAGAGTAAGGGTTGGAGTACCTCGGTAATGGACTTTAATGAAGGAACTGCTGGCGGGTATAAAGAGATTATCTTTGAAGTGACGGGAGACAATGTATATGGTACTTTAAAATTTGAAGCAGGAGTACATCGCGTACAGCGAGTACCACAAACAGAGACACAAGGACGCGTACATACTTCGGCAGCGACTGTGATTGTTTTACCAGAGGCTGAAGAGTTTGATGTGGAACTTGATATGGCTGATGTAAAAATCATTCGTACTACTTCTACGGGACCTGGAGGGCAGTCGGTGAATACTACGTATTCGGCGATTCAGTTACAACACATTCCTACAGGTATTGAGGTGCGTTGCCAAGATGAGAAATCACAACACAAGAATCTTGAAAAGGCACTTAAAGTATTACGCTCACGCTTGTATGAAATGGAGTTAGCGAAGAAAATGGAAGCTGATTCTGCTCGTAGAAAATCAATGGTTTCGAGCGGTGACCGTTCTGCTAAAATACGCACTTATAACTATCCGCAGGGTCGTGTGACCGACCACCGTATTGGGCTTACCCTTTATGACTTGCAAAACGTTATCAACGGTGATGTGCAACGCCTTATTGATGAGCTTCAGTTGGCTGAAAACGCTGAGAAGCTGAAAGAAGGTGATGTTTTTTAGGCTATTATGTAAAAAGAAAACAAGAATATTGTTGTTATAACTATAGTAGCAGTTATATTCCTTTTAGCAATTCTATATATTTTGTGAAATGGCAAAGAAGTATTATGTAGTATGGGAGGGACACCAGACGGGTGTCTTTAGCTCGTGGGCTGAATGTAAGAAGGCTGTTAATAATTTTCCGAATGCTAAATACAAAAGTTTTCCTACCGAAGAAATGGCACAAAAAGCTTATGCAGGGAATTATGAAACGTACAAAGGTAAGAAGATAGAAGAGCCTGCACTTTCGACAGAAGCGATAAAACTTATCGGGAAACCTATTTTGCCTTCTATTGCAGTAGATGCTGCTTGCAGCGGTAACCCTGGTATAATGGAGTATCGGGGAGTGGATACTGAAACACAAGCTGAGATATTCAGACTCTCACCTATGAAAGATGGCACTAATAACATAGGGGAGTTTTTGGCTATAGTGCACGCTTTAGCTTTTTTGAAACAACGCAATCTTACAATGCCTATCTACTCTGATAGTAAAATAGCAATGAGCTGGGTGCGACAAAAAGTATGTAAAACAAAACTTGAAAAGACGGCTCATAACGCAAAAATATTTGAACTAATGGCTCGTGCTGAAAAATGGCTACACCAAAATACTTACCCGAATCATATTCTTAAATGGGAAACCAAAGCGTGGGGAGAAAATCCTGCGGACTTTGGTAGAAAAGACCCCTAATCTTTCCTCTTAAATCTAAAAATGAAATGACTGATATTACTCTATCTATACAACCTACTTCCAGTCCTGATATTATTAAATTGGAGGCAAATAAAGCTTTGGTAAAAGGTAGCTATGAGTACAAGAATATTGATGAGGCTAAAAACTCACCCTTAGCAAAAGAACTTTTTTATCTTCCTTTTGTAAAGACAGTATATATCTCAAGTAATTTTATTGCGTTGAAAAGATTTCCAATTATAGAATGGAAAGACGTGCAAGAAGAAGTGGCACAACAAGTACAGCTTTATATACAATCAGGAAGAGAGATTGTAAGTGCCGAAGGAGGGAGAGAAATAGCTATTACTGTATATACTGAAACGACACCTAACCCTTCAGTAATGAAGTTTGTAGCCAACAAGCGCCTTGTTCCTACTATTATAGAATATAAAGCTATAGAGGAAACTACAGAAGCTCCTATAGCAAAAGCTCTTTTTACTCAATACCCATTTATTGAAGAAATTTTTTTTGATGACAACTATATTTCACTTACTAAAAAAGAAAGTGAAGAATGGGAAATGGTTACTTCGGATATACGTGATTTTATTAGGAAATATATCTCAGAAGGGCGTACACTTATCACATCTTCTGAAATTAAACGGCATCAACAAGCAACACAAGAGCGATTGCTCTCTATGGTTACTACCGACGAAGTTTCAAAGGAAATTGTAGCTATTATAGATGAGTTTGTAAAACCAGCTGTGGCTTCTGATGGGGGTAATATTCAGTTTATTTCATACAATCCTGAAACGCATTATGTAGAGGTAATATTACAAGGTGCTTGTAGTGGTTGCCCCTCCTCTACCCTAACCTTAAAAAAGGGAATTGAAGTTATTCTAAAAGATAAGCTACAGAACCCTTATATCAATGTGAATGCTCTTAACGGATAAAACTATTCTTCTGAAATAAAATAACCACGCCCTACAAGGCGTGGTTTAATTAAACAATTGTTGAAATGTGTAGTGTTGCGGTTACACGAAATTCTTCTTATTTATTTTTCAATAAATCTCTAATCTCAGTAAGTAACTCTTCTTGAGTAGGACCAGCAGGAGCTGCAGGAGCTTCTTCTTCTTTTTTCTGTTTGTTTAGTTTGTTGATACCCTTTAAGAGCATAAACAATACAAGAGCAATACACAAGAAGTTAATTACAGCAGCAAGGAACTTCCCATAAGCTACTCCATTCCATACCAAACCTTCTAAGTGTTCAGCACCTGTAGCTTTTAAAGCAGGTGCTAATAGCAAAGGTGTGATTACATCAGATACTAATGATGATACGATAGCACCAAAAGCAGCCCCGATGATAACACCAATAGCTAAATCAATTACGTTGCCCTTTACGGCAAACTCTTTAAATTCTTTTAAAAATCCCATAATGATTTAATTTTAAGTTTATAAAAATAATTTGTTACTTAATTCGGGGCAAAAATAATACTTTTTTTGAAACTACCAAAAAGAAAAGGGACGAATTTCACAACTGTCCCTTTTCATCACTAACTAAAAAACTCAATCACTATGACGGTTAAGTATAACTTATACAGTCATACTAAATATTTTGGTATTGGGCATTTTTCGTTGCAGTTGCAAATCAAAAGCCATACAGATATTTCTAATAAAAGGTTTGCCCTCATCGGGGACTTGTATGCGATTATTTGCTATATGTAACAAACCATCGCTTTGCATCTCTTGCAGATGCGTGAGTACTTCTGTTATCTCAGGAAACTGGAGAGACTCATCGTTCCAAGAGGTAGTAAACTGACACATCAGGTTAAGAATATGACGTCTAATAATTAAATCTTCTTTATTGAGAATATGACCTTTACATACGGGTATTTCATTCTTTTCAAGACGTGCATAATAATCGTTTAAATCTTTTTCGTTTTGCGCAAATCCGTACCAACTATCGCTGATAGACGACATTCCTAAGCCTATCATCACTTGTGTTTTGGAGGCTGTATAGCCCATAAAATTACGATGCAATTGACGATTTTTAAAGGCTTTATACATACTATCGGTAGGCAAAGCAAAGTGATCCATTCCTATCTCGGCATAACCTGCATTGAGCAGATGTTGTTTACCTACTTCGTACAGTTGGCGTTTTACTTCACCTGAAGGCACATCTTCGTCTTTAAAACCGCGTTGCCCACTGCCTTTGATCCAAGGTACGTGTGCATAGCTATAGAAAGCGATACGGTCAGGACGAAGTGCGTTAGTTCTATCAATGGTAAAGAGCACATCGTCTAAGGTTTGGAACGGCAAGCCAAAGACTAAATCGTGACTTACTGAGGTGTAACCTATTGCACGAGCTTCTTCGGTAACACGCTTTACATTTTCGAAGGGTTGAATACGATGTATGGCTTGCTGTACTTTAGGTGAATAATCTTGTACACCATAGCTAACACGTCTAAAACCCAAATTGTACAGTGTTTGCAAGTGTGTTTCGGTGGTGTTATTAGGGTGACCTTCAAAGCTAAACTCGTGGTTATCGGCTTTATCAGCACGCTCAAAAATGCCTTCTATGAGGCGACGCAACTGTGATGGTTCAAAAAAAGTAGGGGTACCTCCGCCTAAGTGTATTTCCTTAATACGAGGGCGTTCCTTCAAGAAATTGGTATATAACTGCCATTCTTTGAGCACAGCATCTATATAAGGAGCTTCCATCTCGTGGCGCTTAGTAATGCGTTTATGACAACCACAAAAGGTACAAAGACTCTCACAAAAAGGCAAATGAATGTATAGGCTAATTCCTTCGGTACTATTGCTCTCAGCATACGATTTTGCTAAGCTATCTAACCATTTTTCAGTAGAAAAAGTACTGCTATCCCAATAGGGAACAGTAGGATAGCTAGTATAGCGAGGTCCAGCTACATTGTATTTTTGAATGAGAGATATTGCCATTTTTTGTAAAAAACGGGGCAAAGGTATAAAAAAAAAGTGGAAAGTGAAAAGAGAAATGTAAAAAAAATATAGGTAGCTAATACCACAATGCCAATAATACCAGTAATACTACTGGTGTAATTAGGAAATTAGAAAATTAGGAAATGAGTGATGAAGCGTGAAAAGTTTTTAGAAATAGAAAATGTAATTGAAAATCAATTCTTATTCTAAGCTAAAGCAAACCTAAGACGAACAATGAATGTCTCTATATCGGCTCTATATCGGCTCTATATTGGCTCTACATCGGTTCTATATCGGTTCTACATCGGCTCTGCATCGGCTCTATATCGGCTCTACAATAGATGATAAACAAAGGAAGAGCGAAGGTAAGATACTAAAAACATCCCCCCCTATTCACATACTCTGCTCTCGCAGACTTCCTTCAAAGGGGGGAATAGCGACGCAAAGACGAGGGATGAACGAAAGAAAGACGAACAAATTACGAACGTAAGGCGAAGGGAAGGCGAAAGAAACCTCCCCCTATCCCCCTCCAAAGGGGGAATTGTAGCGACGCAAAGACGAAGGAATGACGAAGGAAAGACGAACAAAAGACGAAGGAATGACGAAGGAATGACGAAGGTAAGGCGAAGATGAGTTAAAGATAAGATGGAGATAAAAAGAGAGTTATTAGTAGGCTTCAACTTTGCCAAAGTTTGAAACTTTGGCAAAGTTGAATATATAAACGAACCTAAAGTAAAGGAAAATTATTTGGATATTGAATATTAGATATCTATGGTTAGATTCTTTCACGGGGAAAACAATAAGACTTTTTAACTTTGCGCTTTTCTAATTTGATTATAAAAGGTTTAAAAGGTTTTCATTGAACCATTTATACCGATTGATAATCATAATATGAGTACCATTTTTTACTACAATAGCATTTTTTATGTACTGAATAGGAAAAACAGGATCTTTATCACCGTGAATGTGAACTGTACGGGGTAAAGGTTCTTTTTGTTGCCAATTCACAATACGGTCTATTGACCAATCGAGATAGGCTGGGGAACGCATTCCTATATATTTTTCGTATAGGGCTATTCGTTTAGTCATCAGTTCAGAAAATGAAAATCGCTTCCAAAACTCAAAATCGCTGATAGTGCGCGTAGGCAATAGCTTGTGCAAGTTTGTATAGCGTGCCAAAAGCATCTTTTTAGGTAGTTCGTACTGTGTTTTTACGCTGGAAATGACTACAATCTTCCTATAATCGGTGAGCTGTTTGGCAATTTCTTGCACAATAATCCCCCCAAAGGACACTCCTAAAAGAATAGGTGAAGGGTCTTTTATTTCGTCTGCAATGCGTCCTGCATAGTGTGTTAGAGTCTCGTTTTTCTCAGGAGTAATCCAGTCGAGCAAGTACACACGACAATTATTTGGGAACTGTAAACGCTCGAAAATCTTGGGACTGGCAGCCATTCCAGGCATTAAATAAATAGAAAGATTATCTTTTATATTCATTTGATATTGTTTTTTTACGGAAAATAAGTAACTTTGCACCGGATTTTGAAGGATAGGAATTAGGAAGTAGGAAAAAGGATTTAGAATACACTTCTCTAATTACTAACTTCTAATTTCTGACAAAAGTACAACATTTTTGTTGAATAATCAATATTACTAATAAAAAAACAGAGTACAATGGAAGTAATAGACAGCGAATTTTCACGCCAGTACCAAGCTAAAATTAACGGTGAACTTGCCTTTGTAGAGTATGCCATTCAGGAGCGTAAGATATTCTTTACCAAAACATTGTTGCCTGAAACGGCAGATGAAGCTCTTATAGATGAGTTTTTTAAAGGAGTTATAGCCTTAGTAGCTCAGAAAAAATACAGAGTGGTACCCGTTTGCCCTGTAGCTATCGCTTTTTTTAAGCGGAATAAAGAGTGTAAAGACATACTACCTGCTGGTATCAGAATTTAATGGTTAATGATTAGTGATTAATGGTTAAAGTTAATTAAAAAACTTAGTCTTACATTGGATTATGTACGGATAAGGTATATAAGAACAGATTTTGTGAAGCATATACTCTAAACAAAAGAGTAATGCTCTGCTCTACTCTTGTATATAAATAGAAAAGAATTAATAATATATTATATGAAAGCTGTATTTTTAGACAGGAACACGCTCTCAGAGCGCATAGATGTGGATATCCCTAAAGGGGTAGCCCAATGGGTAGCTTTTCAGAAAACTGCTCCCGATGAAATTGTACAACGCCTAAAACCTGCTGATATTGCTATCGTGAATAAGGTAAAACTTGATGAGAGTATTCTCCGTCAGTTGCCTAATCTGAAACTTATTCACCTTACTGCTACGGGTATGGACAATATTGATAAAGAAGCTACCAAAGCTTTGGGTATAGAAGTGAAAAACGTAGCGGGGTATTCTACTGAAAGCGTTACCGAACATTTCTTTATGTTATTACTATCGGCTATGCGTGCCCTGAAAACTTATCACGCAAGCGTAAGTGATGGCACTTGGCAAAAGGACGGTCGTTTTTGCCTTACCGAGCCTCCTGTGTTTGAATTGCACGGCAAAACCTTAGGGATTATAGGGGTAGGTAACATTGGTAAAGCTATTAGTAAAGTAGCCGAAACTTTTGGTATGAAAGTGCTATGGGCGGAACGCCAAGGCAAAACTCCGCGTAGCAAAGAGTATACAGACTTTGACAAAGTATTAGCTCAGAGTGATATCATCTCGCTTAACTGTCCGCTCACGCCTGAAACCAAACATTTGGTAAACGAAGATTTCGTTTCTAAACTGCGCAAAAGACCGTTGCTCATCAATATGGCACGGGGAGCTATAGTTGACCCTCAAGCGGTATACGAAGCTATTGAAAGTAACCGCATTATGGGCTTTGCTACTGACGTGTTTGAGCAAGAACCTCCTCTTGACAACAATCCTCTTCTCAAAATAGCCGATCACCCTCGTGTGATTTATACCCCTCACGTAGCTTGGGCAAGTGAATATGCACAAGATAAGCTGTGGCGTATTCTCAAACGTCAAGTAGAAGAGTTTATCGTAAAATATAAAGCAGAACACAAGGAAAATGAAAAAGCATAATTTTAGCGCAGGACCTTCTATCTTAGCGCCTGAGGTATTCCAAAAAGCTTCAGAAGCTTTACTTGATTTTGAGGGTACTGGCCTATCAGTAATAGAAATATCGCACCGCAGTGCCGAGTTTTTGAAAGTAATAGAACGAGCTCGTGCTTTAGCCTTAGAAATTGCTGGCTTAAACGATTCGTACGAAGTGCTCTTCTTACAAGGAGGAGCTAGTATGCAATTCTTGATGGTGCCCTATAACTTGCTAGAACACAAAGTCGCTTACATTGATACGGGTACTTGGGCAAACAAGGCACAGAAAGAAGCCTCTCTGTTTGGCAATGCCGAAGTAATCGCTTCGTCTAAAGCCGATGGCTATAAGTACATTCCTAAAAATGTGAGTGTTCCTACAGATGCTGACTATCTGCACATTACTACCAACAACACTATTTACGGTACCGAATACCACAGTCTGCCCAAAACGAATATTCCTTTGGTAGCTGATATGAGTTCGGATATTTTCTCACGTCCGTTAGATTACAAGCAGTTTAGTTTGATTTATGCAGGTTCGCAGAAGAATTTAGGTGCTTCGGGCTCTACTTTGGTAATTGTGAAGAAAGATATATTAGGCAAAGTAAGCCGCAAGTTGCCATCAATGATGGATTATCAATTGCATATCAAGAACGATAGTATGTTCAACACGCCGTCTACTTTTGCGGTTTATGTCAATCTATTAGTACTCGAGTGGATACAGACGCAAGGTGGCTTACAAGCCTTAGGGAAGCGCAATCAAGTGAAAGCTGACTTACTCTACGGCGAAATTGACCGTAATCCGTTGGTGATAGGCTATGCCAATAAGGAAGACCGATCGCTGATGAATGTAGTGTTCAATCTCACTGATGAAAGCACCAAAGAGCGCCTTGATGCTTTGTGCAAAGACGCTAATATCAGTGGCATTAAGGGACATCGTAGCGTAGGAGGATATCGCGCCTCTATCTACAACGCTCTACCTGTTGAAAGTGTACAAGTGTTAGTGGATGTACTCAAAGAATTTGAACGCACCGCTTAAAGAAGAATACATTAAAAACAAAATAAGTCCGATATTTCTATCGGACTTATTTTATATTACACAATATGTTGTTTAGCGAATTTTTACAAGCATTAGGCTTCACAACTACTACAATTCACAAAGTTCATCATCATTTCTTTTGCTACTGATTGGCTACGTTGATAGTACAAACTTTTAACTCCTAATTTCCAAGCCTCAATAAGTACTTTATTCACATCGCGGATAGGCATTGCTGATGGAATATTTAAGTTTAAACTCTGAGTTTGGTCAATATATGCCTGGCGCTGCGCAGCTTGTGATACAATTTCCATAGGAGATATTTCTTTAAAAGTTTTAAACACATTTTTCTCTAACTGAGACAATTCTTGTAAGTGTTGCACAGAGCCATTATTCAAACGAATAGAACGCCATACATCTTCATTATTGAGACCTTTTTCCTCCAAAAGCTGAGTGAGATATTTATTCTTGCGCATAAAATTCCCTTTGGAGAGCCCGACTTTATAGTAATTGCTTGAATAAGGTTCGATACCAGGTGATACTTGACCTAAAATAGCCGAACTGGAAGTAGTAGGAGCAATAGCCATCGTTGTAGTATTTCTTCTACCATAGCCTTTTAAAACTTCTGGTTCTCCGTAAATATGAGCTAACTCTTTGGTTGCTTTATCAGCTTCTTCACGAATATATCTAAAAGCACGTGCGTTAAACTGAGTTGCCTCAAAGCTTTCAAAAGGAATCATATTGCGTTGCAAATAAGAGTGATATCCTAACACACCTAAACCTAAGGCACGATGACGAATCGCAAAATTGCGAGCTGCTTGCAAATAGTAGTTACCTTTGGTTTTTTCTATAAATTCTGAGAGTACAGCATCTAAAAAGAATACCGCTAATTTTACTGCTTTTGTATCTTTCCATTCATCAAAAAGCTCTAAGTTCATAGACGAAAGACAGCAGATAAACGATTCATCTTCATTTGATGGCAACATAATCTCACTGCACAAGTTACTTGAACGAATGAGCATATCCTTATCTTTATACACTTGAGGACGGTTGCGATTGGCGTTATCAGTAAAGATAATGTAAGGTAATCCTTTTTGTTGGCGTGACTCTAAGACACGAGCCCATAAGCGACGTTTTTCTGCATCACCATCTATCATTTCTTGCATCCAATAATCAGGAACGCAAATGCCAAAGAAAAGATTTTGAATAGGAAACTCAACATCTTTGATTTGCAAGAACTCTTCAGCATCGGGATGATCTATATCAAGATAAGCTGCAAAAGCCCCTCGTCGTACTCCACCTTGTGATACTACGTCCATAGCTGAATCGAAGAGCTTCATAAAGCTTACCGCTCCACTTGATTTACCATTATCGGTAACGGCAGAACCGCGACTGCGCAATTCACCAAAATAACCGGAGGTCCCCCCCCCTATTTTGGTTTGCATAATTACCTCTCCAAGTTTATGAGTAATCCCCTCAATACTATCAGGTACGTGCACATTAAAACACGAAATGGGCAAACCACGTTCAGTACCCATATTAGCCCAAATAGGGGATGAAAAACTAATCCAGCCTTTAGTAATCATTTCTTTGAAAGCGGGCTGTAATTCGGGTTTATAAAGCCTATGTGCGGCAGCACTTGTAATGCGGTCTATTGCCCCCTCTACGCTTTCTCCTTTCAATAAATAGCCTCTATTGAGGATTTGCTCAGATTCCTCGTTGAGCCACCAAATATCTATTTCTTCGTTCATAACTTTTTATTTTCGGGGTGCAAAGTAACAGCTTTATATTTTAATTTCACTCCCTATACAAAATAAGTTATTAACAAAGTTTTCAACAATATAGCAAAATCAGCCTCTTAGAATATTTTTTTAACATATGATTATACTTTTATATCATTTGAATAGCTAAGAATAATACGAATCGAATGTATAAAACCAAAAAATCTACTAAAAAATTAAATGACAAAAGGGAGCAAATACACAGTTATTAATCACTAATAATCAACATATTATATTTACTTGTTATATTTAAAACAAAAAATAATACTTAATTTACCTAATATATTTTGTTTATTTCAAATAATTTTCGTACCTTTGTAGCGTTAAGTATAAAGGAATTCTTATGTCAGAACTAATTACTAGACCTGTACCTATAGATGAGGAAGTGGTATGGGATAAAACAAAGACAATTATCAGTACCACTGATAAGTTGGGTACTATTACTGACGTAAACCAAACATTTATAGATGTTTGTGGTTATTCTGCGGTTGAATTGTTAGGGAAACCACATAACATTATTCGTCACCCCGATATGCCTAAAATCATATTTAAGATTACTTGGGATAATATTTTAGCGGGGAGGAACTTTCACGCTATTATTAAAAACTTAGCTAAATCAGGTAAGTATTATTGGGTAATTACCGATTTTGAAGTAGGTAGGAATATTATGGGCGATGTTGTTACTATTATGGCTCGCAGGCGTTCAGTACCTAAATATGTAATTACAGAGTATATTGAACCTTTATATCAGACACTCCTTAAACTTGAAAAGATAGGAGGTATGGAGCTTAGCAATCGTTATTTCAAGGGGTTTTTAGAAAAACAGGGGAAATCATATATTGAATACATTATGGATATTATGGACGAAAGTAAACGAAAAATTCTCTTTGATCCTATTCCTAATATGCCTCATACTGACACTAACATTGGTGATTATGAAATTTCTGATGATATATTTAGTGAAGAACATCACGAAGAAGAAACGGTGATGGAACGCAAGAGTTTCTTTGCAAAATTGTTTTCTACAAATTAGCTGTAGTACGGCAATCATAATATAAAAAGAGTGCACCTATACAGAATATAGGTGCACTCTTTTTCGTTAGCTTTTAAAACATTAAGCTTCTTTTTTCTCTACCTCTTTCTTGTTGTCTTTCAATTTAGCAGATAGTTCCATAGAAATAGCAGAACGCTCGAATTTGATTTTTCCTGAAAGTGTTTCTAACACACAAGTATCATCAGTAAGTTCTACAATACGTCCGTGCATACCACCTTTAGTAATTACTTTATCACCTCTTTTCATTCCCTCAATAAAGTTTCTTTCTTGTTTTTGTCGCCTTGTTTGTGGACGAATCATAAAAAAGTAGATTACCAAGATAATCATTATAAGAGGTAGTAACCCACTGTTCATCAATTGTTGCATATTTATTAATTTAATTATTAGCTTTTATTTATTTAGAAAATAGGAGTTAAAGACTTTTAGTTTTCAAGTTTTAGCTCTCACTATAAAAGCCCTCTTCCTATCTTTTTAATTTGTTGTTTTTCTTCAAGTTCTTTATGTACAATTTTCATTACCCCATTAATAAATGTACTACTTTTAGAGGTTGAATATTCCTTAGCAAGTTCTAAATATTCATTAAATGTTACTTTCACTGGAATACTGGGAAAGCTGAGCATTTCACAAACAGCCATTTTTAGCAGTATGCCATCTATTACAGCTACACGATCTTTCTCCCAACCTGTCATTCTGCTTATAATTTCATTCTCCCACTTACTATCATTAAGTACTGCTTTTTTTAGTAAATCTGTAAGAAAAACTTTTTCTTCTTCATCTTTATAAAGTGAAGGAACAAAGTATTTATTATTTGAGGTGGGTAGCACTTCCTTGAGTAGCCTACTTATATAGGTATTAATAATAGGATAATCATCTACCCAAGTAAGATTATAATCTTCAATATATTCATATATTGTTTCATCAGGAGCTATAATTTCTTCAAAAATAGCAACTAAAAAAGATTTATCAGCTTCAAAACTGTTCTTCTGGTTACTATATTTCTTATAAAGCTCACTTTCTACAATATTTTTATATATAGTACGCACATATTCTTCGTGTATTTCCCAATGATTTATATGCGCCTGAGCAATAGTTTCTTGTAATAATGTATTACGAGCAATAGCCGAGAGCAAAAGGTTATCAGAGAGCTTTTGATGTAATGTTTTCTCTTGAGCAGTAGCCAAATATTTCTTCTGAGCTATTTCGTGCTGATGAATTGCTAAAGAATGTAATTCGATGAAAAGTGATAACATCAATAAATATAGGTGTTGCATTTCATCAGCACTATTTTGCAAGAATTTCAATTCTTTGTCTAAATCCTGACTTTGGCTCTGACGCATCGCATAAATTGATTGCATTACTTTTGCCCTAATGTGTCGTCTTGTAAGCATAATTTGTAAGAACTTTCTTAACTTTATTTGAGAGTGCAAAAGTAAAAAAAAAGGTTTAACGAGCCAAAAAAAAGCACTAAAAAAGCACCAAAAATGTTAATTTTTTGCTAAAATCGTATTTTTTCTTGATTTATGCTTGCTATGAAGAAATATATTACTACCTTTGTGCTTATTAACTGTATTTATAAGTTATCATATGAACAAATCAGAATTAATTGATGCAATTGCATCAGAGTCTGGACTTACAAAAACCGACTCAAAAAAAGCTGTTGAAGCGTTCTTTTCAAGTGTTGAAAAGGCTCTAAAAAAAGGTGACAAAGTAGCTGTCGTAGGATTCGGTTCTTGGTCAGTTGCTAAAAAAGAAGCCAGAGAGGCTCGCAACCCTCGTACTGGTGCAGTAATTAAAGTACCTGCTAAGAAAGTTGTAAAATTCAAAGCAGGGGCTGAATTATCTGATGCAGTAAACAAAAAATAATTGCAGCAAAAAAAAAGTCCCTTTCAGTTGAAAGGGACTTTTTTTATCTAATTGTGAATCAGATTATTTATTAATCTACTGATTTATTATGATAAACTTGATAGCCGAACAAAAAACCACTGAACTCCATATGGAAAATTCTCAAGCAATAGTTAGCTGATATTTAGGTCTATACCTCAGCTCTATTAAAGATACCCCTTTGCAATGAGACTTGAGCTGGGGATAAGACGGTGCGAACCGCACGAGTAGATGGTGGCTAAGAAGATTAGAAAGATAGCGGAGAGGAACGGAAGAGGGTTTTTAGGTAAAAGGTAAAAGAGAAAAGGTAAAATAAGGATATGAGAGGTATGGGGAGCTTATACAAAGCTTATAGGATGCTTATACGAATCTTGGACGATTGTTATACAATAGCAGTATAAATACTTAAGAGTGAGGAGTTAAGAGTTAAGAAAAAAATGCCAATAACAGGGTTTCGAGACGAAAGAAAAAGAAGGTAAAATTAGTGGATTAGTGAATTTGAAAATGAGAAAAAAACTCCCCCTACCCCCCTCCAAAGGGGGAACCGTAGCGACGGAAAGGCAGAGATAAGGCGAATGATGAGTGAGTCATCAGTGGCTCTACAGCGAAGGAAAGACGAAGAAAGAACGAAGGAAAAATGAAGTTGAGTTGAAGCTAAGGTCTAAGGTAGAGATAAAAAGAAGGATAATTCTACTTTTTGCAATTTGATATATTATCATTATAACTGACATTACCAATATGAAAAAGAAGAAAATAGTAGTCCTTACAGGGGCTGGTATTAGCGCCGAAAGTGGCGTGAAAACTTTCCGTGATGCGGACGGTCTCTGGGAAGGACACGACATAGAACAAGTAGCAACGCCTTATGGGTTTAACAAAGACCCTGAGCTAGTGCTCAACTTCTACAACGGATTGCGCAAACAACTCAAAGACGCGCAACCCAACCCTGCTCACTTGCTTTTGTCTGAACTGGAAAAAGACTACACTGTGGTGATTATCACTCAAAATGTAGACGACTTGCACGAGCGTGCAGGTAGCCACAACATCATTCACTTGCACGGCGAACTACTGAAAATGCGTGGGGTAGACGACCCGTATACCCTCTTTGACTGTACCGAAGACATAAAAGTAGGTGACCTCAGTCCCAGCGGCGCACAATTGCGTCCTCACATTGTGTGGTTTGGCGAAGATGTTCCGATGATTGTAAAGGCTGCCGAGGAGGTAGAAAGCGCCGATGTGGTGCTTATCGTAGGCACTTCGCTACAAGTGTATCCCGCCGCGGGATTGATGAACTGCGCCAAGAAAGGAACACCTATATACTATATAGACCCACGCCCAAGCATCAGCAGTAAAGACAATATCACTGTAATTAAAGATGTTGCCTCTACGGGGGTGGCTAAAGCTATTGAACTAATAAGAGAATTAAAATGAGTAACTTCCCCAAATTTATTTTAGGTGACAACACCAATATGCCCGACGCTATGTTTGTGGTGCATTTAGAGTATCCGCGCTTTGTGCTGAATTTAGACAACGACGAGGTAGAATGGTTAGAAGAGTTTGACGAAGAGGATACTAAAGAGTTAGAAGCTGAAAGCGAGAATCTTATAACAGAAGCTATTGCTTTCTACGAACGTGAAATCGCCCGTATTGAAGAAAATGACTACTAAGCAACTTACTGAGCAAATCAAAGCCAAACAATCATTGCTATGCGTGGGCTTGGACACCGATATTACTAAAATTCCGCCTCACTTGCTTGAGGAGGAAAACCCACTGTTTGCGTTCAACAAGGCGATTATAGAGGCTACTCACCCATTTGCGGTAGCCTATAAGCCCAACACTGCTTTTTACGAAGCTCACGGCGAAAAAGGGTGGTGCGCCTTAAAAAAGACGATTGACTACTTGAACCGCCACCACCCTGAGATTTTCACTATTGCAGATGCCAAACGAGGAGATATTGGCAACACCTCAACAATGTATGCCAAAGCCTTTTTCGAGGAGATGCAGTTCGACAGTGTAACGGTTGCCCCCTATATGGGGCGCGACTCGGTAGAGCCTTTTTTAGCTTTTGAGAACAAACATACTATCCTCTTAGCGCTCACCTCTAACAAAGGGGCTTTTGACTTCCAAACACAACAACTCGCTGAGGAAGAGCTCTACAAAAAAGTTCTCCGTACCTCACTCACTTGGCAAAACAACGAAAACTTAATGTATGTGGTAGGCGCTACGAAAGCCGAGTTCTTGAAGGAAATACGCAAAATCGTACCTGAGCACTTCTTGTTGGTACCAGGTGTAGGCGCTCAAGGTGGTAGCTTGGAGGAGGTTTGTAAGTACGGCTTAAATGACCACTACGGATTGCTTATCAATTCGTCTCGTGGCATTATTTACGCCTCAAAAGGTGAGGATTTTGCCAAAGTAGCAGGCGAGAAAGCCGAGGAATTGCAACAGGAAATGAAATTAATGATGAATGACTAAATAATAATAATATGATTACATTTTTAAATAAAAGCAACATTACCCCAACTATTGAAAAAGATGCCGCTCGGTTGTTTTCATTACTGAGTAGGCGATACCAACAACGGCTGTCCGATCTCTTTCAGGACGAGACCAAAATACCTTATGTGGTGGGCTACGTAGAAGATGGTCACCTACACGGAATGGCTTCTATGGCTATTTACCGAGTGATTTCGGGCTACAAAGGTTGGATAGAAGATGTAGTAGTAGATGATGTAGCGCGTGGCAAAAAGATAGGCACTCAACTTATTCAACTGCTTATTACCAAAGGAAAAGAGTTAGGCTTAGGCGAGATATTGCTCTTCACTTCGCCCACAAACGACATAGCTATTAAGCTCTATGAAAACGAGGGGTTTAAACGCAAAGGTGCAGAGGTATATGTGAACGCTCTCAAACAAATGTACCCTCCTGAGTCTTGATATATTGCTATTTCTTTGTATTTTTGCCCCTCTGATGAAAATATTATGGAATTAGTTCACAAGAATCTCATATTGCCTAACAACGGTAAAAAACTACTGTTGCACACTTGTTGCGCACCTTGTTCGGGTTCTATTATACTATCGATACAAGGCTCGGGAATTGACTTTACTATCTTTTTTTACAATCCTAATATCCACCCTAAAAAGGAATACGAAATCCGCAAAGAGGAGAACATTCGCTTTGCTGAAAAGTGCGGTGTGCCCATTGTAGATGCTGAATACGATACTGATAATTGGTACGCACGTGCTAAAGGAATGGAATTTGAACCCGAACGTGGCAGTCGTTGTGCGATGTGCTTTGATATGCGTATGGAGCGTACCGCTTTGTATGCCTACGAACACGGTTTTGATACCATCGCTACTTCCTTGGGAATCTCACGCTGGAAAGACTTGAACCAAGTGAACGAAGCTGGCAAGAACGCTGCCGATAAGTACGAAGGTCTTACCTTTTGGGACTACAATTGGCGCAAGAACGGTGGCTCTGCTTGCAATATGGAAATCTGCAAGAATGAGAGGTTTTACCAACAAGAGTACTGCGGTTGTGCTTTCTCACTGCGCGATGCCAACAAATGGCGTATAGCTAACGGAAGAGAGAAAATACGCATAGGTGAGAAGTTTTACGGAACTGAGAAAAGTAAGATGTAAGAGATAAAAGGTAAAATACTAATTGTCAATTGTTAATTATTAATTGTTAATTGAATTGATTACTCCAGAAGAATTTAACGAGGGTCGTATATTGCTAATAGATAAACCCCTGAAATGGTCATCGTTTCAAGCAGTGAACAAAATCAAGTGGGCAATACTCAAGCATTATAAACTCAAGAAGATAAAGATAGGGCACGCAGGGACCTTAGACCCGCTTGCCTCTGGCTTATTGGTGATTTGTACGGGCAAGTTTACCAAGAAGATTACTGAAATACAAGATGCTGTAAAAACCTATACGGGCATCATTACCTTAGGAGCGACCACACCTTCCTACGATATGGAAACCGAAGAGAATGCCCACTACCCTACTGCTCACATCACCCCTGAACTCATTGAAGAAGTGCGCCAGAAATTCCTCGGAGAGCTCGTGCAAACGCCTCCTGTGTTTTCGGCTATCAAACAGGACGGCAAACGCCTCTACGAGTTGGCTCGCAAGGGCAAAGAAATAGAAGTTCCTAAGCGCACTATCTATATCCACAGTTTCGATATAGATGCAAGTGAGTTTCCTAAACTGCACTTTGAGGTAGTTTGTAGCAAAGGCACTTACATACGCTCCTTAGCAAACGATTTTGGCAATGCCTTAGGATCTGGTGGCTATCTGTCGGCGTTGCGACGCACTCAAATAGGTGAGTTTTCAGTGAGTGATGCCCTAACACCTGATGAATTTATAAACATACATATCCCGAAAATGCAAACAAAACCTATTATTCTCACTACTGTATTCGAGCAATTTATCGATAAGAATAAAACAACTCTTAATGACCGATTTGCTCAGAGAGAATCTACTTTAAACACACAAAACAATAGAAGAAAATCTATTAATGATGTGTATGAAGAGCGAGAAAGAGAGCGCCTCAATAATCAACAGAGGCAAAGACACACTTCTGAACTTAATTTAGAGGCTATTTTCCCTCGGAAAAAGAGGAAAAAGAGTTCAGGTATTAAATATGAGTTTCGCTATTTTCTATCGATGTTTTCAAATACCGATAAGGCAATTATGCTTACTTTACTGATACTTTTCGGTACGGTAGTAACCCTTATGATGATACAGTTAAACAATAAGGAGAAGGAAATAATGATTGAAATGGCACTCACTCCCGATGATTTACCTTATGAGCCCCCAAAGTTAGAAGAACAAACTGACGCTCCTGATCTTTCTCAGGCTATGAATGCCAAACTTACTACTAATGCCTATAATCAAGCTGATGCTGACTTGCGTCAGACTGAGAACTTTAAAACCCTTGACGAAATAATGGCTGAACGTGCTTCTCAAGAGATGGAAAGTGCCAAAGAAGAGTTGGTGAGCACCAATAAAATGTCGTCTAATTTAGTAATATCAGATGATAATAATCTTCAGAAAACAAGTCATAAAACCGCATCTGATAATAAAGTAAACAAAAATACTTTAGTAAAATATGCTTTATCTGGCAGGACAGGTAATATACCTAACCCTGTATTTACTTGTGAAAAGGAAGGGCAAGTTGTGATTATTATTACAGTTGATGAAGTAGGAAGAGTCATCAGAACAGCTCTTGACAAAATGAACTCAACTACTAATGACGATTGCCTTATAGAAAACTCATTACTTTATGCCAGCAGAGCCAGATTTAATGCTGTAACAGGCAAAAAAGAGCAGACAGGAACTATTACTTATATTTTTCAAAGTAAACGATAGAATGAAATTACCACAGTTAATATGCATATTATGTTTTCTATTAATCGCAGCTTGCAAAAATGCAAATCCATCTAAGCAAGATGCTTTTAATATAGAACTAAATCCTAAAAAGAAAGAATACCACATAGGAGAAACTTTACAGATAAAAGTCGTCAATCCTAAATTTGACGGAAAAATAGTAAAGATTAACTATCAATTACATCACCAAGAGCTCTCTGTTACCGATGAGATTGCAGTACTTGAAGACTTACTATTAGGCAAACAACCTTTGGAAGTAACCGTATATACTGATAAAGGAGAAGTTTATAAAGTGCGGAAAGAAATCTTACTTTTGGCAGGACAAGCTCCTAAATTGTATACTTATAAAATACTAAATGAATATCCTCACGACAAACAGGCTTATACGCAAGGTTTAGAATTTATAGGTGATACTTTGGTAGAAAGCACAGGACAATACCGAGAGTCTTCCATACGCAAATGGAATCCTTTTACGGGCGAAATGTACAAAAATGTACCTCTACAAGCAATGTATTTTGGTGAAGGAGCTACCGTTTTTAGAGATAAAATTATCCAACTCACTTGGAGAGAAAACATAGGGTTCGTATATGATGCTCAGCTAAAACTATTGAAAACATTCCCTTACAATAAAAGCAAAGAAGGTTGGGGAATTTGCCATAACGGTAATGATAAACTTTACAAAAGTGATGGTTCAGAAAAGATTTGGATACTCAATCCTAACACTTTTGAAGAAATAGACAGCTTGCAACTATGTACGAATAAATCTATTTTTACTAATGCTAACGAATTAGAATTTGTAGATGGTAAAATATATGCAAACACCTATCTAAAAGACGGCATTATGATTATCAACCCCAATAATGGTGCTATAGAAGGCGTTATTGATGTACGAGGATTGAAAGAAAAAGTAGAACAAACGCCCGATTTAGATGTTCTTAATGGCATTGCTTATCACGCTGGGCGTAATACTTTCTTCATCACAGGTAAGAATTGGAGTAAGATATTTGAAGTGATTTTTATAGAAGCAAATAATAAGTAACATAAATCATTCATACATCTAACTATTGCGTTTTATCTTCAAAAAAGCAAACTTACGATCACTGTTATTAGTCCTACACCCATTTTATCCACCAACGAACAAAGCAATAAAGTTTAAGAGCGGACGCGGAGTATTTACAGAAGAGTGCGTAAAGAAACAAAAGCATAAATATTTTTATACTTTTTTTGGTGATTAAAAAATAATTCTCTACCTTTGTCGCACGAATTTCTAAAATATTCACAATATGTCTTTAACCAATTACAATAATCAGCACCTCACTGATGAGGAATACACAAAAATTCAAGAGGCTCTAACTTCTGTAAAGCAAATCTGTGAAAAATACTTGAAGAATCTTTCTCCCGAAGAAAGAAAAAAGTACGGCAGGGTAAACGAGCAAAACAAGCTACTTGTGAATAAAACATACGATTATCACAAGAGCCAACCCGAACTACAAGCCCCCGAAGTGAATTGGGAAGAGTTCGAAAAGGACTATATCTCACGCCAGCGATTAGAAGCTATCACCACAGTGTTAGAAAGGCTAAGCATAGGGCTTTACAACGCCAAAATAATGCACGATAACGACAATTATCAGGCAGCCCTCACCGATTATTCGTACGCTTCTTACAAAGCAGGCACTCTCGACCCTAATTTTGAAAAGAAATACAAAGACCTCAAGCAGTTTTTTGCCAAAAATAAAGGCAAAGACTCCTCCAAAGATGCATAAAGCAGATTGTTTTTTAATTAACTCTCCATCGGAACGTTATAAAACAGCTCCGATGGAGTTTTTTAGTAATACGAACCTCTTTTTTAGCCCTCCGTAGGTGTTTTTTAGTCCTCCATAGGATAATTTTACACCAAATTACCACTTCAGAAGCCCTCTGTTGCAGTCTTATAGTGCTCCGTTGTGGTGCATTTGAAGTCCAGAGAAGTAAAATTGAAGTACGGAGGATATCAAAAGAAGTACAGAGAAGAAAAACTGAAGTACTGAGGAGTAGAATTGAAGTACGGAGGATATCAAAAGAAGTACGGAAAGGTTAAATTGAAGTCCGGAGGGATAAAAAAGAGCTACTGATAACCATTTAACACTTCAATTTGATAATAATAGAAATATTTTGAGACCTCAAAAATATTAAATGTATTACAAATAACGTCATTCGTATTTTTTTTATTACTTTTGCCCTTATGATTCCAGAGAATATCCTACATACTCCCATCAACTACCTGCGTGGCGTGGGCAATCAGCGTGCTGAACTCCTAAAAACGGAGCTCGGTATCTATGAGTATCAAGATTTACTGAACCTCTTCCCCAACAGGTATATCGACCGTACCAAGTTTTACAAAATCAACGAATTGCAAAACAATAATACCGAGGTGCAACTCGTAGGCAAAATAGTAAACTTGCGCACGGTAGAGTCGGCTCACCAAAAAGGCACTCGCCTTGTTGCTACTTTCGTAGATGATACCGGAACTATGGAGCTCGTATGGTTCAAAGGACTCAAATGGTTGCGCGAATCTCTAAAAATCAACGAACCTTATGTGATTTTTGGCAAACTGAATTTCTTTGGAGGTACTTTCTCTATGCCTCACCCCGAAATGGACTTGCTCAGCGAGTTCAAGAAGGCAGGATACAGCAGTATTCAGCCTGTGTACCCCTCTACTGAGAAGTTAGCCAAGCGCAACATTACTAATAGAGTGATGCGCCAATTGGTGCAAACGGTTTTTGAAGAAGTAGGCAACAGCTTTGCCGAGAATTTGCCAGATAACATACTCACTTCTATGAACCTCATCTCTAAGCAGGAGGCAATGCGCAATATTCACTTCCCCACCGACCAAACTTTGCTTACCAAAGCCTCTGTACGACTCAAATTTGAAGAACTTTTCTACATACAAATACAGTTGGTACGCAAGAATTTGCTACACAAACAGAAGTTTCAAGGACAACCTTTCAAGAAGGTAGGCGATGCTTTTATGAATTTTTACAACCACCACCTACCCTTTCCGCTTACCGATGCCCAAAAACGAGTATTGAAAGAAATACGCGCCGATGTGGGCTCTTCTGCCCAAATGAACCGCTTGTTGCAAGGCGATGTAGGCTCTGGTAAAACCATCGTAGCCCTGATGACAATGCTTTTAGCAGTAGATAATGGTTGTCAAGCCTGCTTGATGGCACCTACCGAAATCCTCGCCAACCAACATTACCAAACCATTAGTGAGCTGCTACAAGGCACAGGCGTAACGGTAGCCTTGCTTACGGGCTCGTCTAAAACCAAAGAACGCCGTGTGTTAGACGAACAATTACAGTCTGGAGAGCTTTCTATTCTCATCGGTACTCACGCTCTGTTGGAAGACAAAGTACAGTTCCACAACTTAGGGCTTGCCATTATCGACGAGCAACACCGTTTTGGGGTAGAACAGCGCTCGAAGTTATGGTATAAAAATACTGTCCCGCCTCACATCTTAGTAATGACCGCTACCCCTATCCCACGCACTTTAGCGATGAGTGTATACGGCGATTTAGATGTTTCGATAATAGATGAACTTCCCCCCGGTCGCAAGCCTATTAAAACGCTACATCAGTACGAAAACCACCGTGCAGAGACTTATGAATTTATTAAAAAAGAGATAGATAAGGGTAGACAAGCTTATGTAGTATATCCACTTATAGAAGAATCGGAAGCGTTAGATTTTAAGAACCTTACCGAAGGCTATGATTATATCACGGCGAGCTTCCCGTTGCCAAAATATAAGGTTTCTATGGTACACGGAAGGCTCAAACCAAGTGAAAAAGATGCTGAAATGGAGCGCTTTCTACGTAATGAAACACAAATAATGGTGGCTACCACTGTGATAGAAGTAGGAGTAAATGTGCCCAATGCCTCGGTAATGGTGATAGAGAGTGCTGAGCGTTTCGGACTCTCACAACTGCACCAGTTGCGCGGACGTGTAGGACGTGGTAGTGAGCAGAGTTATTGCATACTACTCACAGGCAACAAAATGAGTAACGATACTCGTACGCGTATGGAAACGATGGTACGCACTAACAACGGTTTTGAAATCGCTGAAGTAGACTTAAAACTACGCGGTCCTGGTGACCTAATGGGTACGCAACAAAGCGGAGTGCTCGCTCTAAAAATCGCCGACCTTGTGAAAGACCAAGACATTCTAAAAGCTGCGCGCTTTCAAGCCATTGATTTATTAAAAGCAGACCCTAATTTGGAGTTACCCCAAAACCAACGGGTTGCTTATACACTCTATCAGTTACAACGATACAAGAATTTATGGACATATATATCGTAATGAAAAACAGTATCTTCTTTTCCGCTCTCATAGGGCTATTTATGGGGTGCAAGCAACATCAATCCCCTATCCTACAAGCCAATAATACAATGGCTACAACAGCTATTTTGCCCTCTATGTCTACTGGTGTTACCTCAGAAGTAGCAACCAAAGACACGATTATAACACCCTTCCTTTCAAAAAAAGATAGTTTAGTAAAAAGCTTACGAATACAATACAATAATGACTATGATGGATACCAAAGAGCAATACGCAAGTTAGTGTTACAACAAAAGGCAGAAAACTACTTAAAAAACACTTGCTTAGAAGAGTTTTACCTCTTAGGATTTGCCTCTACCACTAAAGATAGCATAAAAGTAATCCTCCCTTTCAACCTTCACAGTTTTGATTGTGGTGCCCCCGATTGTTATACTACTGAGGTGCGTTTCAGTTTAGTCAAAGAAAAACCTATTGTTTTTCCTGAGAAACTCGCCTTTTATGAAGAGCAAACAGGTTGTACAGAAAACTATCATTTCAAAAATGTTTACAAACTTGTAGAAGCAACCCACAAGCACGTAATTTACCATTGCAAAGCATGGAGGCGTACTTTGGTATTGTTTTTCCCTAAAGAAAAAGGTAGTTGGAGTGGTGATGCCAACTATTTTGTGGGAGCGAGCAGTAAGCGTTTCAACGGAAAGAACATCTATACAGTAGCACAAAATTATGATGAAAATAAGACTGAAAGTGAATGGAATATAGCACCTTATATGATTAAAAGTTTCAAACAGCGAGAATATGAGCATATGCTAAAAGAATAATATTTTTTGACTTTTTTCGGCAAAAAATTTGGAGAGTTCAAAAAAAGTAGTACCTTTGCACCCGAATTAAACGTAAGGGTTCTTAGCTCAGCTGGTTCAGAGCATCTGCCTTACAAGCAGAGGGTCACTGGTTCGAATCCAGTAGGACCCACTTAGGTTAAATTTAAAATTTTTTATCATTGTAATTTTAGGGTTCTTAGCTCAGCTGGTTCAGAGCATCTGCCTTACAAGCAGAGGGTCACTGGTTCGAATCCAGTAGGACCCACTAAATTCGGATTTTATTGTTGTTTTCATAATTAAAAAAGGATTCTTAGCTCAGCTGGTTCAGAGCATCTGCCTTACAAGCAGAGGGTCACTGGTTCGAATCCAGTAGAGTCCACCTAAGCTACTCAGTACTGAGTAGCTTTTTTTGTTAATTCTTATTTTAACAACAAATGATTATCAATTATTTACAACTTTTCTAATTGTTAATTCTCAATTAATAATTGTTCATTGATAATTATTTCTTACTTTTGCGATAATTTTAAACAGAAAAACAAAGAATAATATGTTAGGATTACAAACTTCTGTAGACGTTGCTACTACTGCAACTGATACTGCTCCCGTAGTACAAGAAAAGACACTTTCCATAATGGAAATGATTGTAAATGGCGGTACTGCCAATATCATTATTATTGGCATTTTATTTGTGATGCTCGCTGTAGCGCTTTTTCTCTATTTTGAACGCCTTTTTGCTATTAAAGCAGCTTCTAAGGTGGATAAAACTTTTATGTATAAAATACGTGATTGCATTTCTGCAGGACGCTTAGACGCAGCCAAAATGCTTTGTGTGCAATCGAACACTCCTGTGGCACGCCTCATTGAGAAAGGAGTTTCGCGCATAGGAAAACCACTTGAAGATATCAATAAAGCTATTGAAAATGCAGGTACTTTAGAAGTGTATAAGCTAGAAAAGAACACGGCTATCTTGGCTACTATTGCTGGAGCAGGACCTATGATTGGATTCTTAGGCACGGTTGTTGGTATGATTATGTCGTTCCACGAAATGGCATCGGCGGGAGGTCAAGCTGAAATGGGTGCTCTAGCTGGCGGTATTTATACAGCAATGGCTACTACCGTTGCGGGACTTATTGTGGGTATTATTGCCTATGTGGGCTACAACCACTTGGTAGTAAAAACCGATAAGATTGTACACCTAATGGAAGCTAACGCTGTTGAATTCTTAGACTTGTTAAACGAACCTTTATAGGTATTAAAAAAGCTACTTATATCTAATTATGAAATTAAAAGGTAGAAATAAAGTAAGTCCTGAGTTCAGTATGTCGTCAATGACAGACATTGTGTTCTTGTTGTTAGTATTCTTTATGATTACTGCCAACAGCCCTAATGCGCTCGATTTGTTGTTGCCTAAAGCAAAAGGTAAATCCACCAATACACAGAACGTTTCAGTAAGTATTGATAAGGATTTGAACTATTTTCTTGACAAGAAGCCTATTTCAGTAGATAATCTCGATGCTGAGCTCAAATCAGCACTCAATGGAGTTGAAAACCCTACGATTATTTTACGTGTAGAGGAAAGCGTACCTATTGAAAATGCGGTAACAGTGATGGATGTAGCAAACCAAAACCAATTTAAGGTGATTTTGGCTGTTCGTCCGAAATAGAAAAGTATATGAGTTTATTCGATACAGAACATAAACGCAAATCATTAGCACTCACTACGGCTGTGATGTGTTTGGTAATCTTCATACTGTTTTTTGCAGGAATGAAGTACTTAGACCCACCGCCAGAAAGTGGTGTGGAGGTTATTTATGGTGTCGATTTGGTAGGTATGGGAGAGCGTACTCCTCCCCCAAGCGCTACTAAGCAAGAAGAAACCAAAACTCAGCCACAAAGTCCTCCCGAAGAGACTACTTCACAAGAGGTGAAGGAGAATCTTTTAGCTCAAGATAACAACGAAGAAGTTTCTGTACCCGAAGCACCTAAAAAGAAAGAAAAGAAGAAAGAAACACCTAAAAAAGACCCTCCCAAAGAGACTCCTAAACCTGCTCCTAAGCCTTCACGTGAAACTTCCGATGCGCTCTCTAATATTTTAGGAGCTGCTAATGCAGGCGGTAGTGGCACTACAGGGCAAGGAGACGGCAACCAACCAGGTTATCAAGGACAGATAGACGGTAGTCAGTACGCTAATTCTTATTATGGTTCAGGTGGTGGTAATGGAGCTGGCAAAGGTTGGGGATTGAAAGGTCGCACTATTGCTTCACAAGGTAAAGTACCTCAAAATTGTAATGAAGAAGGACGTGTGGTCGTACAAATAGAAGTAGACCGCAGTGGTAAAGTAGTAAAAGCTACAGCAGGTGTGAAAGGTACTACTAATTCTGCTCAGTGTTTATTAGAAGCTGCCAGAAAAACAGCCACTATGCACCGCTGGAACGCCGATGAGAATGCACCTGCACGACAAGTAGGTTTTATTGTTATCAACTTTAAACTCGGAGAATAAACAATGTTTCTTATTATTTTTGCTGTTATTGTTTTATTATTGATTATTAAACCTTTTTCTAATAATTATCGTGAAAAGAAAAGGTTTACTCTAAGAAACAAGAAACCATAAAATCCCCAATGAGATAATAGTTATACTTATAACTGATTATCTCATTTTTAATTGTACAACAACTAAAAACTATCTTTAACATTGAATTATCAAGAAACACTTTCGTGGATGTTCAACCGTTTGCCAATGTTTCAAACACAAGGTAAAACCGCTTTGAACAACAAATTAGATAATATCCTCGCCTTTACTTCGTTCTTAGGAAACCCTCAAACAAAATTCAAAAGTTTACATATTGCAGGCACGAACGGAAAGGGTTCTTCCAGCAGTATGCTCGCATCTATCCTACAAGAGGCAGGTTATAAGGTAGGATTATACACCTCTCCACACCTCAAAGACTTCCGTGAGCGTATCAAAATCAATGGAGAGGAAATACCTGAAGACTATGTGGTAAGTTTTATAGCTAAAAACAAGTCTTTTTTAGAAGAACACCACCTCTCATTCTTTGAAATGACCGTAGGAATGGCTTTTAATTATTTCGATGAAGAAAAAGTGGATATCGCTGTGATAGAAGTAGGCTTAGGAGGGCGTTTTGACTCCACTAATATTATCATTCCCGAAGTTTCACTCATTACTAACATTTCTAAAGACCATACTGATATTCTGGGAGATACTTTACCCAAAATAGCTTTTGAAAAAGCGGGTATCATCAAACGAAATGTGCCTGTAGTAATTAGTGAATACCAAGAAGAGACAGCTCCTGTATTTACAGCAAAAGCGAAAGAAATGAACGCTCCTATTATTTTTGCCAACAATCTACAAACTTCTCTTACAACCGACCTTCAAGGGGATTACCAAGAAAAAAATATCAAAGGAGTGATAGCCGTTACCGAATTGCTTATCCACCAAGGGTGGGATATTACTCCGGAGAATATTGCACAAGGACTTTTACACGTGGTACGCAATACAAATCTGAAAGGTCGTTGGCAAACCCTTGGCTCCTACCCTACTATCGTATGTGATACAGGACATAATGTGGGCGGACTTACTTATGTAATGCAACAACTTAAAAAGCAAACCTATACACATCTTCATATGGTTGTAGGTTTTGTAAAAGAAAAAGACGTAAATGGTGTTTTAGAGCTTTTCCCTAAAGAAGCTACTTATTACTTCTGTAGTCCTGCCATTGCAAGAGGACTGAATGTAAATTCATTAAAGGAAATTGCCACTGCAAAAGGACTCCAAGGCAATGCTTATCCTTCTGTACAAGAAGCCTTAAATGCCGCTAAGGCACAAGCACTTCCCACTGACTTTATCTTTGTGGGTGGGAGCACGTTTGTAGTTGCTGAAGTGGTGTAATTAAAACCCTAATATCATTTTTGCGATAAAAAAGTAAATCAAGATACCTAAAACATCATTGCTGGTAGTGATAAACGGTCCCGTAGCGACAGCGGGGTCAATACCGCGCTTGTGAAGGAGAATCGGGATAAAAGTACCTATTACAGCAGCATTTACAATCACTGTAACAAGGGCTATGGCTACCGTAATACTTACTAAATACTCAGCTTGAAAAGCAAAATGGCTTACTAATATCACTATTCCTGCAATAGTTCCTCCGTTGATGAGCCCCAATAGGAATTCCTTAAACAATCGTCTGATAATTTCACCATCAATAGAGTTATTTGCCAACCCTTGTACTATTATCGCCGATGATTGTACTCCCACATTTCCTGCAGTAGCCTGAATAAGCGGTATAAATATCAATAATATAGGGTAAACCATCATCGTATCCTGAAAACCATTGATAATACTCGCTGCACCTAAGCCTCCAAACATTCCAATAAGCAACCAAGGCAAACGCGCTTTGGTAAGTTTCCATACATTATCATCTGCTTCTACATCATTGGTGATACCGGCAGCCAACTGATAGTCTTTTTCAGCTTCTTCTTTAATCACGTCCACTACGTCATCAATGGTAATGCGCCCCACAAGGCGTTTCATCTCATCAACTACGGGAATTGCCTCTAAGTCATACTTACTCATTATGTGAGCTACCTCTTCGGCTGTATCAGTAACGTATACGTAGTCTACTTTTGGAATATAAATGTCTTTCACTTCTGAACGTGTGGAAGTAGTAAGCAAATCTTTAAGTGACAATCGTCCTTTAAGCACATCATTATCATCTACCACATAAATAGAATGTACTCGTGTAACATAAGCTGCTTGTTCACGCATTTCTTTTACGCATTTTAGCACATTCCAATTCTCATTTACCTTTACAAGTTCTTTCGCCATTAGTCCCCCCGCAGTATGTTCGTCATAACGAAGTAATTCTACGATGTCTTTGGCGTGTTCTACGTCTGTAATATGAGAAATTACCTCTGTTTTACGTTCTTCAGGCAGTTCAGCAATAATATCCACCGCATCATCGGTGTCAAGCTCTATGATTTCATCGGCAATTTCTTTTGCAGAAAGGTTTTTTAAGATATTTTCACGGTAATCATCGTCTAATTCTGTGAGTACATCTGATGTTTTCTCAGCATCAATGAGACGAATGATGTATACCCCCTCTTCAATATCCAATTCGTGAATGATTTCAGCTATATCGGCATAGTGTAAATCATTTAAGAGGGTGGTAAGTTCTTTATTTTGCTTTTCCTCAATGAGTTGTTTAATTTTCTCAATGAGTTCATCGGTTATCTTAAACGTTGCCATAGTTAATTATCTCCCTTATGTAACATTTTTGTTATTTTCACAAACTCTTGCCAAGGTAATTGCTCAGGACGTTTATCAAATATAGGGTCTTGTTTTAAATTTTCATCTGTAAGTAGTGGTTTTAGGCTATTACGAAGAGTTTTTCGCCGTTGATTGAAAGCCATTTTCACTACGGTAAAGAATAAAGCCTCATCACAATCTAAATGGAAATCAGTTTTTCGTACTAATCGTATGACACCACTCTTTACTTTGGGCGGAGGATTAAAAACACCCTCCGAAACTGTGAATAAATAGCTTGCATCATAAAAAGTTTGCACTAAAACAGATAAAATACCATACGTTTTACTGCCTTCGTGCTCGCATATACGTTCGGCAACCTCTTTCTGAAACATTCCGCTAAACTCAGGAACGTATTCTCGCAGTTCAAGTAGTTTAAAAACGATTTGAGTAGATATATTATAAGGAAAATTACCTATAATAGCAAAGGGTTCGGCTAAATACCCCGCTACATCATATTTCAAAAAGTCATCGGCGATGATTTTTCCTCTTAATGCAGGATAATTTGCCTCTAAATAAGCTACCGATTCCTTATCAATTTCTACTATGTGCACATCAACGTCTTTTTTGAGCAAGAACTGAGTGAGTACGCCCATTCCAGCTCCTATTTCTACCACTTTTTTATATCCTTTTAGCGATAGCGTATCGGCTATTTTTTGTGCAATGTTTAAATCTTTTAAGAAATGTTGCCCTAAATGCTTTTTTGCTTTTACTAATTCCATTTATATACCTTTCAGCGAGGCTTTTAGTTGTTCTTTTGCAGAAGTATCGACTTTATTTCCTCATAATGGTCAGTTCCTACCAAAAACACCTTCTTTCTGTCCTTAGACACTATCCTGATTGCCTTATTATATTTCGTATTATAGATGATACCTGACGAAGTATAGCGTATCCCGATGCCATAATACCAAGGAATATCTATTAATTGTAACGTAGATACATCTATTTCATCAAAAGTCATTCGCCTGCTGAGTATACCAACACCAAATGAAGCTACAATACCTTTATCGTCAATTACAGTAGTAAGTTTATAGAATACAACTACTAAAATAGCTACTAATAATGCAATTATTGCCCAACCTTCTTTGCTCTGATAGCCTGAAAAAGCTATAATTCCTATAAAAAGAGCTAAAATAGACAGTAATATGTAAGAAAATTGCGTTTCTTTAAATTTTATAGCTGTTTTCATAATATACATTCTTGTGCAATTTAAAAATACACAGAAGCCACACCCCAATTGTTACTAATAATGTCATATGAAAAAGAATAATTTTTAAATTTGGTGAGGATGGAGGGCTTCTGTGCTAAAATGTGTATATAATTGCGTTACAACTAACTCTTTACGAGTTTACCAATGCTTTCAAGCAGTTGCGGACGGTCAGAAAGGGCTATCTTGGCTACTTCGTAGAATTCCTTTACCCATTTGTTCATCGCCTCAAAGGCTTTGTTTTTATCCTGGGTAGCTTGCTGGTCGATACCACGTAATTTTACGTATTCCGCACGCAATTCTTCCACTTTCACAATGGCTGAAAGCTGTTCATCGGCGATGGCTTCTGTAAGTTTGAACCTGTCGAGGGATGCCCGCTGAGTAGTAGTGGCTTTAATGCCCTCGTAAAGCTTTTTCGTGATGGCTAAACCTTCCAGATAATCGCGCGACATCGTTCCTTTTAATCCAAATGATACCAGCGCTTCGGGAGATGCTTTTAACGCTACTTTTGCGACCTTACGATGCTCTTTATATTTGTCGTTCATCGCTTTATAAGCCTTTTCAAACAAGGCTCTTTTCTCTACCGTTTGGCTTGTTTTTGCCAAATTGTCGTTATAAGCAGCTTGTGCTTTGTCATAAAGCGCTTTACCTATTTTCATAGCCTCTTCATTGTATTGATATTCCTCTAACTGAGCTTTCAATTCGGCTATTTCGCTGTAATTGGTAAATAACAAACGTCTGTTTTCAAGTGTTTTTAATTCTGTGCTCTTTTCCTTCATAATATTACATATTTTAAAAGGTTATTTATTTAGTTGAAAAATGTTAATTTTTTATGAATTATATTCATTTTTATACCGCAAAAATCCTGCCAAATAACACATTGTCAGGTATTGTTTATGTTAGTAAAAATATATTTTTTATAGACATACAATATAGGTTTAAAATAAGACGATAACCTGTTACATTACTTTCGTTTGTAGTTACAGTAGCTTATTTTAATGTTGCAATACACTTTATACTTATTACTTAATTTCGTTATAATATTACTTTATTATCTTTTATGTTTACTTTATTTTGTTTTACTATTGAAACAGTTTCTTTTTGCGTTACAAATAGATAAAATGCGCTATCAGCTTCTTACTTTTCGGAGTAACAAGATTGCTAAGGTAAGGAAAATAAGGTTAGGCAAAAGGACTGCCATTAATGGTGATAAGCCTCCTGAGGTTTGAGCGAGAGTTCCAAACACACGGTCGAAGAAGACGAAGCTAAAGCCTACGACTACCCCCACCATTAGGTTGATTCCCATTCCTCCACGCTTTTTTACTGATGAAACTGCCACTCCTATGAGCGTAAGGATAAAGGCGGTGCTTATAGCACCCCAACGGCGGTATTTTACCAATAGATACATATTTAAATTAGGTGACCCTTTCATCTTTTCGCGTTCAATGAACTTATTCAGCTCAAACAAGTTCTTATTTTCGGCTGTATATTCCATCGGCATTAGGTCATCGGGTTTGAAATTGAATATCGTGTCTAACTGGTCGCGTTTCACTATCATATCGTCACCCTCCCCTATCGTTCTTTTGGAATACCCTGTAAGCCGATAGGTTTTCGTACTGTCTATCCACTGAATCGTTTCGGCATTTATCTTTTGTGTCATCTTAATATCGTCAAAATGTTCTACCGAAAAATTATACCCTTTTTTATCTTCGTAATTAAATGAACTTACATACAGATAATCATTGTCAGAAAACTGATTATAAAGGTCAGAAACACTTTTCACTTCGCCCGAACGGATATATCTATTCCAAAAATCGTTATAAATAGTGCTGGCAGCGGGTACAATAAACATTCCCATAAAGAACACTATCACCGAAATGACACTCGCACCCACGATATACGGACGCAAAAAGCGCATATACGATACACCTGAGCTTTGGATAGCGATTATCTCAGTATTATTGGCTAACTTTGACGTAAACCAGATGATAGAGAGGAATAGCAAGATGGGAAACAATATATTGGCAAAATAAACGATAAAACTGAGGTAATACCACAGTATTTCGTTCATCGGGGCGTTCTTTTGTATCATCTTATCTACTTTTTCAGATAAATCTACGATAATTCCGATAGGAATAAAGAGAATTATCATCATAAAGAAGGTAAGAAGATAGCGTTTTAAGATGTACCAGTCGAGTATTTTCATTTTTTTGTTTTTTTAAACCTCCCCTATCCCCCTCCGAAAGGGGAATTGGCAACGCAAAAGCGTTTTTATCAGAAGTATATTAATTAATTTTGTTTGTTTAAAGGCGATTTGACATATCAGCAACCATTTTTGTCTTCCACTGAAGGAAAGTACCCGCTACAATTTGACGGCGAGCTTCCCTCACAAGCCATAAATAGAAACCAAGATTGTGAATTGAAGCGATTTGTTTGCCCAAAAACTCGTTAGCAGCGAATAAATGACGCAAATAGGCTTTCGTATAGTATGTATCTACGTAAGTATGCCCGTCAGGGTCTATGGGCGAGAAATCATCTTCCCATTTTTTGTTTTTAATATTGATTATTCCCTTTGCAGTAAAGAGCATTCCGTTGCGAGCATTGCGCGTGGGCATTACACAATCCATCATATCCACTCCCAAAGCAATATTTTCCAATATATTAACGGGTGTACCCACTCCCATAAGGTATCTGGGCTTGTCTTTAGGAAGAATATCGCATACAAGTTCAGTCATTTCATACATTTGTTCTACGGGTTCACCTACTGATAGTCCCCCGATAGCATTACCATCAGCATTTTTGCTTGCAATATATTCGGCAGATTGTGTACGAAGGTCTTTATAGACTGACCCTTGTACTATCGGGAATAAACTTTGATGATAACCGTATTTAGGAGGTACTTTTTCAAGATGAGCAATGCATCTATCAAGCCACCTATGCGTCATATGCATTGAACGTTTGGCATAACCGTATTCACAAGGGTAAGGCGTGCATTCATCAAAAGCCATCATAATATCAGCACCTATACTGCGTTCTATTTCCATTACTTTTTCGGGTGAAAAGAAGTGAAAAGAGCCATCGATATGGCTTTTGAACTTTACACCTTCTTCTTTTATCTTTCGGTTAGCAGCCAATGAATATACTTGATACCCACCGCTATCGGTAAGTATGTTTCTATCCCAATTAATAAACTTATGTAAGCCTCCTGCTTTTTCCAAAATGGGTGTTTGAGGTCGTAAATAAAGGTGATAGGTGTTCCCCAAGATGATATCGGCATTAATATCGTCTTTCAGTTCGCGTTGGTGCACTCCTTTCACGCTCCCCACCGTTCCCACAGGCATAAAAATGGGAGTTTCAATTACGCCGTGAGCAGTAGTAATCTTTCCGGCACGTGCTTTAGTATGTTCGTCTGTTTTTAGTATTTCAAAATCCATAGTTGAAACGTTTTCGGGCGCAAAGGTAGGGAAGAATTAGCAAATTAGCAAATTAGGAACGTTAGCAAATAGGCTAATATTTCTTTCAGAATAACTGAGTAAAGGCGTAAATGGCTAAACCTACTAATCCACCTACCAAAGTGCCATTGATACGGATAAATTGAAGGTCTTTTCCTACTTCTAATTCTAGTTTTTCGCTCAATTCGCGTCCCTCCCAGTTCTCCACCGTTTGACTGATGAGTTTGCCTACTTCCTCTTTGTTTTTTAGCACAAACTGATAGGCAGTTTTCTGTACCCAAGCGTCTATTTGGTGTTGCAAGTGAGTATTTTTGCGGAGTTCATCGGTGAGGCGCTCCGTAGCGGTGCGTAATAGCTTTGCAAGATGTTGTTCCCACTCAGGAGTATTGAGTTTTTCGGCAAATTCATACAATTGCGCTGTAATTTCAGCCCTGATAGGGTGTGTTTCATCTTCTGAAGCTTTCACAACTAATTGGTAGAGCCCATTACTCACCTTCCGAGTAATCGTATCTTTAATAAAATATGGAACAAGAGGAGGAAATTGGCTGTCAATTTCCTGTTGCACCAGCTCTTGATGTTCGGCGAGATAAGTAGCTACCTTTTCAAAAGCTTTCCGAAGAAATTTCTGATGTTTGTGCTCGTCTAAAAAAGTGGTGAATACTTCACTTGCCTTTGCATTGAGAGGAATTCCTTTTACAAAAGATTCTATTTTAGATGGAGTACTTTCTTTTGATAGCCACTCAACTATAAATGATGATACTTTAATATCAATAATGTAAGGACGTATTTGCTTTGGTTTTAAAAAGTTTTGTACTACAAAATCACCTAAGTTTTCACCTATGTCTTTCTTTCGTTCTTCAATGAGATTGGTATGTGGAATATTTAACCCTAAAGGTTTATGAAAGAGCGCTGTAACAGCAAACCAATCGGCAAGAGCTCCCACCATTGCAGCTTCGGCAAAAGCCTTTACATAACCTATAAAAGTGAGTTCAGGAGCTCTTTTGTGTGCTATCACCATTGCTATGTAAATGATGAACATCAAAACAAAGAGCCCTGTAGCAATATTCTTGTGACGTTGCAGTTTTTGGCTTTTGGAACTGTTCATAAATTCTCGGTTTTTATGGTGCAAAGGTACGAAGAAATGTGCGAAAAATAAAAAAGTTGAGTATATAAATTGTCAGATAGTAATTATTATCTATCTTTGCATCAGTTTATTCTAAATAGTAGTATTTTAAAACTTGTAATAAAGATGATGAAAAAGAACTTTTTAATAACATTAGCCGTAGTAATGATTGCTTTGCTTACTCTTTCATTTGTACAGCAAGCAACTGTTAAGAAATATAAATGCCTCATACAACTTACCAATTACAAAGGCGAAGGAGCTTATGTAGTAGTTTCGCTCATTAATCCTGAAGGTAAATATGAGCAAACATTACAAATTCTTGGCGATGACCCTGAATGGTATGATGACCTCACTCAATGGTGGAAGTTTTACGGTAAACGCGAGACAATTGATGGGATTACGGGAGCTACCATTAGTGGTGGAGAACGCACTGTAAAAATACTTACAATTGATGAAAGCAAACTGAACAAGGGTTACAAAATACGTTTTGAAACTGTTGTTGAAGATGAGTATTACTATGCTAAAGATGCTGAAGTGGATTTTAAAACCGAGAGCCTTAACACTAAAGTTGAAGGTAAAGGATATATCCGTTATGTGAGATTAATGCCTAACGATTGACAATCACCTTAAAGAAACTATGAGTAAAGAAGCTATTTTAGACCGGTTATGGGCATTAGAAGACTCTCCTTATAGAGATTTTACAGCGAACTTGATTCCTACTGTGGAGAAATCTCGCATTATAGGGGTTAGAACTCCTGCAATGCGAGCGTTGGCTAAGGAATTGGTAAAGCATTACCCTACAGAAGCGATGAGTTTCTTAGAAAAGTTGCCTCATTATTATTATGAGGAGAATAACCTACACGGTTTTATCATTGAACAGTTACAAGATTTTGATAAAGCGATACAATATACAGAGCGGTTCCTCCCTTATATTGATAATTGGGCTACTTGCGATACTTTTGTTCCTAAAATCTTCTTGAAATACCCTGATGAGACGTTAAAACACATCAAACAGTGGATTACAAGTAAAGAAACCTATACAGTACGTTATGGAATTGGCTTGTTATTGTCTAATTATTTAGATACTCATTTTAAAGAAGAATATCTGGAGTGGGTAGCAGGAATTACATCAGATGAATACTACATAAATATGATGATAGCGTGGTATTTTGCAACTGCTTTGGCAAAACAATACGAAGCAACAATCCCTTACATAGAATCTAAGGCGCTTTCTCCTTTTGTTCAGAACAAGAGTATACAAAAAGCAAGAGAGAGTCGTCGTATTTCCGAAGATACTAAGAAATATTTGTTACAGTTTAAGCTCTAATCTTCTTCTCTTTCAAAAAAACTAAATACACTCCCCCCATATTTCTTTGCTTGTGAGAAAAAAGGCATTTCTGATAAATCTGTTTTTGAAGAATGTTCAATAATGAGCATTCCGCTTTCAGTAAGTAGGTTTTGAGTGAAAACTATATCAGCAATAGCAGTGAATTTTTCAATCGGGAAATCATACGGAGGGTCAGCAAAGATAACGTCAAACTGCTGAGTAGTGCGTTTTAAATATTCATATACATCAGTTCTAAGTGCAGTAATAGGATAGACTAATTCACGTGCTATTTTATTGATAAATTGCACGCAACCGCTATGGCTATCAACTGATAATACTGAGGGACAACCTCTGCTTGCAAACTCATAACTAATATTTCCCGTACCTGCAAAAAGGTCGAGTACAGAAAGTTCTTCAAAATAATAATAGTTATTGAGTATATTAAATAGTGCTTCCTTAGCGAAATCGGTAGTAGGGCGCACGGGCAATTTACTGGGTGCTATAAGCTGTTTTCCTTTGTTCTTCCCTGATATTATTCTCATAAATCCACTTGTTTATTAAACGCTTTCACTTACTGCTAAGCTCTGTTTTACCTCGTTCATAGCCTCTTGAGTGTCGGCAATCACGATGAGCACATCACCGCTTTCTATTTTGGTAGAACCATTAGGCGTGATATAAGTGCCTCCGCGTTGTATCATTGCAATGATCGCATTTTTGGGAAAATCCAAATCTACAATCTCAGAGTGTACTATGGCACAGCTATCGCCAATAGGGATTTCTTGCATCACTGCTTTAGGGTGTTCCTTTACAATAGCATCTACAGGATTTTCGGCGTTTTCTTCTTGAGTTTCGGAAGCCATTCCTAACCACTTGGCTACTACTGATAGACTCGTACCCTGAATGAGCACCGAAGTTACCGAAATGAAGAACACTATATTAAAAATAGTATGTGCTTTGTCCTTATCGTCCAAGAACAACAGCGGATAGGTAGCAAATACAATAGGCACAGCACCGCGCAAGCCTACCCACGAAATGTACAAACGTCGTGCAAACTTCATCTTAAACGGACTCGTACTGAGGAACACGCTTAGCGGACGTGCTACCACTATCAAGAAACCCGATATGAGTAATCCAATACCTGCCAATGGAATAATGTCTTTAGGATTTACCAAGAGCCCCAAGGTGAGGAACAGCACGATTTGCATCAGCCACGCCAAACCGTCGAACATTTTTAATACACTGCCTTTGTGGATAAAACTGTGGTTACCCAAGTACACTGCACATACGTAAATTGCTAAAAATCCGTTACCTTTCAGGGCTTCAGTAGCCGAGAAAGTGAGGTACATCAACGCAATTGCTAACACAGGGTACAGTCCTTCAAAACCTAAGTGAATACGATTGAATATGAGTTTGCTGAGTTTTCCAAAGGCAAACCCCAACACGCCTCCTAAGATAATCTGAGTAAAGAAAGTAAGAATCACCATTGGGATACTCTCTTGTGGGTTCATCACCAGTCCCAAGAAAGCCGTGGTAAGCACGTAGGCCATAGGGTCGTTACTACCACTCTCAAACTCCAAGGTAGGACGCAAGTTGTACTTTAAGTCTAAGTTTTTAGATCGGAGAATAGAGAATACAGCAGCAGCATCGGTAGAGGAGACAATTGCCCCCAGCAAAAGACTCTCATAAATGGTAAAATCGGTAACATAGAACACAAAGAGCCCCAAGAATACGGCTGTGAGCAGCACCCCGAGGGTAGAGAGCACTATGCCTTGATAGAGAATAGGCTTTACTGACTTCCATCGTGTTTCTAAACCTCCTGAGAACAAGATAAAGTTCAAGGAGATAATACCGATAAACTGCGCTAAGCTGGGATCGTTAAACTGTATTTTAAGTATCCCATCACTACCAGCCAACATTCCCACCCCTAAGAATAACAAAAGGGTGGGAACGCCGAATTTAAAGGAGGTTTTTCCTACTACCAAACTAATCAGCAGTAGCAATGAACCTATTAATAATATATTTTCAGAGGTTAAACTCATAGGCTACTCTTCTGCTTCTTTCATCGTGTGGTAAACGTTCTGCACGTCCTCGTCCTCTTCTATTTTTTCGAGAAGTTTCTCAACGTCAGCTTGTTCTTCAGGGGTGAGTTCTTTGGTTACCTGCGGAATGCGCTCAAATCCTGAAGAAAGGATTTCTATACCGCGACTCTCCAATTCTTTTTGTATCGCCCCAAAGCTCTCAAAAGGTGCGTAAATTAAGATGCCGTCTTCATCTACAAACACTTCTTCTGCCCCAAAATCTATCATCTCGAGTTCCAACTCTTCTGGGTCAATACCTGCTGCATTGATGCGGAAGTTACAAGTGTGGTCAAACATAAACTCTACTGAACCCGAAGTTCCTAAAGTACCATTGCACTTGTTAAAATAACTACGGATATTTGCTACGGTACGATTGTTATTGTCGGTAGCCGTTTCAATCAGCAGGGCAATACCGTGAGGGGCATAGCCTTCAAAAAGGACTTCCTTATAGTTAGCGGTATCTTTTTCACTCGCCTTTTTAATGGCGCGCTCAATATTTTCTTTGGGCATATTGGCGGCTTTGGCATTCTGTATCACGGCGCGTAAGCGTGAGTTGCTCTCAGGGTGAGGTCCCCCCTCTTTCACTGCCATTACGATGTCTTTCCCTATACGGGTAAATGTCTTTGCCATTGCTGCCCAACGTTTAAATTTACGGGCTTTTCTAAATTCAAATGCTCTTCCCATTTATTATATTAGTTTTTAGTTATTAGTTTGTTATCTGGTTCCGTTGTCTTAATCAAAATTTGGTCATTCTCAAAAATCAAAGGGGTTTCAGGAAAGTCAAGCTTCGTAAGGCGTTTCATTTCGTCAAACACCTTACAATCGTTGTCAAGTTCCAAGCCTTTCGCTTTCGTTTGTTTCACTGAAAGCACATTGGCATATAAGAAATTGCCTTTACGGTCAATTTTAATGTCGAGTAGTGGTGCAATCCCATTAGGTCCCTGCAAGTTAAATCTTCCGTAAGTGTTGAAATTCCCCATACTATAAGCAATAAACTTCCCGTTATACACCTCTACGGCACGTGTCACGTGAGGCCCGTGTCCCAATACTATATCAGCACCTGCGTCTATGACTGAGTGCGCAAATTTGTGTACATTTCCTCGGTTCTCTCCAAAGAACATTTCATTAGTTTTCGGCACTCGCGTGTTCTTTGCTCCTTCTGCCCCTCCGTGGAATGAAACAATAAGAATATCTACTTGCGGGCGCAATTCTTTCACCAAATCGGTAGCTTGCTCTATATTGTTCACCGACAGCATATTACTGTTAGGCGAAAAAGCGCAGAAACCATACTTCACACCGTCTTTTTCAAATACCACCGACTTGTTTTCCACAGGTCCTGCGTGGTATATCCCTACTTCATCAAGTATCTTAGCAGTGTTGCGTCGTCCTTTTTCGCCAAAGTCGTTCGCGTGATTATTAGCCGTACTCAGCAGGTTGAACCCCGCCTCTTTAATGATCTTCCCATAGCGATCGGGCATACGGAAAGCATAGCAACTGCCCTCTTCCGAGTTCTTGCACTTGTCGGAATCGCCACTATTGAGTATCGCCCCTTCTAAGTTGCCAAATACAATATCACCTTTCAAGTAAGGTTTTACATATTTAAAACTGTTCACCGCATCGTCTTTCGGCAAATACCCCGAAGGAAACCCCGAGCCTATCATCACATCACCTACTGCTACTATCGTAAGCGTATCCTTGGTAGGAAGTGCTAAACTATCAATAATAGTACGCGGTAAAGTGTCTATCTGTGCAGTGGCATACCCACTGATACTTAAGGCTATTAACAACAGAATTCTTCGCATCTCGTTCTTTCTTATTTTTCGGCAATCACATCAATACCGCCTTTAACGGTCTGATTGAGTTGCACATTTACTTTTGTTCCCAAAGGCAAATACACGTCCACACGCGACCCAAATTTGATAAAACCCGCATCTTCACCTTGAACGGCAGTATCGCCCACTTTGGCATAATTCACAATGCGCTTGGCAAGGGCTCCGGCTATTTGTCGGTACAACACTTCACCGAACACAGGGTTATCTACCACTATGGTGGTACGTTCGTTTTCTTCTGAAGCCTTCGGGTGCCACGCTACTAAGTATTTCCCTGGGTGATACTCGCTGTAAGTAATTTTTCCTCCTAAAGCATAACGCGTTACGTGCACATTGATAGGCGACATAAAAATAGATATCTGCAAGCGTTTGTCTTTAAAGTATTCTTTTTCAAACACTTCTTCAATCACTACTACTCTACCGTCTACCGGAGCAATAATATGATTGTCATTCTTTTGGGTGGCGCGTTTAGGATTTCTAAAGAACTGCAAAATAGCAATCAGAAACAAGATAGCTAATAGCTGTATAGCCTTTTTAAGCCACACTATATCCACGAAATATTGCGCTACGAGTGACACGCCTATCACGATGAACAGCGTAACAAGAATAATCTTAAAACCTTCTTTATGAAACATTGTATTCAATTATTTTAGGGTGCAAAGATACGAAAGAATTAACAAATTGCAACGCATAGCAAATATTTTTCAACCACAATTCTTTGTCTTCCCTATTTTTTTAGTACTTTTGCCCTCTGACATCACAACCTATAAAACTATTGCATTTTTTTCAGTATATAGCCTATTTTAACACTTTTTTTTCAATACTCAAAATTGAAGTTTTTACTAATTGATATACAGTTTAATAAGACCTTAGCTTCGGTTTACCTTCGCCTTAGCTTCGTCTTAGCTTCGCTCTAACACCATCTAAAACATAAGGCAACTTTAACACTCATTTAACTGATTAATAAGTGTTTAATAATTTTCATTGCATTAAAGATAAAAAAGTGTTTTATTTATTTTTTATTGAATAAAATGCAGTGTTTTTATATATTTTAACATTTTTTTTCTCAGTTTTCTAATATAACGTGTGTTCTGTGTTATCCGTGCGAAACTAACAAACACCTTTGATGCTCTATTTAAATAGTATTTTAACTTGTAGTTTCGTGAAATCTGATAGCAAAGCTATAAATCCGTGCACATTACAATACAGTCTTTTCTGTATTTAGAGAGTTTATCAACGTACAAATCCGTGTGTTCCGTGTTATCCGTGCGAGACTAACAAGCATCTTTGATGCTCTATTTATTTGATTTTATTATAAAAAATAAACGCATAACTTAATATAATGAATTATATAGAATACAATTTTACAATTACCCCGATGGGCGTTGCCTCCGAAATATTAGTAGCCGAACTCGCTGAAGTGGGCTTTGAAAGTTTTGTAGATACCGAAACAGGCTTGCAGGCTTATATACAAGAACCGCTTTGGAATGCCAATATACTCGCTGATATACAGATACTTCACAGCGAAGAGTTTCAAATTACCTATACCCACCAAACTATCGAACAGGTGAATTGGAACGAGGAATGGGAAAAACATTTTGAGCCTATCACAGTAGATGACCAGTGTACTGTGCGCGCTACTTTTCACCTCGAGGCGCATACTCCTTATGAAATCGTCATTGATCCCAAAATGAGTTTCGGTACAGGACATCACGAAACGACTTATATGATGTTGCAGTTCTTGCTGAAAGAGGAACTCAACGGTAAAAAAGTGCTCGATATGGGCTGTGGTACCAGCGTGCTCGCGATTATGGCAGCTAAGCGCGGAGCTACCCAGGTGCTCGCTATTGATGTAGATGAGTGGTGTGTAGAGAACTCTATCGAGAACGTACAACGCAACGGCTGTGAGCACATCAAGGTACAGCTCGGCAATGCCGATAGCTTAGCACACGAGAAAGATTTTGACCTCATTATCGCCAACATCAACCGCAACATTCTCTTAAACGACATACCACAGTACGCACCAGCCCTCAAAGCAGGAGGCTCCCTCTTGCTCAGCGGTTTTTACAAAGAAGATATGCCTCTCATTATCGCAAAAGCTGAAGAATACGGCTTGCAGTACGTTGAAAATTTAGAGCGTAATAACTGGGTAGCGGTGAAATTTCAAAAACAAGCGTAATGAATACTTTCACCGATAAAATCATCAACTTCAATACACATTTGGTGTATCACGATGCGCTTCCCAAAGACTTTGCAGTGCTGAACCCTTATACTGATAATCCTGAAACTATGCAAGTGATGCGCGCTTTTTACGAAAAATTCTACAACGATAATCACACAAGACGCTTTATCATTGGCATCAATCCCAGTCGACACGGGGCGGGGGTTACGGGGGTACCATTTACAGATACCAAGCGCCTGCAAAGCGAGTGTGGCATTACAATGGCTTCAGCACATACGCACGAAGTATCTTCGGTTTTTATGTATGAATTGATAAAAGCATACGGCGGAGTAGCTAAGTTCTACAATGATTTTTATATCAATTCACCTTTCCCCTTAGCGATTGTGCGCAAGGCAAAGGACGGCAAATGGCTCAATGCCAATTACTACGATGATGAGGCGCTTTTTAACTGCTTAAAAGGCTATATGATTGAAACGCTCAAACAACATATCGCCTTAGGGGTAGACGCTCGCAAAGTATTTGTACTCGGCAAAAAGAACGCTACTTTCTTGCAGAAATTGAATAAAGAAGCGAATTTATTCGGAGAAATGGTCGTGTTAGAACACCCTCGCTTTATCCAACAGTACAAATCAAAAGAAAAACAACTCTATATTGATAAGTTTTTGATGAGTTTTGACAATAATTGATGAAACAATACGACGTTCTTATCATAGGTAGCGGACTTTCGGGACTCTTTTCGGCTTTGCTATTGGCAAAAGCGGGAAAGAGGGTATGCGTATTGGAGAAAAATCAGCAATATGGGGGTAATTTGCAGACGTTTGTGCGCTCTAACACGCTGTTTGACACAGGAGTGCATTACGTAGGGAGTCTCGCTGAAGGTCAGGTGTTGCACGAATACTTTAAAGACGTAGGCATTGCCGATAGTCTTTCCTTAGAACGCCTTGATATCAATGGTTTTGACCGTATTGCTTTTGGCGACACCCCTAACACTCTCTATCCTCACGCTCAAGGTTATGACAATTTCATTGCACAGCTCCTCCCCTACTTTCCTAATGAAAAAAAAGCTTTAGAGGAGTATGCTCACACGATGCAAAGCATTTGCGACCGCTTTCCGCTCTACCGCCATAAAGAGGCTGTAGCAGAATACGATGTGCATACCCTTTCCTTAAAACTCCTCGATTTTCTCAACCATCTTACTGATAACGAGCGACTCAAAGCGGTGCTCTTGGGCTCTAACTTTCTCTACGGCGGTGCTGATGAACAAACACCTTTGTACGTACACGCGCTTTCGGTCAATTCGTATATAGAAAGCGCTTGGCGATTGCAACACGGTGGCTCTCAAATCACTGATTTGCTCATCGCTCAATTGCGACAACACGGCGCTGACCTCTTTAACAACCGCGAAGTAATTGGGTTTGAGTACGGCGAAGAAATTACTATCAGCAAGGTGCTTACTAAGCAAGGTGAGGTATTTAAAGCAAACCAAATCATCTCGGCTATAGATGTGAAGCAACTGCTGAACATCACTGGCAAAGCACCTTTTAAACCGTCGTTCTACAAGCGAGTGCAGGGCTTACAACCTACAGTCGCTGCTTTTTCTTTACACTTGACACTCAAGCCCGATAGTTTCCCTTATCTGCCTTACAACATATATTGGTTTAAGGACAATGCCAGCGTTTACAATTCTCCCAATTATCCTACCAACGACTTTCCGCTATCGTATATGCTCTCAATGAATCCGCCAGCCAGCGGAGGGGCTTATAGCGATAATGCTACCCTTCTCACCTATATGAATGCCAGCGAACTACAGCGTTGGCAGGAATCGTTTGCTACCAATACTGAAGGCAGTCCGCGAGGGGTTCAATACGAACTTTTCAAGCGCCAACGCGCTATGGATTTGCTCGATGTGGTGGCACAGCAATTCCCTACACTTAAGAGCTGTATCAGTCGTTACTATACTTCCACTCCCCTCACCTATCGCGATTATATAGGTAACCCTACAGGAGCTTTATACGGCTACAAAAAAAACGCTTCCCGTATAATGGAAAGCGTTTTTATGCCACAAACTCACATCAAGAATCTGTATGTTACTGGTCAGAGTGTTGCGATGCACGGCTTAGTAGGAGTTACTATCAGTGCGGTGCTAACTACTAAAATGTTGCTTGCAACTCCTTAAATTCCCCCTTTCAAGGAAGTCCGCGAGAGCGGAGTATGTGAGGGGGATGTTCTACCAAATCTTAATGCGGTCTTCAGGTTTTTTATAGAGTTTATCACCTTCTTTTACATCAAAGGCTTTGTACCAAGCATCTACATTCACTATAGGGCCGAATGAACGGAAGTAACCCGGACTGTGAGGGTCGGTTTTTACTTGGTTAGTGAGGTACTTATCAGTAGAAAGGGTGCGCCATACAGTTCCCCAAGAGATGAAGAAACGTTGATCTTGTGTAAAACCACTGATTTTATCTACATTCCCTTTGTCTTTGAGGTACATTTGCAAAGCGTCAAAAGCGATGTTCACCCCACCAAGGTCGGCGATGTTTTCACCACTGGTAAAAGTACCATTTACGAAAATACCTTTTACAGGTTCGTATTGGTCGTATTGTTTAGCAAGGGCTTTGGTAGCATTCTCAAAGTTGGCTTTATCTTCAGGAGTCCACCAATTCTTAAGGTTTCCATCAGCGTCGAACTCAGCACCACTATCGTCAAATCCGTGAGTCATTTCGTGACCGATAACTGCCCCAATACCTCCGAAGTTCACCGCAGGGTCGGCTTCAAAATTGAAGAAAGGAGGTTGCAAAATAGCAGCTGGGAACACGATTTCGTTGTATAGTGGATTGTAGTAAGCGTTCACGGTTTGAGGTGACATACCCCATTTAGTTTTATCTACAGGTTTGCCTACTTTTTCCAAACTCTTTTGGTAAGCCCATTCGTTTACACGTTGCAAATTGGTGTAGTACACAGTTTTAGCAGCAGGTTCAACTACCAATTTAGAGTAATCTTCCCACTTGTCAGGATAGCCTACTTTTACCGTAAAACGGTTGAGTTTTGCTAAAGCTTTTTCTTTGGTAGCATCAGACATCCAAGTGAGATCTTTGATGTGTTGAGCAAAGCTTTTTTTGAGGTAATCCACCAAAGTAACCATTTCTTCTTTAGCTTTAGCAGGGAAGTATTTTTCAACGTACAATTTACCGAACGCTTCTCCCAAAATACCGTTGATTACCGCAAGCGCGCGTTTGTTCATCGGGCGTTGTTCTTCTTGTCCTTGCAAGTATTTGTTGTAGAAATTAAAAGAAAGCTCATCGAGTTCTTTGGTGAGGTTGCTCGCGTTATCGGCTACTAATTGGTAACGGAGGTAATCTTTGATAAGGGGCAAGCTCTTTTCGTTGAGCAATTGGTCGTATTGTTTGTACAAGCGAATTTCGGAAACTACCACTTTATCAGTATTTACCCCTACGTTCTTGAGCAACTGAGGCAAGTTGATGTTTTTCACCAATTTGCTAAGCTCAGCCATTGTTTGAGGGTTGTAGCTGAGGTTAGGGTTGCGGTCTTCCTCATTGGTGAGCATCAGTTTTGCCACTTTGCGTTCAAAATCAACAATTTGTTTAGCTTTTTCAGCAGCTTTGTCGTCTTTGAGCACTTTGAAGATAGCGGCTACATACTCTTGGTATTTGTTCAAGGCTTCGGTGTTTTCCTTGCTATCCTTTTGGTAGTAATCGCGCCCCATACCTATGCTGAAGTTGCCGAGGTACACGGTATTCATATTAGAATCCTTCATATCGGCGTACACGCCCCAAGCGCAGATAGGGTTTTCACCTTCGCGAGTTACCTCTTCCAAATACTTTTGAAGGTCGGCCAAGGTTTTGATATTGTCGATTTTAGTGAGATAGCCTTCAATAGGTTTGAGACCTTCGGCATCGCGCTTTTTCCAATCGATAAACGACTCGTACAAGTCTTTGATTTTCTGACCTTCTGTACCTTGAGCGAAGTTTTCTTTGAGGAGGTTATCGAGTATGAGCAAGCAATTCTCATCAGTTTGCTCGCGCAAGATATGGAAAGCCCCCCACGTAGGTTTATCAGCTGGAATTTTAGCGGTTTTAGCCCACGAGCCATTCACAAAGTTGTAGAAATCATCTTGCGGACGCACGGTAGTATCCATTTCAGCAAGGGCGATCCCCTTGTCAGCATTTTTGTCTGTCATTTCGCTGTTTGATTTAGAGTTATTTCCGCCACAAGCAACCATCAGGGTTGCGGACGAAAACAACAGTGCGGTTTTTACTGTTTTTTTCATTTGTATATTATTTAATAGTGAAGTTCAATCCTTTATGTTCGCCCAAGGCGTAGTAGTGTTTGAAGTTGTAAATAAGGGAGTCCCATTTGAGAGGGTCTATTTTATTGCCGTCCATCACGAGATAGTCTTCAGCGTGCACTTGTACAAATTTGAGTTCAACTAATGCATATTTTTTGCGTTCGTGGAGATGAGTTACTTTGGCTTCTGCCTGAATAGGACACTCGGCAATGCGTGGCGGTTTTACTTTTTCTGAAGAAATAGCGGTAAATCCTCCTATGGAGAATTTATCATCTGTATAAGTGTACTTAGCTGCTTTTTGCTCTGGCACAGGATTTTTGGTTGTGTAAGGAGCTATGGCTTCTACTTTTTCCCACATTTGAGCAGTGGGCAGGTTAAAGACTGCTTCAGGCACTGCCTTTACATTATCATACGCCTGATTAAGCTTCACTAAAGCCATTCCCGCATCACCCATTAAAGTAAAATTGCAGGTGATAGGGGTAATATCGGTATTTCCTTCCTTATCAGTAGTAGTAAGGAGTACTACGGGAAAACCGTAATAAAACATATTAGGAATAAATGATTGCATACTATTTAATTTATGGCACAAAGGTACAAAATTTAATCGGGAATTCAATAAAATATTTATCAAAAAGTTTTTATATGCTAGTTCCCTATATAATTACTTTTTGTATTCTTATCTCACCAATTTTTTATATTTAATACGTGTAGGCGTTACTTCTTTGCCGAGGCGTTTTTTCTTGTTCTCTTCGTATTCGGAGAAGCTGCCTTCAAAGAAATAGACTTGTGAGTCACCTTCAAAAGCTAAGATATGGGTACAGATACGGTCTAAGAACCAGCGGTCGTGTGAGATGACTACGGCACAGCCTGCAAAGTTTTCTAAACCTTCTTCTAAAGCGCGGAGGGTGTTCACATCGAGGTCGTTTGTAGGTTCGTCAAGCAGCAACACATTGCCTTCTTCTTTGAGGGTCATCGCAAGGTGCAAGCGGTTGCGTTCACCTCCTGAAAGGGTAGCTACCTTTTTGTTCTGCTCACTACCACCAAAGTTAAAACGGCTCAGATAAGCGCGAGAATTCACTTGACGCCCCCCCATCATAATGAAGTCTTGTCCGCCAGAAAAGTTTTCCCAAATAGATTTTTCGGGGTCTATCTGTTTGTGAGTTTGGTCTACATAAGCGATTTTAACAGTTTCGCCTACAAGGAACTCGCCACTATCAGGTTGTTCTTCGCCCATTATCATACGGAAGATAGTAGATTTACCCGCTCCATTAGGACCTATCACCCCTACGATACCCGCTTGAGGGAGTACAAAGTTCAAATCATCGTACAGCAATTTATCGCCAAAAGCTTTAGCAACGTGACGCGCTTCAATGACATTGGTACCCAAACGAGGGCCGTTAGGGATGTATATTTCGAGTTTTTCTTCGAGCTGCTTTTGGTCTTCATTGAGCAAGCGGTCATAGTTTTGCAAACGCGCTTTTTGTTTGGCTTGACGACCTTTAGCCCCTTGACGCACCCACTCGAGCTCACGCTCCAACACCTTTTGGCGTTTGCTTTCAGTCTTTTGTTCTTGAGCCAAACGTTTCGCTTTTTGGTCGAGCCAAGAAGAGTAATTACCTTTCCAAGGAATACCCTCGCCGCGGTCGAGTTCAAGAATCCAGCCAGCAACATTGTCTAAGAAGTAACGGTCGTGTGTAACGGCAATTACCGTACCAGCATACTGTTGTAAGTGTTGTTCTAACCACAGAACAGACTCGGCATCTAAGTGGTTGGTAGGCTCATCAAGCAATAATACATCAGGTTGTTGCAAGAGCAAACGACAAAGAGCTACCCTACGGCGTTCCCCCCCTGAAAGTACTTTGATAGGAGTATCAGGCTCAGGGGTACGGAGGGCCTCCATAGCTACTTCCAACTGGTTGTCCAGCTCCCAAGCGTTGAGTGCATCAATTTTATCTTGTAACTCAGCTTGTTTATCCATCAACTTTTGCATCTTATCGGGGTCGGAATAGTTTTCTTCCAGCGCAAAAAGGTCGTTGATATGATTGAACTCGTCTAAGAGTTTTACAGTTTCGGCTACCCCTTCGCGTACTACCTCAATGACAGTTTTTTCATCGTTTAGATGCGGCTCTTGTTCAAGATAACCTACCGTATAATTAGGGGCGAATACTACTTCGCCTTGGTAGTTTTTATCGATTCCTGCAATGATTTTTAAAAGAGAAGATTTACCAGAGCCGTTGAGCCCGAGTATACCAATTTTAGCCCCATAGAAGAAGCTGAGGTAAATATCCTTAAGTACTTGCTTATTAGTAGATGAATAGGTCTTGCTTACCTTATTCATTGAAAAGATGATTTTTTTGTCGTCGGCCATAGTTTATTGTAAAGTAGAAAATGAATAGTAAATGAAATCATTAAAGATTCTCATTACAAGTGCAAAAATATAAAAATAATATCAAGTAAACAAATTTTGGCTCACATATACTCTGCAAACTGTAAAATTATATTTCTATAACTAATTGAATTATAACTTTGTAATAAATAATATACTTCATACTACAAAAATAATTGCTAAAAAATTTGGTTTATATTATAAACCAACTTATATTTGCAACGAATTTATAACATTAAATATTTTAAACTATGGAATTACAAGTAGCCGACAGCTTGAAAATCATTCAGTCTGTCATCAATCAACGAAAACAAAAGTACGAAGAGAACGGTTTCTTCCTCATCTTTTGGAGTGTGCTCATTATGCTTTCTGGTATTATTCAGTTTGTGATGCTCATCGCGGACTATTATCCTAAACAATCAGGATTTGTTTGGTTGATATTAATGCCTCTCGGGTTCTTTTATAGCTTATGGATAAAAATTAAAAGTACGAAGCGCAAAAAAGCCGAAAAAAGCTATAATGATTGGACGGATTGGCTTTGGTTTATAGCAGGTATTAATGCCATAATAGCCTTCTTAATCCCTTGGTCAATCTTTGACTCTTTTCTCACTGCTTTTTTAATAATCTATCTGCCTTTCACGTTTGTAACTTTAACAATGGCGTTACAAATGAAAATGAAGCTATGGATAGTTGCCTGTGTATTGGCATTTATAATTATTTACGCCATACAATTTATTTCTTTTAGTCAAGAAATTTTTCTACCTTTAGTCAGTAGCATTATGGCGGGTTTACTATTCTTAATACCTGGTATTCAATTTCATAACGAATATAAAAAAAGAAACAATGTTCGCTGATTTAGACCCTATTTTGCACTCACAGCTTCGTTTGGCTATCGTCTCTCTATTGGTATCTGAAGAAAAAGCTGATTTTGCCCGTATCAAAGAGGCAACTCAAGCTACCTCTGGCAATATTTCTGTACAAATCCAGAAGTTAGAAACAGCTGGATATATCAGTATTAAAAAGAGTTTTAAAGATAACTACCCGAATACTGAAGTACAACTCACCAAAAAAGGTCTTTTAGCTTTTGAGCAATATGTAGAGGCATTAAAAAGCTATATTAGCCGTTAGCTATATCACTCGTTAGTCGTTTGCTTTTAACGACTAACGAGTGATGTTAAATAATTGATGTATCTCCTTTGCCTTCACGTAGTACTTCTGGAACATCTCCTGAGAGGTCAATCACCGTAGAAGCTACATTATCACCATAACCTCCATCAATCACTATATCTACACGATTTTGCCATTTCTCAAAAATAAGTTCTGGATCGGTGGTATATTCTATCACATCATCTTCATCATAAATAGAAGTAGATACAATAGGGTTCCCTAATTTCTCTACAATTGTACGTGCGATTAAGTTATCAGGAATACGGATACCTACTGTTTTTTTCTTCTTAAAATCTTTAGGTAAATTATTATTACCCTGCATAATGAAAGTATAAGGACCTGGTAAGGTACGTTTCAACAACTTAAAAGTACTTGTATCTATTTGTTTTACGTAATCTGATAAGTTTTTTAAATCAGAGCACACAAAAGAGAAGTTTGCCTTTTCGAGCTTTACACCTTTGATACGAGCAATTTTTTCAAGCGCCTTGGTATTAGTAATATCACAGCCCAATCCGTAGACGGTATCAGTAGGATAAATAATCAGTCCTCCACGACGAAGGACTTCTACTACCCTATTTATATCTTTTTCATTGGGATTTTCATTATATATCTTTATAAACTCAGCCATTTTTCAATGATTAACAGTTATTGATTAATTCTTATAGTAGTAAATTTACAGTAAGAGATAAGCTTTTTGTCTTGATTTGTTACTTTTATTTCCCATAACTGGAGCATTCTACCTGCATTCACACATATTGCCTTAGCATAGAGTGTATCCCCTACCCTACCCGCTCGCACGTGATTAGCACTTAGTTCTATCCCTCGTATCTGCTCTCCTTCTTCTCGGTAAAGCAAATAAGCTCCTAAACTCCCTGCAGTTTCAGCCAGTGCCAATGTAGCTCCTCCGTGAAGCACTCCATCTATTTGGGTAACACGTTCGGTAACCGGCATACTAAGAGTAATTGTATCTTCAGTAACTTCAGCAATTTCCATTTGCCAATCACGCATTAGATTATTAGGTGGTAATGTTTTCCAGAGTTGTTGTAAGGATTCTTTATTCATATGTTTTACCTAAAAAACTTAGGAAGTTTTACAAGATTACAAACCGTAATTTTAAGGTTCTAATTCCTTTGCCTTAATGCTATCTAACAAAGTGCGATACTCATCGGCTAAGTAAAACTGAGTACCAATAGCATCAAAAATAGCATCTTGTGAAAGTACCCATTGCGGTACTTCGTTAGGTATTTTACCATCGTTGCTATCGAAATAGTCTTGACGCCACTGCTTACTGTCGTAATAAGCTACCAACTGGTCATACTCGGGCTGGATTGCTTTCCATTCTTCCAATACTTCTTGAGCTTTAGTAAGAACGTTTTCTAATTTAGTAAGAATGTTGTTCATCTTACTAATATTTTCATATCGCTTGTTCATTGTTTATTTAAGAAATTAGGTTATTGTTTTAATTAATGCTATCATATTCGATAATAAACACTTCTTCATCGTCGTGTTTTAGATAGTATATTTCGCGACCGAGTTTCTCCTTACCTTCTTCGGTGTAAAGAGATTGAAGTTCTTTTTTATCCTTTTCAATCTCCTTTTTAAGGAATTGTTTTTGTTTATTGAGCTTTTCTCTTTCTTTATTGAGTTCGTGGTGAGTAAGTATAGAATTGGCATCAAAGAAAGACATCCATATTATAAAAAAGAATAATATGACAAGGTATAATTTATAGCCCCTCAATAAAGAAAGATATTCAAGTAACTTTTTCATTATTTTTGAAATATACGGTTATGCACTATGGTTTTAATGATATCAATAGCTACCTTATTGCGCTTATTGTTAGGAATAATAATATCGGCGAACTCTTTAGCAGGTTCAATGAACTCTAAATGCATAGGCTTTAAAGTGGTTTGATAGCGGTTGAGCACTTCGTTTACATCACGACCTCTCTCGGTTGTATCACGTTTGATACGGCGTATAAGCCGTTCATCAGAATCGGCGTGCACAAATATTTTAATATCGAAAAGTTCACGTATATCGGGGTGTGAAAAGATAAGAATGCCTTCTACAATTACGACTTTAGTAGGTTTAACTAAAATAGTTTCCTTAGTACGATTATGCTCTACAAATGAATAAGTAGGGCTTTGAATATCCCTTCCTTCTTTTAATGCCAATAGATGTTCTTTGAGCAAATCAAAATCGATAGAATTGGGGTGGTCGAAATTGATTTTGGTACGGTCAGAAAAGCTAAGATGACTCAAATCTTTATAGTAAGAATCTTGTGAAATAACGGTAACTTCCTCTCCTGAGAGTTCTTTAATAATTTGATTAACAACGGTTGTTTTACCACAACCTGTTCCTCCTGTAATTCCTATAATAAGCATCTTTGATGTATTTTGGGGCAAAAGTATAAAATACTCGTCAATTGACAAAGTAAAACTTAAAAATCGTCTATGAGAAGTTTTTTTAGTGATTGGTCTTTACATACTACAGTAACAAGTGTGCGTTCTTATAAAGTTTTCGCAATTCATCTCGTACTTCCATTAGGGCAAATCCTAAGAGGTTCTTACCGCGCCACGAAGCGATGCTGTGCGCTTTTTCGTTGTCTTTACCTAAACCAATGCCCCAAATGGTATCAAGAGGGCTGGCTTCTACTAATATCTTATCACTGGTAGATAAAAGAAAATCCATCATTACTTTGTTTTGGGTGAATTTGTAGTAATTGCCGTTGAGCACTATGCTGTATTTCACCTTATCCCATATTGCAGGGTGGAAATTGCGCACCTTTCTGCCTAAAGCTTTCATCAGGTTAGGATCGTGGGTGCTCATTATTTCCTTTTCTACTTCTTCATCGTCAAACAAGCGCGCTTTTTCAGCCATCATATACTGTTCAGCACAGAAATATTTATCGGCATTTACTCTGAAAGATGAAGGTTGCCATTGCGAAAAACAAGACTCGTCTACCACATCAGTATTGGGTTTCCAAAAGAAGAGATACTTGAGCTTTTTAGATGAATTGATAAAAGTTTCTTTGGAATATTTACACATTCCCTTAGGCTGCCAAAAGGAAATACTTCCAAAGTAATAATCCTCTTCATTATCAACAATATCTTGGGATAATTTACCGTCATTGTTAATCATTTTCCAATTGTTGTGATGCCAAAAAGAAGGATAAGGAAAGTGTTTTTGATACTCTTGCTGTTGTTGAGGTGTAAGTGAGTCGTACCAATTCCAAAACTGATAGCGGTATTCTTCGCCATAGCCCATACGCCAGCCCATCGTAAATTCAGAAAGTTCAGGATATTGAATCCACTGTGGGGGCATTAGTTTGTTATCTTTATTCATAAGGATTTTTTTGATGCAAAAGTAAGAGATTATTGGCAAATTAGCAAATGTACTGTTAATATCACAGTGCGAGCCACACGGGCAGGTGTAAGCCACACAGGCAAATAATAAAGTTTGAACAAACAAGTTATGGATAAAAAATAATAAAAACATCCCCCCTATTCACATACTCTGCTCTCGCAGACTTCCTTCAAAGGGGGAGTATAGCGACGCAAAGACGAACAAAGAACGAAGGAATGAAGAACGATGAGTGGATCATCATCGGCTCTATATCGGCTCTATATCGGCTTTACATCGGCTCATCAGCGAATAAATGACGAATAAATGACGAAGATAACCTCCCCCTATCCCCCTCCAAAGGGGGAATTGTAGCGACGCAAAGACGAAGGAAAGACGGAGGAAGTAGCACGGGCAGATGGACAAATGACGAACAAAGAACGAACAAAGAACGAACAAAAGACGAAAGAATGACGAAGATAACCTCCCCCTATTCACATACTCTGCTCTCGCGCTGTGCACATACCCAGCTGTGAGCCCTCGCTGGCTATCTCCAAAGGGGGAATTGTAGCGACGCAAAGACGAAGGAAAGACGGTGCGAGCCGCACGGGCAGATGGACAAATGACGAAGGAAGAATAAAGATTAGATGATAGTTAGTAAGTGGATTTCAACATAGCTGAAGTTTGAAACTTTGGCTAAGTTGATATAAAGACGGTGGGAGTTGTAAGGGCAATCATATCACGACAGGCAATTAGAAATTTTGCAAAGTGCAGAAAGCAAATTTGCAAATCAATTTTGATAGGCTATTATGCTTTTGGAATATAAGATTTAACATAAAGTTTGGCTATGTAAAAAAAAAGTACTACTTTTGCAAATTGAAAAAATTAGATTAATATTTTTTAGAAATGAATATAAACAGAGAGCAAGTAGATGCTTTGAATGCTGTCATTAAGATAGCGATTGAAAAAAACGACTACTCCGATAAAGTAGAGAAAGTACTAAACGATTACAGAAAAACCGCTTCTATTCCTGGTTTTAGAAAGGGTCACGTACCTGCGGGAATGATTAAAAGACAATACGGCAAAGCGGTGAAATTCGACGAGATTAACCGTGTGTTACAAGACTCGTTGTACAAATACATAGGGGATGAAAAACTCAATATTTTAGGTAACCCATTACCTAAAGAAAAACAAGATATCAACTTAGATGCCGATGACTTTACTTTTGAGTTCGAAATAGGATTAGCACCTGCTATTGAAGTGGATTTGAAACCTAAAAAAGGTATCGTTCGCTACGAAATTACTGTAACTGATGACCAAATCGACAAACAAGTAGAGCGCATTCAGAAACAATTTGGTAAACTTGTGGCTAAAGGCGAAGTGATTGATGACGACAGTCTTGAGGTAACGGGTACTTTCTTCAACGAGGAAAAAGGGATAGACTCTCAAGCTACTTTCACTTTGGAAGAACTCAGCGATGGCGTGCGCAAAGAGTTTGTAGGCAAAAAGATAGGTGACCAATTTCAATTGCAAACTAAAGGGTTGTTTAAAGATGCTCACAGCCTAATGCACTACCTCAAAGTATCGCACGACGAGGCGCACCACTTGGACGTGGAAGTTACTTTCACCCTCGAAGAAGTGAACGAGCGCCAAGGTGCTGCCTTAGACCAAGAGTTGTTTAACAAACTCTTCCCTGATGGTTCTGTTACCAGCGAAGAGCAATTGCGCGACAAGATAAGAGAAGGCGCTCAGCAACAATACAACGAGCAAGCCGACCAGCATTTCTTGAATACTGTTACTGATTATTTGGTGGATAACACTCAGTTTGACCTCCCTGTTGCTTTCCTTAAAAAATGGTTGCGTACCGCTGGTGAAAAAGAATTGACTGAGCAAGAAGCTGAAGAAGAATACACGCGCTCAGAAAGAGGTTTGCGTTACCAACTCATTGAGGGTAAAGTAATGGAAGAACACGACTTGCACCCTAAATTTGAAGAACTGAAAGACTTTGCTCGTACTTATATCAAAGGACAGCTGTCACAATACGGTATGCCTACGGACGACGATAGCTACGTAGATGGTATCGTAGACCGTGTGTTGCAAAACCGAGAAGAAGTGCAACGCATTCAGCAACAGTTGGTATTTAAAAAACTCATTGAGTTCTACAAAGAAAATGCTAATACGGATGTGAAGAAAGTTACTTTCGACGAGTTTGTGAAAGTTGCTTTCCCTGAATAGCTCCTGCACTTTATCAAAGTTTGAGACTTTGACAAAGTTATAAAGATTAACAAAACCAGTCCAAAATTGCTAATAAAAATACCATTATTGTGTGATAATTTGGCAATTTTGGACTACCCTTTTTAAGTAAAAAGTAAGAGGTAAAAGGTAAAAACAGCTTATCATATTATACCTCTTCATTAATCATTAACAATTAATCATTAAAAAAGTGAATTTATCAGACGAATTTAGAAAATATGCTACCAAAGAACGCGGCGTAAACAGTTTGTACTACGATAAGATTATCGGCAGTATGACGCCTTACATTATGGAGGAACGCCAGCTGAATGTAGCCCAAATGGATGTGTTTTCCCGATTGATGATGGACAGAATCATCTTTCTTGGCACTGACGTAAACGACCAAGTAGCGAATATTGTTACTGCACAATTGCTTTTCTTGGAAAGCGTGGATAGCAGTAAAGATATCCAAATCTATATCAACTCACCTGGTGGTAGTGTGTACGCTGGCTTAGGTATGTACGACACTATGCAGTTCGTAAAACCGGATGTAGCCACTATTTGTACAGGCATCGCGGCTTCGATGGCTGCTGTATTACTATGTGCAGGAGCTGAGGGCAAACGCTCAGCGCTTCCTCACTCACGCGTGATGATTCACCAACCTTCAGGAGGGGCACAAGGGGTAGCCAGCGATATGGAAATTAACCTCAAAGAAATGTTGAAACTCAAAAACGAACTCTACGAAATCATCGCCAAACACTCTAAGCAACCTTTCGCTAAAGTGTATAAAGATTCAGAACGTGACTACTGGATGATAGCACGCGAAGCTAAAGAATACGGTATGATTGACGAGGTGTTAGAAAGAAAATAAATGGCTAAAAAAGAAGTAGAATATTGTTCGTTCTGCGGTCGTGCAGAACCCGAAACCGAGATGCTTATTCGCGGTATGGCTGGTAATATATGCAATTATTGCGTAGAACAAGCTAATATCATCATAGAAGAAGCATTCGGGACGAAAGCTCAAAAAGGCAAGCCAGTAGCATTAGGCGATATGACTCTCAGAACGCCACAAGAAATCAAGGCGTTCCTCGACCAATATGTAATAGGTCAGGATTTTACCAAGAAAATTCTATCAGTGGCAGTATACAACCACTACAAGCGTTTGCAACAGCCTGATGCCGACGATGAAGTGGAAATACAAAAGAGCAACGTGATAATGGTAGGCGAAACGGGTACAGGAAAAACCTTAGTAGCGCGTACCATTGCCAAAATGCTGAACGTGCCTATCGCTATTGTAGATGCTACAGTACTTACTGAAGCAGGCTATGTGGGTGAAGATGTGGAGAGTATCCTCTCTCGTCTTTTGCAAGCAGCCGACTATGATGTGGAAAAAGCGGAACGTGGCATCGTGTTTATTGACGAAATTGATAAAATCGCACGCAAGAGCGACAATCCTTCGATTACTCGTGATGTATCGGGCGAAGGGGTTCAGCAAGCTTTGCTGAAACTCCTCGAAGGCTCTGTGGTGAACGTACCTCCCAAGGGCGGACGCAAGCACCCCGACCAGAAGTATATTGAAGTAAACACCGAACACATCTTGTTTATTGCAGGAGGGGCTTTTGACGGCATTGAGCGTGTCATTTCTAAACGTCTGAATATGCAAGCGGTGGGTTATAATTCGTCTAAAAACACACAGGTAGACCGCAAGAATTTGGTGCAGTACATCATACCAAAGGACTTAAAAGATTTCGGTTTAATACCTGAAATTATAGGACGTTTGCCGGTGCTTACCTATATGAATCCATTGGATAAGCACACGTTGCGTATGATTCTCACCGAGCCTAAGAACGCCATTATCAAACAGTATAAAAAACTCTTTGAGATGGATGGCATTAAATTTGATATTACCGAAGAAGCGCTTGACTATATTGTTGAAAAAGCTTTAGAGTATAAACTCGGTGCGCGTGGTTTGCGTTCGCTATGTGAGAATATTCTCACTGATGCGATGTTTGAGCTCCCTAATTCAGGGGTTAAAGAACTCACTGTTACGAGAGACTACGCCGAAGAAAAGCTCAATAAATCGGCTTTACAAATCGCTTCATAATATAAACGCTTTGCGTATCAAACTTTGTCAAAGTCTTAGAACTTTGACAAAGTCTATTATGTTAATTGTTAATTATTAATTGTGAATTGTCAATTGATTGAATATGGATACAACACAAATCATTCGCAATAGTCTCCTCAAAGCGGTTTCCTATGAAACTTATCGCAACCTAATAGACAAGTATGAATCGGAAGGAAAATCAAGTGGAGAAGAGCAGACAGAAGAACGCATATATTACACTGCTTTGAACCAAAAACGCTACAAACGCTTGGATAAGACCATAGAAATAGCTGAAGATAAAGCGCAATTCTTTGTAAACTATCCTAAAAGCGTTTGCTTATTGGTGATTGCTGAAAGCTGGTGCGCCGATGCCGCTCAAATCTTGCCTGTAGTGCATAAGATAGCTGAATTGAATCCCAAAATCACTATGAAACTTGTTTTTAGAGATGAAAATAACGAACTGATGAACCTTTTCCTTACCAATGGAGGCAAAGCGATACCGATAGTAGTGTTTTTAGACTTAGAAGATAAGGTATTGACGCATTGGGGGTCTCGCCCTTCGGTAGCTACCAAAATGGTGGAAGAGGAAAAAGCTAAAAACGGCAAACTCACTCCTGAATTTAAAGAAGAACTACAAAAATGGTACAACCAAGACAAAGGAGCTACCATTGTAGACGATTTCACAAAGATAATGAAAACATTGTAACCTCAATTATTAATTTAAAATACAAGTTATATGAAAAAACTAATAATAATGATGGCTTTAGGAGCCTTTTCTACTGTATCAATCAAAGCACAAGATGCGACAACAACTTCATTTAGTTCACAACAAACAGTTTCAACTACTGTGGCAGTAGAGCCTGAAGAAGTAAAGCCTACTACTCTACCCGAACAGTTCCAACGTATGATTGATAAGGCAGGTTCTTGGCAAAACTACAAAATGTTTGACAAAGCTAAGCTTGCCAGCTTTCAACGCAGTATGGCAGATAGTGTGAATAACATAAAATCACGTCTTGCTGCTGAAAAGGAAACTGTAAAAACTCACGAAGAAACTATCAAGACACTAAATGATAACATAGCTTCTTTACAAACTACTTTAGATCAAACTCGCAATGAGAAAGATAGTATGAACCTATTTGGGGCTTTGTTATCCAAAGGCTTGTACAATACGATTATGTGGGGTATTGTTATTGCTTTAGGAGTATTGTTGGTACTATACATTTACAAATATTCTAACGGAAACATTATTACAAGAAGATCGCTTCACCAATTATCAGAATTGCAAGACGAATACGAAAGTTATCGCAAAGCTGCTATTGAACGCGAACAAAAAGTGCGCCGTCAGTTGCAAGACGAAATCAACAAACACCGTTAAACCGATGCGCATTGATATTATATCAGTAGTGCCTGAACTGATGCAAGGCTTTTTTGAGTACTCTATCATTAAGCGCGCGATTGATAAACAACTCGTAGAGGTGTATTTTCACAACCTACACGACTATGCGAATAATGCTTACCGCCAAGTAGACGATTATCAATTCGGTGGTGGAGCAGGAATGGTGCTAATGATAGAACCTATTGATAAGTGTATCTCGTCTCTCAAAGCGGAACGTGACTATGACGAGGTGATTTTCCTCACCCCTGATGGCGATACATTCAAACAAAAGACGGCTAACCAACTCTCGTTGGCTGAAAATATCATCATCTTGTGTGGACACTTTAAAGGAGTAGACCAACGCGTACGCGACCACTTTATCACCAAAGAAATCTCTATAGGCGACTATGTGCTTTCAGGAGGGGAATTGGGAGCAGCAGTGCTTTGCGATGCAGTGATTCGCCTTATTCCAGGGGTACTCTCTGACGAAACCTCAGCTCTTACGGATTCGTTCCAAGACAACTTATTAGCACCACCTGTTTATACACGTCCGGCTAATTACAACGGTTGGGAAGTACCTGAGATACTTACCAGTGGTAATACTCCTAAAATAGAGCAATGGCGGGAAAATATATCTTATGAACGCACAAAAGCCAAACGCCCCGACTTACTGAAATAACTAAAAATAATCCTTATGAATAAAAACTTAGCTTATACTTACGGAGCTTCCGATGTCGCCCTTATAGGGGAAACTATTGACCAAAACCTCCGTAGAACTGTAGAAAAATTTGCTGATAAAGAAGCACTCATCTCTGTGCACCAAAACTATCGTGTTACTTATGCTGAATTTTACCAGCAAGTAACAGCTGTAGCCAAAGGGCTTATCGCTTTAGGGGTAAAACAAGGCGATAGAGTAGGCATTTGGTCTCCTAATTGTTATGAGTGGACACTCTTACAGTACGCTACTGCCAAGATAGGAGCGATAATGGTGAATATCAACCCTACTTACCGTACCAGTGAACTTATTTATGTAATCAATCAATCGGGAATATCACATATTTTTGCTGCTCTTGAATTTAAGAGCAGTAATTACAAGAAGATGATAGACGATGCGCGTGAGTTTACTGAATCCCTCCGCAAAGAAGTCTACTGGGGTGAAAGCTGGGAGCGCTTCTTAGCGCACGGCGAGAAAGTTACTGATGAGAAACTGCTTTCTTTTGAAGAAAAAGTACAGTTTGACGACCCCGTGAATATACAATATACTTCAGGAACGACAGGTAACCCCAAAGGCGTAACCCTCACCCACCATAATATCCTCAACAATGGTTATTTCATCGGTATACGAATGAATTATAGTGAAAGGGATAGAGTGTGCATACCAGTGCCCTTTTACCACTGTTTTGGAATGGTAATAGGCAATCTTGCTTGTACTGCTCACGGCGCTACTATGGTAATTCCTAATGACAGTTTCGATGCTACTAAAACGCTTGAAGCCGTAGAAAGAGAAAAGTGTACTTCGCTTTATGGTGTGCCTACGATGTTCATATCTGAACTCTATATATTAGATAAACACCCTTATGATTTGTCAAGTTTGCGTACGGGCGTAATGGCTGGGGCTTTGTGTCCTCCTGAAATTATGAAACGCGTGAAGGAGCAAATGAATATGCACGAAATAACCATTTGCTACGGTATGACAGAAACTTCTCCTGTATCTACACAAACTAAGATAGGTGCTCCTTTTGAAAAACAAATCCACTCAGTAGGGACTATTCACGACCATCTCGAAATTAAGATTATCAATCCTGAGACCAAAGCTATTGTACAACGTGGTGAAAATGGCGAACTTTGCACACGTGGCTACTCGGTAATGCTGAAATATTGGAATAGTCCTGAGGCTACCAAGCAGGTAATAGATGAACAACGCTGGATGCACTCTGGTGACTTAGCAATGATGGATGAAGACGGCTATATCCACATCTCAGGTCGTATTAAAGATTTGATTATTCGTGGAGGTGAGAATATTTCACCTAAAGAAATTGAGGACTTCCTCTATACTTATGAAGGAGTAATGGATGCCCAAGTGATTGGCGTACCGAGCAAGAAATACGGTGAAGAGGTGATGGCGTGGATCAAACCTAAAGAAGGTGTTACCCTTACTGAACAAGAACTCCACGACTTCTGCAAAGGACGTATTGCTCATTACAAAGTGCCTCGTTATTGGAAGTTTGTAGACGAATTCCCAATGACCATCTCTGGCAAGATTCGCAAAGTAGAAATGCGTGAAATATCAGCCAGAGAACTCGGCTTAGAGGATGAAGATTAAGGCAAAGAAACTATTTCCTCTGTCACTTTATTTATCTGTAGGGAGTTATTATAGAGCAAAGTCAAGTTCAGTCGCATATTACAACAAATAAGATATAATACATAAAAAATGGCGCGATAGTCGCGCCATTTTTTTATTATCCTCTCTCTATCTCTTCTGCTATCTCCTCAAATATTGCTAAGCTATTCTGTTTTGCCAAAAGTCTATACTTTTGTGCATATTCCTTAGGGAATTGATTCCAAAAGTTTACATTCGAAAGATAACCCAAAAAGTAATAAGCATTACCTGTCTTTACTCTCTGTGAAGTGTGATAGACAAGTTCAAACTTATTGGGTAAGTTGCGTTTCAACACCAAGCGGAACAGCCATACCATATCACCTGAATAGGATTGAGCAAGGGCTTTTACGAGCAATTCGTCTAATCGTGTGCTTGTTCCTTCTAAAGTATCGAGAATAAACAGTGCCTTATAAGTGTAATTGTTATTGAGCTTTTTCATACTGTTGATAAAAGTATAAAAGATAGACACCCAACGAGGGTCTAACCTATCCACTCTAACTTCTGATACATTTCTAACACTATAGTTATTATAGTCCCCTGTAATACCGCTAAAAGCTGATAACATACCTTCTGTTGCAGATGTTTTCCCGAGTTGGGAGCTAAATACATCAAAGAGTTTCTCCTTACTGTAATGTTCGTTATTAAAGGCACGCCAGAAAAAGTTCGTCCACATATCACCATAACCATTAGTATAGGTAAGGTATAGCTTGTGTTTCTCATAGAAACTCGTTACCTTATCGGCATCAAAACTGTTGAGTACCCCTATCATATTATGAGGTATAGGGTCGTAAGCATTCTTGAATACTTTTTTGCGCAAATCATTGAACTCTTTGTGTTGCAACATCTGTGAAAAGAGCGCGTACACTTGTTCACAACCCTTGTGCTCCAACATATCTATATCAATAGCAAAGCGATCTAAGGCAGTGGTAAGAGCTTTTTCGTTAGAAGTGTCCATTGTGATGAGCTCTTGAAAACGCTCTTCCATCTTGGTTACAAAAGGTTGGTAGTACTCAGGGTTCGCTACTTTAGCAATAGCGTTGGCAAGGAGTTCGGCATTGCCTTTCTGCTTGTTAGTATTGTACAATTCGTACAATTTATCAATACTGTGTTTCGTACCTAAAGTAGCTAAAGCCATATAAGCAGCCCCACGCACGGCTTTATTCTTATCTCCTGTCAGACTAATGATCAGCTCTTCGGTGTGCGCATCTTTGTTTTCAGCCAATATGCCAATAGCTTCAGCTTGCAAGTTTGGCAGACTCTCAGCGAATATTTTCTCTATTAAAGCAGGTGTTTCCTCATAGCCTAACTGGTGTAACAATCGCAAGCGACGCACATTCTCGGTTTTGTCTTCTAAGCAAAAATCGGATAGCAAGAATGGTATTATCGCTTGACCGCAGGACGGAATAATGGTTTCCCGCACATAATCGGCGAGTTCGGCGTATTTATCACCTAAGGCAACACTGAGGTAACCAAAAGTACGCGAGTCAGTAAACACTTTGCGCTCAAAAGCATCTTTCAGTACCTCCAATCGCCCTGAGTTGCTCTCAGTAAGAGCTTGCAATACGGGTTTCAGTTGTAAATACGAATAAATAGTGTTCACATCAGCTAACGATACGCTGGGTTGTTGAGGAACTTTTTCAGCATCAGGTACTACAGTAACACCTTGTGTATAGAGTACAGAATAGAGCAAGGTGGAAATGCTGAGTAGTTTTTCGGCAGATTGTTGTGTCTCTGTCTGTAATAACGCTTTGAGTTCTTGAGCTAATTTGGTAAATACGAGGGTTTTTTCACCTAATTTCTCTAATACGGGGATATGTTTCTGCAAACGCGGGTCGTTCTTAGCAAACTTGCTCCCTGCTATAAACAGACGGTTGAGTTCTTGTTGTAAGTCGTATAATGGTTTCATTGGTATTCAACTTTTAATATAATAATCTAACTATTTTATCAGGGGTAATGAGCGATAACGGTTGAGCCGATAACAAACCATTCGCTACATCGTTGTGCATCATTACTACTAATGAAAGTCCTTCGGCATTCGCAGGTAAAAACGATTTGAGGTTGCTCGTAGGTGATACCGCTTGTTCCTCCATATCTCTTAAAGTAATTGCTACGCCATTAGCGTCTTCCACTACCAAATCCTCGCCTTTCAAATAGGACTTGTGTAAAGCTAATAGTACCACGGGGTGCTTGTCCATTAACGGATTTTTAATGGTGTTCTTCACCGCTTTTACTGTATCAGCAAACTGAGTAGAAGCAAAACTTTTGATAGTGGTAAGATCTTCTTTTTGAAGCGGGCGTTCGGCACTGCCATCGGCTTCCCAACGGATACGAGGGTTAGTATCACCAGGGTAAATGTAGAGGTCTTTGAGTTGCAACACGCTGAACACAGTATTGTCCTCTTTGATATGCTTCGCTGCCTTATAAGGACGATAGTTGAGCGTTTTGTAGATCTTGCCCGTTTTGAGATTCAGCCATACACCTTCGTCTACATACTCTCTACGCGCCTCGTTGTCATAACTGTTGAACGACAGCTGTACGAGATTGGCATTCTCTTCATATAGTCCGTATTGCATCAATTCGACCAACTTCCACGTATAGCCTATTTGCTCCTCAATAGCAGAAGAGAGTTCGGGCGTACCCTCTGGGTCTTCTTTACGCGCTTTGAGGTAGTCGGTAGCTTTTTTGAGGAGGGCAGAGAGGTAGTTCAGGTTGTTCACTACGGCTGTATATTCCTCATTTTCTACCTCTTCAATAGAGAGTAATAGGTTGTTAAAAGCGGTTTGAATGCCCCCAATGTAGTAGTTGCCTAAATCTTTTATTTGAGATTTGAGGGTCGCACGCATTTTGGCATCTACCGATGAGAGTCCGGTAGTAACAATGTCGTGCAATAGTTTTTGAGCGTTTTCAATCCCTATGAGCTGGGCATCAATCTTTTTAGTAAAAGCAGCTTTGTTCACCTTTTTAGGTTTTTCGGCTTTTTCTTTGATGCTCTCCTTTTCTTGGGCTTTTTTCTCCTGCTTTTTCTCTATCTTTTCGCGTTTGGAGAGGATATCCTCAGGCACTTCCGCTTCGGCAAATTGGGAAGCATCGGCTTCAAAGCAGTACAGCAAGCCTACAGAGTGCTTACAGGGGAACTGCCTACTGGGGCAGTTACAGCGGAACACAGGGTTGTGCTCATCGATATAATCAGCAGAGCAATAGTAAGGATTCTTACTACTACCCACACACTCACCCCATATCAGGTTCTTTTCGGCGTTGATTTTGAGGTTGCTGAATTTGTTTTTCTTCACCAACTCACGTCCTTTTTTAGCTGCCTCGGCATTAGGGGCAAGCTCTTCAATCTTTTGTTGCGTTACTTCTATCATATTTTATATTGTGAATTATGTGCTTAAAGAAGGTTTCATCAGAAGATAAATAATTTATCACCCATTTATGAAAGTGAAAGCTACAAAACGGAACGCAGGCGATAGCAAGGTTTAAGATGAAGACCTCTATACCCACAAAGGTAAAGACTATAGCAAAGTTTTAGTTATGATGCGATAAACATCAGCAGGGAATAACACACATTTCCCTTATTAAAAACTGTTTGGGTATAGAGCGATATATCAATGAGTGTGTTTGCAATCTTATAGGAATCCGCTTTGTAGCTTTCTAAATTGGTGTGATATAAATCTGTTATAGGTCAACTATTTTACACCGCACCAAACCTTATTTCTTTAAAAGAAGCTCAATAGTATTTTTGTAGCTGTTAGGTACTACTATTCTAAAACCTGCAACTGTTTCCTTTATCTTCATCAGTTCAGCTGTTTTTTCTAGCACTAAAGCTGTTACTTTTGCTTGGCGTTCTTGTTGTAACTTTTGAAGTTGTTGTTCATATTGCAATTGAGCATTATTTTGGAACGTGCGAAACTGAGCTTTATAAAAGTTTACTTCGCTTTCAACCTCACGATGCTGTGCCAATAGTTGTTCTTGTAATTGTTGTAGTTCTGCAAGGTCGTAAAGGGGTGTATTCTTTACTTTAAACACCTGCTCGCCTACTTGTTTTAGGGTGATAAGCTCTTTTTTAGTGAGATTTGTGCGTACCTCATCAAAATTGTGAATATACTTACCGATATGGGCAGCTTTTGCCTCCGCTTCCTTATATCGCACTACTTCTTCAAGTGATAGGGTTTTAAGATAATCTTCTATGGTGACCTCTCTAAGGAGATTGAGTTGCTCATAGTCAATTGGTTTTACTTCTGCTTCTGCTTCAAGCTGTATATTAGTTAGCTTTTTTGCTAATATGTCTAATCGAGCCTCTTTTTCCTTAATTGCTGTACGCAAATAAGCCGAGATTGCATATAGTGAACCTATTTCAGTGAGCTTACCTCCAATATCATTTACCTTAGTAAAACTATCTAAAGGTTCCCCATCAATACTTGAAGTGTGGGTTTCAATAGTGTTTACAAGATCTTGAATAGGTTTAAGTCTCTCCTTAATACGTTCGCATACGTAGTTAGCCTCTGATGAGGTAAGTCCAGAGGTATTAAAATAAGGATTCTTGGTTTGTAAATAATCTAACATAAACAATTTGTTTTATCTGATTTACATAAGATAGTAGCTTAATTGGCAACTTTTCTCTTGAGTACTTTATTAACAGCTTTCAAGATGCCTTCTTTATCTAAGCCGTATTTTTGTATTAGTTGAGCAGGAGTACCGCTTTCACCAAAGGTATCGTTTACGGCTACAAACTCCTGTGGGATGGGGTAGTGCTGTGTGAGCACACGAGCGATACTTTCTCCTAAACCTCCGTAATAATTATGTTCTTCACAAGTTACTACTGCTTTAGTCTTCTTTACTGAAGTAAGAATAAGCTCTTCGTCTAACGGTTTAATAGTGTGGATATCAATAACTTCTGCTGAAATACCCTTTTGCTCCAATTCTTCACAAGCTAAAAGAGCTTCCCATACCAAATGTCCAGTAGCAATAATGGTTACGTCTTTTCCTTCATTTAATAATATACCTTTACCTATTTCAAAGATTTGGTCTTCAGGAGTAAAGTTTGCTACCGTAGGGCGACCAAAACGGAGGTAAACAGGACCTACATAATCGGCAATGGCAAGGGTCGCTGCTTTGGTTTGATTGTAATCACAAGGATTAATTACTACCATATTAGGGAGCATTTTCATCAAACCAATATCTTCTAATATTTGGTGAGTAGCTCCATCTTCTCCAAGAGTAAGCCCAGCGTGAGAAGCGCAAATTTTTACGTTTTTGTTTGAATAAGCTATTGATTGGCGTATTTGGTCATATACGCGTCCTGTAGAGAAAGCTGCAAAGGTGCCTGTGAAAGGTATTTTACCACCAATGGTAAGCCCTGCTGCAATACCCATCATATTTGCTTCAGCAATACCTATTTGAAAGAAGCGTGTGGGGTTCTCTTCAATAAACTTTTCCATCTTCAAAGAGCCAATTAAATCGGCACAAAGGGCAACTACATTAGGATTCTTGCACCCTAACTCAGTAAGTCCAGCCCCAAAACCACTTCGGGTGTCTTTTTTTCCTGTATCAATATATTTTTTCATCAGTAAATGAGGTTTAATCTTTTTGAGCGACAAAGGTAATGCTTTTTATCTTCTCTTCCTAACAAAACTTTTATTTTCTGCACAAACAGAACAAACAACCCATAAAAATAGTTATGATAATCATAGCGAAAAAGCTTATTTGTTTAATCATAAACTGTATTTTAATGGAGTATAGAGATAGTAAATATTGATAGCTTACAGATTTTTTTTCCTATTAATTTCTTCAGTAAAATAATCTTTTGTACTTTTAGCCCCTCATATAAACTTACATTTCAACTATTATTAATATGGATACCCTTATTATCGACCCTTATTACACCTTGATTGTTGCAACGATAGTGTTGCTCATAGGGCGCTTTTTAGTGCGTAAAGTGAAGTTTTTGCGCGACTTCAATATTCCTGAACCTGTAGCTGGCGGACTCTTAGCGGCTGCTTTTATGTATCTGCTGTACGCCTACACCGGCACTTCTTTGGAATTTAACAAAGGTTTACAGGACGCTTTTATGCTTTTTTTCTTTTCATCTATTGGCTTGAGTGCCGATTTCTCGCGACTTAAAGCTGGCGGAATGGGGCTGATTATTTTCTTAGGGGTAGTAGCGCTCTTTATCGTGGTACAGAATGGTGTAGGCGTGGGCTTGGCTACCGTTTTGGGTGAAAACCCTATTGTGGGACTCATTACGGGCTCTATTACGCTTACGGGCGGACACGGAACGGCGGGTGCTTGGGGCAAAATATTAGAAGGAGAATACGGTATCAGAGGGGCAACCGATTTAGGATTGGCTTCAGCTACCTTCGGACTTATACTCGGAGGGCTTATTGGAGGACCTGTTGCGCGCAAATTAGTAAAGAACTTAGGCAGAAAACCTATTGCTGAAACAACACAAAACGATACTGCTGATACTGCTGTTGAAGTATTTGAGAATGCCGATAAGAAGCGACTCATTACGGCTAAATCAGCAATTGAAACGATAGCTCTTTTTGCAGCTTGTCTATCATTTTCGGCTATAATGGAGACACCACAGGTAACTGCTTATCTGCCTGAGAAATTTACCATACCACAATTTGTATGGGCTCTTTTCTTTGGGGTATTGTTGCGCAATGTGCTTACCAAGGGGTTCCGATTAAAGATATTTGACCGTGCTATCGATGTGTTTGGCAATGCTTCTTTGAGTCTGTTTTTGGGGATAGCTCTCTTAAATCTCAAACTGTGGCAGTTGCTTGATTTAGCACTACCGATGCTTATTATTTTAACTGTGCAAACCTTTGTGATGTGCACTTATGCTTATTTTGTTACTTTCCGCCTAATGGGTAGTAATTATGATGCTGCTGTATTGGCAGCAGGTCATTGTGGTTTTGGATTGGGAGCTACCCCAACGGCTGTCGCCAATATGCAGTCGGTAACGGAACGTTTTGGACCTTCGCACAAAGCTTTTTTGATTGTGCCAATGGTAGGGGCTTTCTTTATTGACTTCATCAATGCTTTTATATTGACAACATTTATTGGTTTTTTGCAATGATGAATAATTAACGGTTAATGATGAAATTAAAGATAGTTATAGAAAACTTATAAGATAAAGGAACAAGAGACGGTGCGAGGTCGTAGCACGACAGGTAGATAAAAAATAAATGAACGAAGGAAAGACGAACGATGAACGAACAAAAGACGGTGCGAGCCGCACGGGCAGATGAACAAATGGTGAACAAATGACGGTGCGAGTCACACGGGTAGATGAACAAATGGCAAATGATGAGTATAGAATAAACGGAGTTAGGATGGGAATAAACAAAGATGAAGTGAGCCTAACTTCTTTTGAAAATGTCTCTTTTTTGAATTATTACTTGTAAAATAAAAATGTAGAGAGGCTATTAAGCTTAAAGTATCTCTTTAGTACGATATAACTGAATTGTTTGATTTTTAGATTTGGCGAAAATTTAAACTCTCTTGCTATCACTCGGGTGTGTCTCTAAAGCCTAAAAATACTGGGTGTGTATTGGGGATTGCTTTTAAAAACTTAAAATAATGTGTAAAAATTTTGTGTAAGTGAATAAAAGTTGTACCTTTGCGGGGTATATTTATATGTAAACGCTATGAAACAGAAAATACAATGGGTGTTACCCTTGCTGTTCCTGATGATAGGAGTGGCTCACGCACAAATTAAGACTATTACGGGAGAAGTGCTTGATGCGGAAAGGAAAGAACCTCTTATGGGAGCTTCGGTAGTTGTAAAAACTAAAAACCCTACTAAGAATCCTAAAGGAATGGCAACTGGTTTAGACGGTAAATTCGAGCTCAAAGCTAGAGTTGGTGATGTAATTGAAATTAGTTCTGTAGGATATAAAACGCAACAAAGAAAAGTAGAAGGAAAAGTGAAGAATATTCACTTTAAAATAGTTTTAGAGGAAGAGAAGGGAGCTCTTACAGAGTGCTACGGACCTATGACTATTCGTTACTATACATCTCTTGAGCGTTTAAAAGAAGAAGAAGAGTTATCATATAGTCAGCAAACAGTTTCAAACGACAATTTTACCCAAATAAAACAAGCTAATTTTGTGAATAGTCTTGATGGTAGAGTTGCAGGTTTGCATATCCAGCGCAGTGCAACCGGCGTAGGAGGAGCTACCAAAGCTACAATGCGTGGAGCTCGTTCTCTCTTTGGTGATAATAATGTACTGTATGTGATAGACGGAATGCCTATCGCTAACCAAGCTGAAAGAGGTTTCGGGGGGAATGGTAGAGATACCAGCGAAGGTATATCCGACCTCAATCCTGAGGATATTGCAGAGGTAGTTGCATTACAAGGAGCGCAAGCAGCAGCACTTTATGGGGCTTCAGCCGCCAATGGAGTGGTACTTATTCGCACTAAAAAAGCAAATAACAACGAACTCAATATCAATCTTTCTTCCTCAATAGAATTTGTAAACCGATTCACTAATCCTGAGTTTCAAGAAACCTATGGCAATGAGCTGGGGCAGTATACTTCGCTTTCTACACGTGTCTTACCTAAGGGTACTTCTTTTAACCTAAATGATTTCTACAAGACAGGACACATATATCAAAATGCCGTAAGCGTTTCGGGGGGACGCAATTTTAGAGGAGGTATAAAAAACAGAACTTATGCTTCTTTAGCTTCTTTACAGTCGGTGGGCATTGTGCCTAACAGTGTATATAATCGCTACAACGGTTATTTACGCAATACTACTTCGTTGTTAAATGATAAATTACAGATAGACCTTTCAGGTAACTACATTCGCCAGTACGAGCGGAACCAAGTAGCCTCTGGCATCGCTTTCAATCCTATAGTGGGCTTGTACTTATATCCAAGAGGAGAACAATTTGGTCAGGAGCGCTATTTTGAGCGTTATGATGCTACAGCGGGTTATGCTAAACAGTATTGGATTGCAGGTTCAGGTACGCCTGATACGCCAGCCAACTTAGGTGAGAATATCCAAAACCCGTATTGGATAGCGTACCGAAATTTGCGTCCCGCCACCAAAGACCGGTATATGTTTTCGGCTAAAGCAAGCTATCAAATAGGTTGGGGCTTTGATATAACAGCGCGTTTCCGTATGGACAACACTACTTCTACAATGGACGACAAGCGTTATGCTTCTACGCTACCTGTCTATGCGGACGCCAATGGCTACTACGCCCATTGGAAAGAGACGTTCAAACAGCAATACGCCGATGTGATTTTGCATTACAATAAGCAATTATCAGGTGACTTTAGCTTAGACGCTCATTTAGGAGCTTCGTATGATGGGTATAACACACAGGTAGAAGGATATAGAGGTAATTTACTCTCTGTAAATAATTTCAGTCAGAGCAATATTACGACTCCTACTGCTATAGAACACCCGTTGTGGGGAAAAAGAAGCAATACCGCTTTTTTTGCAATGGCTGAAGTGGGCTGGGAATCTAAAGTGTACCTCACTCTTTCGGGTCGTGCGGATAAACCATCGGATTTTCCTCATACGAGTCAAAATACCGTATTTAGCCCTTCTGTAGGCGTCTCAGCACTATTGCACCGATTTATAGAATTAGATGAAGATATATTGAGTTATGCCAAATTGCGTGGGGGCTATACCCAAGTAGCAGCACCTATGAGCTATGCAGGTTTAGGTACGAACGAAACTTCTCGTGCTTGGGTAAGAGATAACAATTATAATTTGCTTAACTATTCTACTGATTTGCAGTTAGAACGCACTACTTCTTATGAAATAGGTTTAGATACCAAATGGTTGCGTGACCATCTTACTTTTGGGGCTACTTTCTATCGAACACGTACTAATAACCAATTAGTACCTATTGTATGGCAACAAGCAGGAGAAGTACAGAACCAAGGGTTAGAAGTTTCGTTAGGCTATGTTAGTGAAAAGATAAGTCCTTACCCTAGAGAGCCATTCTATTGGGAGACACAACTTATTGCTTCTACTAATAAGAATAAGATAGTGAATTTACCTCACGAGATAACCAATGGTATCTATACCTTGCGCGAAGGAGGTGAAATAGGAGATATTTACGATGCGAATGGCAATAAGTTAGGTTCCTCTAATCCGGATTGGCTATTAGGCTGGCAAGGCAAGGTGAGCTATAAGAATTTTGATTTAAACTTCTTGTTCAAAGCGCGCCTTGGTGGTATTGTTTTCTCAGATACCGAACGCTATTTTGACCGCTATGGGGTCTCTAAAGCTTCTGCTGACAACAGAAGTAATTATGCTACTTTTATAGCTAATAGAACTTCTGCCGATTACAAATACTCGGCTACGAATATTCGCTTGCAAGAGGCAGCGCTTACCTATCACTTCAGAGAAGGTTTTATTGTGAAAGGTCTAAAAGACCTCAGTGTGTCGTTAATGGGGAACAACCTATTGATGCTCTATAACAAAGCACCATTTGACCCCGAAATCGTACCTTCAGTAGGTACTTATGGTAGTGGTTATGACCTATTTATGTTGCCTTCAATAAGAAGTTATGGACTCAGTGTGAAAATGCAATTCTAAAATTCTACAAAGATGAAAAAGATATTTTTAATACTCAGCTTGCTAAGTGTAGTAGCTTGCCAAGACGAAACTACCGATAAAACGCCCCAAGCTCCTAATGTATATCAGGGAGTATTTCTCGATGGTAATAATGCTGTTGAGGTGTATGTACAAGAATACCAAGATAACAAGATTGAAGGGTTAAAGGTAAAATTGATAAGAGCTGCAGGCAAGATTGTATCAGCTGAGCTTATCACGGGCGATGCTCAAACTTTAGCTGATTATAATGCACAATATGGTACTGATTACAAACTCTTGCCTACTGATAACTATAGTATTGATGAAAACGCTATCTTCAATACTTATGAGACAGAAACTCCTATTGATATTACAGTTAGTGAATTGACCTTCCCTAATAATGAAGTATATGCACTACCTATACAAATAAGAGGTAGAAATAACATTGAAGCTATTGCAGGACAAGACCGTTTGCTATTAGTAATACATAAAGGAACAAGGGCAAAGGTATTGCGTATGGGAAATGTACAAGCTACTACAGGTGAAGTACTTTCTAACGAGCTTTCACAATGGACTTTGGAAGCTACTGTAAATTGTTCAAATCTTACGGGAAATAATCCGATAATAGGAGTAACATCTACTACTCATCAAGTAGAGATAGGGTTTGCTAATAATCAATTAGCTGTAAAGGTTTTAGACATTTCAGTTTTAATACCTACTGAGGTGTTTAAGGCACAAACTAATAAGTGGTATCCTATTGCAGTAACCTATGACAGCAATACTTTACGTGTATATGTAGAAGGAAAAGAAGTAGGGTCTAAAACAGTAGATAATAATGTAGGCAAAATCTATGTAAAAGATTTATGGCTTGCAGGAGCTAATGAGCTTTTAAGGGAGGTACGTTTATGGAAACGAGCTGTAACCCAAAAAGAAATACAATCACAACTTTGGAGCACTCTTAAACCTACCAATGATTTACTGCTTTATTATCCTTTAAATGGCAAGAGATATGATAAGACTTCTAATGCCATTATAGATGATGAAACAAAGCTGTGGGATTGGTCAGCTACAGGTACCTTAATAGAACTTCCAACAGGAACAACCTTTGATAATGGCACAGGTTACGGTATTGTTTTTCCTCCGCAATAGACAGATATAAAGGAGATATATAATTAAAATACTATTTTTAAGTATTTGATAATTATTAGATTGATAAAAAATACACAAAAAAGTTTCCAAAATATTTGTACAGAATAAAAAGTTGTTATACATTTGCAACCGCAAAAGCAAAGGAGCTTTCAAAATTGGAGAGGTGCCGGAGTGGTAACGGAGCAGATTGCTAATCTGTCGGCGGGTAACCGTCGCCTGGGTTCGAGTCCCAGTCTCTCCGCATCTAATACAAATTGTTAGATATAAATTCGGGGCGTAGCGTAGTCCGGTCATCGCGCCTGGTTTGGGACCAGGAGGTCGCAGGTTCGAATCCTGCCGCCCCGACAAAATAAGATATTTCATAAATGTTTCCTTTTGTGTGGCATTTTTGAAATATTTTTTTTGGAATGGAATAGCGGTCACGTAGCTCAGCTGGATAGAGCATCTGCCTTCTAAGCAGACGGTCACAGGTTCGAATCCTGTCGTGATCACGAGAATTTGTTTCATTTTGTATTAAAATTTATGTTCGAAATAACGCAGGATTTTACGTCCTGCGTTATTTTGTTTATGTGATTACATAACTATATAAAGATTATTTTTTAAATAAAAATTGCTCATTTGCAAAGAATGTTTTACCTTTGTACAAAAATTAACCACAGAAATGTTAGTAAAGATTTACGGAAGCGCTGTATTTGGTGTAGAAGCCAGCACGATTACTATTGAAGTAAATATTGATAAAGGTATTGGTTATCATTTGGTTGGATTACCCGATATAGCTATAAAAGAAAGTAACTATCGCATAGCAGCTGCCCTGCAAAACAATGGATATAAAATTCCAGGTAAAAAGATAACTATCAATATGGCTCCTGCCGATATGCGCAAGGAAGGTTCCGCCTATGATTTAAGTTTTGCAATTGGTATTTTAGCAGCTAACGGGCAAATACAAAATGAAGAAATAGAAAAATATATCATTATGGGTGAACTATCCTTAGATGGTGGTTTACAACCCATTAAAGGAGCCCTACCTATTGCTATTCAAGCACGCAAAGAAGGATTCAGAGGATTCATTCTTCCTAAGCAAAATGCTAAAGAAGCTGCTATAGTAGATAATTTAGACGTTTATGGTGTAGAAAATATTAAAGAAGTCATAGATTTTTTTAATGGAGAAAAAGAATTACAACCTACTGAAATAGATACACGCAAAGAATTTTACAGAGATTTAGAACTTTCAGAATTTGACTTTGCTGATGTAAAAGGACAAGAAACAGTTAAACGTTGTATGGAAATAGCAGCTGCTGGTGGGCATAATGTTATTTTAATAGGACCTCCTGGTTCAGGAAAAACAATGCTCGCTAAGCGTTTACCCAGTATTCTTCCTCCGATGACACTTCACGAAGCTCTTGAAACTACTAAGATACACAGTGTAGTGGGACGTATTAAGGACTCAGGTTTAATGAGTCATCGTCCTTTCCGTAGTCCACATCACACTATTTCAGATGTAGCTCTTGTAGGAGGAGGTACTTATCCTCAACCAGGTGAAATATCTCTCGCACATAATGGAGTGCTTTTTCTTGATGAATTGCCAGAGTTTAAAAGAGCTGTTCTCGAGGTAATGCGACAACCTTTAGAAGATAGAGAAGTTACTATTTCGAGAGCAAAGTTTTCGGTTACTTACCCTGCTTCGTTTATGTTAGTGGCAAGTATGAACCCAAGTCCAAGTGGCTATTTTAATGACCCCGATGCTCCTGTTACTTCTACACCTGCTGAAATGCAACGCTATTTAAGTAAGATTTCAGGACCGCTATTAGATAGAATTGATATCCATATAGAGGTAAATCCTGTACCCTTTGAAAAACTTTCAGATGATAGAAAAGGTGAAAGTAGTAGTGATATTCGTAGGCGAGTGATAGAGGCACGAAATATCCAAACAGAGCGATTTAAAGAATATGAACATATTCATTACAACGCTCAAATGAATACTAAACAAATACAGAAATTCTGTAAGGTAAATGAAAACTCTTTGGCTTTACTAAAAGACGCAATGAAGCGTCTAAACCTTTCTGCACGTGCCTATGACCGTATTTTAAAAGTAGCACGTACAATAGCCGATTTAGAAAAGTCAGAAGAAGTACAACCTCATCATATAGGTGAAGCTATTCAATATCGCAGTTTAGACCGTGAAGGTTGGTTTGGCGGATAAAAGTAACTATAAGATAAGAAACAAAAAAGCAGGTTACAATAACCTGCTTTTTTTATTATTTCAATCCACGTGCTTTGAGCAAAGGCTCTATAGAAGGAGCTTTGCCTCTAAAGTCATAATACATCTTTTCGTAATCCATTGTATTTCCTTTGGAGAGTATCAAATCTCTGAAACGTTGTCCATTAGCACGAGTGAGTCCGCCGTTTTCTTCAAACCATTGGTAGGCATCGTGGCAAAGCATTTCTGTCCATTGGTAAGAGTAATAGCCTGCCCCATAGCCTCCGCCAAAAATATGAGCAAAGTAAGACGAACGATATCTTGGGGGTACTTCTTTCAACCATAAGCCTGTTCTTTCAAGGGCTTTCTTCTCAAAATCACTTACATTATTGATGATAGTATCTGAAGGAATAGTATGCCATTGCAAGTCTAAATTGGCAGCAGCTAAAACTTCGGTAAAAGCATACCCCTCATTGAAGGTACTCGCTTTTTTTATCTTATCAATAAGTGCTTGTGGAATAGGTTGTTTAGTCTCGTAATGTACTGCATAGTTTTTAAGTACCTCAGGATACAAAGCCCAATGCTCATTGAATTGCGAAGGAAACTCCACAAAATCGCGTGCTACTGCTGTTCCTGATAAACTTGCATACTGTTGGTTAGCAAAGAAACCGTGCAATGCGTGACCAAACTCGTGGAAGAGCGTAGTAAGTTCGTCGTAAGTAAGCAAAGCAGGTTTACCTTCGGCAGGTTTCACATAATTGCACACATTGTAGATAACAGGTTTAGTGCCTAATAACTTCGATTGGTTTACAAAGTTGCTCATCCACGCACCACCACGTTTGCTTTCACGAGCAAAGAAATCGCCATAGAAAAGTCCTAATGGCGTACCGTCTTCTTCAAAAAGCTCATACACTAATACATCGGGGTGATATACGGGTATATCTTTGCGTTCTTTAAAGGTAATGCCATAAAGTTTAGTAGCTGCATAGAATACACCATTTTCAAGAGCATTTTTCAGTTCGAAATAAGGTTTGATTTCGTTCTCATCGAGGTCGTATTTAGCTTTGCGCACTTGTTCGGCATAGAAGTTCCAATCGTAAGGTTCTAAAGTAAAATTACCTCCCGTTTTGGCGATTTGCGCTTGTATTTCTTTAGCTTCTGCTTTGGCTTTACCTACTGAAGCAGGCACTAAATTTTTAAAGAATTGAGCAATAGCAGCAGGGGTTTTAGCCATTGTGCGTTGCAAGCTCCATTCAGCATAGTTTTTAAAGCCCAAGAGCTCGGCTTTTTTAGCGCGTAGTAAAGCAATGCGTTTTAGGATATCATTGGTATTATGAGCTCCCCCATCGGTGCGATTCCAGCTTGCTTCAAACAATTGTTTACGAGCGTTGCGGTCGGCTAATTCACTAAGGAGCGGTTGCTGGGTAGTATTCACAATCGCTACTTTCTGACCATTGATAGTTTGAGCGGCTGCCAACGATCCTTCTAAAAGCGTTTGGTTAAAATCAGTTTCTAAAGAAGCTAACTCACTATTGTACTTTTTAAGAGTTTCTTTATCAGTAGCCGATAGGTTAGCACCTGCTACTACAAAATCTTCGTAGTAATTTTCTAACAATTTAAGCGATTCAGCATCTAATTTCAAGCTCTCACGTTTATCGTATAAGGCTTTGATACGCGCAAAGAGTTTTTCGTTCAGGTGAATGCCATCGGCGTGCTCGGCAAACTTAGGCGATAGTTCTTTTTGCAATACTTTTAAGGTATCATTAGTATTTGCCTCAGTTAAAGCATTGAATACCGCTGAAGCACGTTCCAATTCTACTCCACTTTTTTCTAAAGCGATAATTGTATTCTCAAAAGTAGGCGCTTCGTTGCTATTAGCAATAGCTGCAATACGTTCGTTTTGCAAAGCCATTCCTTTGAGCAAGGCGGGACGGTAATGCTCATCTTTAATTTTTGAGAAGTCGGGAGCACCATAAGGCAAAGTGCTTTCTACCAATAGCGGATTGTTCTCTGTGTTTTCTGTCATTTTTGAAGTCTTTGAGTCGTTGCAGGCTACCAAAGCAGTGAGTAATATAGCTGCTGAAAATAAAGGTAATTTCATAGTTTTTAGGTGATTATAAAAAGGGTGTTCAAGGAAAGAACTTCCTCAAACACCCCTTTTGAGGTTATATAGTAACTAAAATATTTTGCTATTTAGCAGTCAAACGTATGTCGATACGTCTATTTTTAGCTTTGCACTCATCGGTGTCGTTAGCAGGACAAACAGGGTGTTCTTGACCATAACCTTGAGCGCTCAATTGTACTTTGTTAGCACCCAATGCTACCAATTTGTTTAACACTGAATTAGCACGTCTTTCTGAAAGTTTCAAATTACCTTCAGCGCTACCTGTGTTATCAGTGTAACCTCCTAAACGAATAGCCACCTTAGGATAGGCTTTTAAAATAGCTACAATGTTCTTTAATTGTTGTTCTGAACCTTCAGTAAGTTCATCGCTACCTGTTTTGAAGTAAGTTCTATCCAAAGTAATCCAGTTATCTTTGAATTGTTCTGGAGTAGTAAGGTTTTTATCTTCTATCAATTTCACGAGGTGTGCTTCAGATGAGTTCTTTCCAACTTCTAACATTGTATTGTCAAAAAGGCTCAATTGGAATAAATCACCTACATTGTACTCGAAGTCACCATCGGCGTTAAGCTTACCTTCTTCAATAACTACTACTTCTTCCACAGGCATCACTCCCTCACCTTCACCTTGACGAATTTGAGCTTCTATAGGAGTACCTGAAGCATCAGCGGTATGTCCACCCAAGATAGGAGCGATTACCAAACCTACCAAGCAAGTGAGTTTGATAAGGATATTCATTGAAGGTCCTGAAGTATCTTTGAATGGGTCACCTACAGTATCACCAGTAACGGCAGCTTTGTGAGCGTCAGAACCTTTGTAAGTCATTTGTCCGTTAATTTCAACACCTGCTTCAAATGATTTCTTAGCATTGTCCCAAGCACCACCAGCGTTGTTTTGGAAGATAGCCCATACGACTCCTGATACAGCTACACCAGCCATATAAGCGCCAAGAGCTTCAGCACCCATCACAAAACCGATAATAATAGGTGTAATGATAGTAATTGCTCCAGGTAACATCATTTCACGCAAAGCAGCTTTGGTAGAAATATCTACACATCTTCCGTACTCTGGAGTACCTTTACCTTCCATAATACCAGGGATTTCTCGGAATTGGCGACGTACTTCATTCACCATATCCATAGCAGCTTTCCCTACTGATTGCATAGCTAAAGCTGAGAAGATTACGGGAATCATACCTCCAATAAACAAGGCAGCTAATACATCTGCTTTGAAGATGTTAATACCATTGATACCTGTAAAGGTAACATAAGCTGCAAACAATGCTAAGGCAGTAAGAGCTGCAGAAGCAATCGCAAAGCCTTTACCTACAGCAGCGGTAGTATTACCTACTGAGTCTAAAATATCAGTACGTTGGCGTACTTCTTTTGGCAATTCACTCATTTCGGCTACACCACCAGCGTTATCGGCAATAGGACCAAAAGCATCAATAGCCAATTGCATAGCTGTAGTTGCCATCATTGCTGATGCAGCAATCGCTACACCATAGAAACCAGCTAAAGAGTAAGAACCCCAAATAGCTACAGCAAAAAGCAATACAGAACCAAAGGTAGATTTCATACCAGTAGCCAAACCTGCAATAATATTGGTAGCAGCTCCTGTAGATGAATTGCGAACGATATTCAATACTGGTTTTTTACCCAAAGCGGTAAAGTGTTCAGTAATAGCTGAAATGAGCAAGCCTACTGCCAAACCTACGATAGTTGCGTAGAATACATTGATACTTGGGATTGCTTGTACCCCTTCACCAAAGAAACTCATTTGGATAGTTTCGGGCAACATATATTTAATAAGGAAATAGCAAGCTACTAAAGTAAGACCTAAGGCTACATAGTTACCTGTGTTCAAAGAACTTTGTACTTGTTTTTCTTTAGCGTCGTTGTTCTTGATACCCACGCAGAAAGTACCAATGATAGAGGCAATGATACCCACGCCTGCAATCACCAACGGCAACAAGATAGGGCCTAAGCCACCGAAAGCATCGGTGAAAGTACCGCCGTTGGCAGTTGCCATATCTTTAATCACGTAGTTACCCAATACCATTGAAGCGAGTACGGTAGCCACATACGAACCGAACAAGTCGGCACCCATACCAGCCACGTCACCCACATTATCACCTACGTTGTCGGCAATAGTAGCAGGGTTACGAGGGTCGTCCTCAGGGATACCTGCTTCCACTTTACCTACGAGGTCAGCACCTACGTCGGCAGCTTTGGTGTAGATACCACCTCCCACACGAGCGAAGAGTGCGATTGACTCAGCACCGAGAGAGAAACCAGCCAAGGCTTCGAGCACGAGGGTCATTTCATCATAGAAAGATTTGCCTCCTACTACAAAAGTGTTTACAAAAAGAATGAAGAACAAGCTCAAGCCTAAAACTGCCAAGCCTGCAACCCCCAATCCCATTACAGTACCACCGCCAAACGACACTTTCAAAGCTTTAGGCAAACTGGTGCGAGCGGCTTCGGTAGTGCGCACATTGGCATTAGTAGCAATGCGCATACCTATATTTCCCGCCAAGGCAGAGAAGAAAGCACCGCACACAAAAGCTACTACGATGAGCCAGTGTGAAGTTTCGACCATACGAGAAACGATGAATAAGGCGATAGAAGCGATAATTACAAAAAGAGCCAAAATGCGGTATTCGGCATTGAGGAAAGCCATAGCACCCTCTTTGATGCTTTTAGAAATACTTTGCATTCGGTCGTTGCCTGTGGTTTGTTTGTTCACCCACAACGCCTTTGTAATCATAAAGATAAGCCCTAAAATAGCAAGGGCTAACGGCAGATATAACATCATTTTATCCATACAAATATTAGTAATTAGTTTATTTTAGGGCGTAAAAGTACGAAAGAAAATTGTAATGAGAAAATAAAAAGAGATTTTTTTTAGTCGGCTTCATTCTACAATCAAACACTATCCCTATAATAGTTTCCTAATTGTACCGCTTCATAGCATTACCATAAAGTGTACTCTATAGAACATCATTGAGAAAGTTAGGCATTACTTTCATTATAACTACCTGAATGGCACAATTTTTGAACTCGTCCCTGACAAATAGTAACATCACCATTCACATTGTAGATTCGAGGCTTAGTATAGAGACCCTTGTTTTTCATAGCGTATTCGTTTCCGTATTCGTTAGCGTATTCGTTTTGTATTTTTTCACTAAATTTAGACATAAAAAAAGAGCGATTTATGAATATAAACCACTCGTTTTTAGTTGTCTAATCTTAGTAGCGAAGACGGGATTTGAACCCGTGACCTTTGGGTTATGAATCCAACGCTCTAACCACCTGAGCTACCTCGCCATTTTATTTATTAAGTCACATTCTGACTTTGCGGGTGCAAATGTACTACATTTTTTTGTACTACCAAATTTTTATAACTATTTTTTTTCTTTTTATGAATATCATTACCTTAAAAAGCGTTGATTCTACTAATCAGTACTTAAAAAAATTGATACATACTGAAGATACCCTTCCTAACTTCCTAACTGTTTGGACGCCTCAGCAAACTGCAGGTGTAGGACAATACGGGGCGAAATGGACAAGTGAACCCTATCAAAATCTTACTTTTAGTGTTTTATTCCTTCCTGAGTTTTTAGATTTAAAAGATGCCTTTTTGCTCAATATGCTTGTGCCTATTGCAATAATGAAAGTATTAGAGAAATTAAACATTCCTAACATAAATATTAAATGGCCTAATGATATCCTTTCTCAACGTTACAAAATAGGTGGAATACTGATAGAAAATACCATTCAAAAAAATAGAATTAATAAATGTGTAATCGGTATTGGTCTCAATCTAAATCAAACAAATTTTGATGATTTACCCAAAGCCTCCTCTTTGAAAAAATTAACCAAAAAAGATTTTGAAGTAGAACAAGTAATGAAACTAATTCTTTCTGAATTAGAATCAAACCTTTCTACACTCACTCAACAGTCTTTCAAAAGTGTTTATCCTATTTATCAGAGCTATCTATTTCAGCTAAATAAAGTATCTACTTTTCGTTCTCCCGAAGGAGAAACCTTTTCAAGTATCATAAGAGGAGTAGAACCTTCAGGAAAATTAATTGTAGAAACAGAACAACAAGCTATAAAGACCTTTTCTCTAAAAGAAATAACTTTATTATACTAAACTCCTTTCTACACACACAGCAAACAAAATATATAAAAGTTATTTGATTTAATAAACTCATTTAAACTTTATCTTCGTTTTAAATTAGTCTTATCTCTATTCTTTGTTCGTTCTTTCTTTATCTATTCTTTATCTGCCCGTGCGGCTCGCACCGTCTTTTGTTCGTTCTTTGTTCGTTCTTTGTTCGTTCTTTGTTCGTTCTTTGTTCGTTCTTTGTTCGTTCTTTGTTCGTTCTTTGTTCGTCTTTTGTTCGTCTTTCCTCCATTCATTCTTTATCTACTTGCCTGTCGTGCTACGACTGCCCGTGTGATTCACACTATTATACTTTTGATTTTCAACACAATATTAATTAATCAAATTTTTGAAAGTCTAAATCATTTCTCTTTAAAAAATAAATTGTATCTTTGCCCCGTAAATGAAAAACAAATCAGTTGCAAATTTACTAAAACAATATAAGCGAAAATAGCTCAGTTGGTAGAGCGCAACCTTCCCAAGGTTGAGGTCGCGGGTTCGAGACCCGTTTTTCGCTCTTTTTAATGAGCAATTATTTAATTGTTAAATGAACACTTTTAAGCATATCACCCCTCAAGCACTCCCTTGTGCAATAGGCAGTACTCGTAAGAGATACGCAGGGCAACGATATTCTTTATTATTTAATAGCTATGTTTTTCTTTTCTGAAAAATGTAGCTATTTTTTTATACAATAAAAAACACAGCAATATCTATATAAAAATGCCAAAAAGAAACGACCTACACTGCGTACTGATTATAGGCTCAGGCCCTATCATTATTGGGCAAGCCTGCGAATTTGACTATTCGGGCTCTCAAGCCTTGCGCTCTTTGCGTGAAGACGGTATCAAAACCGTGCTCATCAACTCTAACCCCGCTACTATTATGACCGACCCTTCAATGGCGGATGCGGTCTACCTCAAACCGCTTACTACCAAATCGTTGGTGGAAATCCTCAAAGCCCACCCCGAAATCGATGCGGTGCTCCCTACTATGGGCGGACAAACAGCGCTCAACCTCTGCATTGAGGCTGATGAAAAGGGGATTTGGGAAGACTTCGGCGTGGAAATCATCGGGGTAGATATTGATGCTATTCAAATTACGGAAGACCGCGAGAAATTCCGCCTATTGTTAGACGAAATAGACATCCCGATGGCACCTTCTGAAACAGCGACTTCTTTCCTTCGCGGAAAGGAAATTGCACAACGTTTTGGCTTTCCATTGGTAATACGCCCTTCATTTACCCTGGGCGGTACAGGAGCATCTATCGTCTATAAAAAAGAGGATTTTGACAATCTTCTTAACCGTGGTTTGGAGGCATCTCCTATCCACGAAGTCTTGATTGACAAGGCGCTTTTGGGTTGGAAAGAGTATGAATTAGAGCTCTTGCGCGACAAGAACGACAATGTAGCGATTATCTGTACCATTGAAAATATGGACCCGATGGGTATCCACACAGGCGACTCTATTACGGTGGCGCCTGCTATGACCCTATCCGACCGTACTTTCCAGCGTATGCGGGATATGGCGATCAAAATGATGCGCAGCATAGGCGATTTTGCTGGAGGTTGTAACGTGCAGTTTGCTGTTTCTCCTGACGAGAAAGAGGAGATCATCGCTATTGAAATCAACCCGCGTGTGTCGCGTTCTTCAGCTTTGGCATCTAAGGCTACGGGCTATCCTATCGCCAAGATTGCCACCAAGTTGGCTATTGGCTACCATTTAGATGAATTGCAAAACCAAATCACCAAATCTACTTCCGCTTTCTTTGAGCCTACCCTCGACTATGTGATTGTAAAAATACCGCGTTGGAATTTTGATAAGTTTGAAGGCTCCGACCGTACTATTGGACTCCAAATGAAGTCGGTAGGGGAAGTGATGGGCATCGGTCGTTCTTTCCAAGAAGCCTTGCAAAAAGCTACTCAATCGCTTGAAATCAAGCGCAATGGCTTAGGTGCCGACGGCAAAGGTTACAAGAACTACGACCAGATTATCGAGAAACTCACCTACCCCAGTTGGGATAGGGTGTTCGTGATTTACGACGCCATACAAATGGGTATTCCGCTTAGCCGTATTCACGAGATTACCAAGATAGATGTGTGGTTCCTCAAACAGTACGAAGAACTCTATTCACTTGAAAAACTGATTTCTACCTATAAAATTGACACGCTACCTAAAGAACTCCTCTTTGAAGCCAAACAAAAAGGTTTTGCCGACCGACAAATTGCTTATATGCTCGGTTGTTGGGAGAGCGAGGTGCACAAGAAACGCGAGGAGTACAATATCCAGCGCGTGTTCAAATTGGTAGACACTTGTGCGGCAGAGTTCAAAGCGCAAACTCCTTATTATTACTCTACTTTTGAGGCGCCTATCCGCACGCCCGAAGGCAAAGAGTACGTGCAGAACGACAGTGTGGTAACGCCTCGTAAAAAAGTGGTGGTACTCGGTTCAGGGCCTAACCGCATCGGTCAGGGTATTGAGTTCGACTATTGCTGCGTGCACGGGGTGTTGGCAGCCAAAGAATGCGGTTACGAAACCATAATGATCAACTGTAACCCCGAAACCGTTTCAACCGACTTTGACACAGCCGATAAACTCTACTTTGAGCCTGTGTTCTGGGAGTATATTTACGACATCATCCAGCACGAAAAACCCGAAGGGGTGATTGTTCAACTCGGCGGACAAACAGCATTGAAACTCGCTGAAAAATTAAACAAATACGGCATTAAGATCATAGGCACCAGCTTCCAATCGCTCGACTTAGCTGAAGACCGCGGTAGCTTCTCTACCCTCCTCAAAGAAAACAACATTCCTTACCCACGCTTTGGGGTTGCCGAAACTGCCGACGAGGCGCTCAAGCTCGCTGATGAGTTGGATTTCCCACTATTGGTACGTCCGTCATACGTATTGGGCGGACAAGGAATGAAGATTGTAATCAACAAAGAAGAGCTCGAAGCCCACGTGGTTGACCTCCTCCGCAAAATTCCTAATAACAAGCTCCTTTTGGACAATTATTTAGACGGTGCCATTGAGGCAGAAGCCGATGCGATTTGCGATGGTGAAAACGTGTATATCATTGGTATTATGGAACATATCGAGCCCTGTGGTATCCATTCAGGCGACAGTAATGCTACCTTGCCACCGTTCAACTTGGGCGAGTTTGTGATCCAGCAAATCAAAGATCATACTGAAAAGATAGCCTTGGCACTCAATACAGTAGGCCTTATCAATGTACAGTTTGCCGTGAAAGACGACGTGGTGTATATCATCGAGGCCAACCCACGTGCTTCGCGTACTGTACCTTTCATCTCCAAAGCCTACGGCGAACCTTACGTGAATTACGCCACCAAGGTAATGCTCGGTGAGAAAAAGCTCACCGACTTCCATTTTTCGCCACATCTCGAAGGTTTTGCCATTAAGCAACCCGTTTTCTCGTTCAATAAGTTCCCGAATGTAGATAAGAAACTCGGCCCTGAAATGAAATCAACAGGTGAAAGCATTTTGTTTATCGATAGCCTCAAAGACGATGCTTTTTATGATATTTATACAAGGAGGAAGATGTATCTTTCAAAATAAAGAAAAAGAGCAAGTAAAAACTTGCTCTTTTTGTTTTTTATTGTACTTTTGCGGTGTAAAGTAAATATGTAAAAGCAACTTATGAGATTATTCACACTAATAGTTTTAACAATTTTATCTATGTCAATGGAAGCACAGAATACAAAATCAGCTTTAATACTGATAGATATTCAAAATGATTATTTTCCACAAGGAAAAAATGAGCTTGTTGGTAGTGAGCAAGCAAGTTTGAATGCTAAAAAAGTACTTGATAAATTCCGAAAAAATAAGGATTTAGTAGTGCATATTCAGCATTTATCCAATCGGAAAGATGCTACTTTCTTTATCCCTAACACAAAGGGTGCAGAAATTCACAAAAATGTAGCTCCCACAAAAGACGAAAAAGTAATTACTAAACATTTTCCTAATAGCTTTCGAGAAACTGAATTACTTGCATACCTTAAGGAGCATAAAATTAATCACTTGGTAATCGCAGGAATGATGACTCATATGTGTGTTGATGCAACTGTGAGAGCAGGAAAAGATATGGGGTATACAATAGAAGTAATTGGCGATGCTTGTGCTACAAAAGACCTTTTTTATAACAATAAAAAGACAGTTGCAAGTGAGGTTCAAAACTCATTTCTTTCTGCTTTAAGTTATTTCTATGCCTCGGTAATTAGTACAGATGATTTTCTAAAAAACAATTAGTTTTTTTTTTTTTTACATACTTTCTTAAAATCAAATCCCTATGTCCCGCAGTCGTAAAAAAGCTATTATCAAAGATGATGGAATAGGCAGGAGAGCTTATCACCGCATTGTAAGGCGGCATAATGGTACTATCTTAAAAACAAAGATAAAACGCAATATTCTTTTAGATGATACTGAAATAGAACTCAATCTAAAAGATGCTAAAGCTATTGTAAATAGCTATAATTACTGCGATTACAAAACTAATTGGGAACAAGATATTGAACTGAGAAACCGCCTTACCCAAGAAGAATTAAACAAATGGAGAAGAAAATAAACACCCTTATTTTTGACCTCGACGGTACTCTCGGTGAAACCTTACCTCTTTGTATTGAGGCTTTTCACCGCTCTATTGAGCCGTTAGTAGGACGACACGTATCTGACAAAGAGATTATTGACACCTTTGGCCCCTCGGAAGAAGGAACAATAATGTCGCTCGCTCCTGAGTATTATGAGCAGGGGGTGCGTGACTATCTATATCATTATGAGCAGTTGCATCCCGTAATCTGTCCGAAACCTTTTGAAGGCATCAAAGAACTGCTTGAAAAACTCATTGATAAGGGTGTACACGTAACGATGGTTACAGGCAAAGGGGCAAAGAGCTGTAAAATCACTATGGCTTTGTGCAAATGCAAGACTACTTTGAAATTATAGAAACGGGCAGTCCCAAGGGGGCTCGCAAACCCGAAGCTATTGAGGAAGTGATAAAGCAATTAGGTGTAAATCGCGATGAAGTGCTCTACATAGGCGATACCCCCAGCGATATTGTTTCGTGCCGAGAAGCAGGCGTAAAAATAGCCTCGGTAGCGTGGGCAAAAACCGCTGAGCCCGAAACCCTCAAAGCCCTCCACCCCTATTTATTTTTCTCCTCAGTAGATGAGTTCTCGCAGTGGTGCTTAAGAGGTGATTAATAAACTTTGGTTAATTAAAAAATAATAGTTATTTTTGCGCCCTCAATTATAAAAAATAATCGTTAATGAAAAAGATTTTTATCACTATGTTGTTAGGAATAAGCTTTCTAACTTCTTTTGCACAAAATGCTTCTAAAGAGCTTTACACAGCTCATAACAAGGGAAAGTTCTTCTTTTATTGGGGAGGTAACCGCGGTTATTACTCAAATTCAGATATTACTTTTACTGGTAATGATTATGATTTCACTATCAAAGATGTAGAAGCGGTAGACCGACCTAAAGGTTGGCATATTGACTACATCAATCCTTTGCGAATGACTATTCCCCAGACAAACTTTCACATAGGATACTACATTTCTGACCATTACACCATTTCTGTGGGGGTAGACCATATGAAATACATAATGAAAAACGGACAAACTGTGAAAATGAATGGTTACATCAATAGTTCTGGCACATCACACGATGGCATTTACAATGATGTTGATAAATTGCTTAGTGAAGATTTTCTTACCTTTGAACATACCGACGGCTTGAATTATGTAGTAGTAGAAGGTGCACGTATAGATGATATTTCTGGTCTATTTGGCATTCGAAACACCGATATATTTCAAGTAAATCTAACTGAAGGACTTGGCTTTGGTGTTCTATATCCGAGATCCAACACTAAACTACTGAACAAAGAACGCTATGATGAGTTTCACATTGCAGGATTAGGTATAAATGCCAAAGCTGGATTACACCTTACTTTCTTTAAGTATTTTCGCATAGTAGGAGAACTCAAAGGCGGTTACATTAATATGTATGATGTTCGTACCACTTATGATATTGCTGATAAAGCTAAACACGATTTTTTCTTTTTTGAAACTGTTTTAGGTATTGGTGGTGTTTTTAGATTTTAATTAAGAAAAATATGAATTAACAACATTGCCCCCAAAAGTATTTGGGGGCAAGTGTTCTTAAAAAGTATAAGTAACTCCAAAATGAAAACCTATAGAAGAGTAAGGTGCATCAGGAGCTCCCTTGCCTTCCCAACTATAGCTACTTTCCAATAATGGTGCTACTTGAGTTGCTAATTGTTTTAAACGTTCTGTACTGGGAGAAGTAGGTACATTTTGTAGCGCTATCATATATCTTTTAAACTCTTCAAGAGTAAGTGCCGATGTTGTACCTCCTATCGTACGTGTAGCCGAAAAATATTTCAGTTTAGATTCCTTACGAGGCACATTGATATTCAGGTATTCTCCTTCAACAAAAAATGCTACTTTATCACTAATTTTAAAGCGGTATCCTATACCCCCTATAAAACCAAAAGGTATTTTACCGTGAAAATCATTCTGAAAATCAGCTTTCATATCAACCATAGATCCAGCAGGAGCTCCTGGTCTAAACAAAGCTAAAGGTAACCGATTTGCATTAAGTTCTGTTTGTATTTCTGTTCTACCACCTATTTTAGTTACACCTCCTGCGCGTACATATAGATTATCAGTGATATTGAATACCAATGAAAGGGAAGCCCCAAAAGCACGTCCGTGCCCTTTCATATTCAATATTTGGTTCTTATTGGTGTTCATATCTTCACCGTGAAGATACCCTAATGATAGTTCTCCTCCCCAACGCTTATGAAAGAAGTATCCTCCTCGCAATTGTGCTTGATATCCTTCTCCATAACTCCCTTTTAGGTCGATTATAGCTATTGGGTCAGTAGCATCTCTACCTAATATTTTTTGGTGGGTTTTAAATCCATACCCTCCACTCACCGATATATATGTCTGTGAGTATATAGCTGTTACTCCCCAAATAAAAGCAATAGCACATAACAGTGTTTTTCTCATTATTTTATATGATTTCATTTATTTTTTCAGTGGGTCGTCCTATTATAGCTTTATTATCTACTATTACAATAGGACGTTCGATAAGCTTTGGATATTGTACCATTGCCTCTATAATTTCATCATCAGTAAGTATTTTTCCTTCAAATTGTTCTTTCCAAATATTCTCTTTAGTACGAATCAATTCCATAGGGGACATCTTTAACTTAGTAAGAAGATTGTTAATTTCTTCTTTAGATAGCCCTTTTTTAAGATAATCTACTACTTGATACTCTTTCCCTGAATTTTTTAAAAGCTCCAAACCGCAACGCGATTTGGAGCATTTAGGATTATGATATATCGTTATCATTCTATACTAACTAACAAATAATAACTTCTACACCGCGTTTCTCAAGTTCCTCAACAAATTCTGGATCAGCACCTGCATCGGTGATAAGCATATCTATTTTTTCCACATAGCAGATAAAACCAAAGCCTCGTTTATGAATTTTAGAAGAATCGGCCAAAACAATTGTTTTGTCTACACGTTCCATCATTTTCTTGTTTAGATGCGCTTCGCCTACATTGGTAGAACTCAATCCATAGTCAAGATCAATACCTTCAACCCCTAAGAACAAAGTAGTACAAGAAAAGTTACTAAGAGTCTCTTCAGCAAGAACTCCTATAGTAGAAGTAGAGTTCTTTCGTACTTCACCTCCCAAGTGAATAGTATTTACACTAGGATTTTTGCAGACCTCTAAAGCTACTCTAAGAGAAGGAGTTAGTACTGTAAGATTACGTATACCATAAATTTTTTGAGCTAAAAGATTAGCTGTAGTTCCTGATGAAAGTATGATAAACTCATTTTCTTTAATAAAGTCTAATGCTTTAGTAATGATACGAGTTTTCTCTTCCACATTTTGAGTTTCTTTCTCAGTTATTGTTTGCTCAAACACATAGCGCATTTGTTTACTGGCTCCACCGTGAGTACGATGCAAGTAACCTTCTTGTTCTAAGAGAGTAAGGTCTTTACGTATAGTAACTACCGAAACTTTAAGCCTATCACTCAATTCGTTTACGCTGACATACTTTTTGGTTTCTAAGCTCTCCAAAATCTTTGATTGTCGTTCATTAAGTACTTTCATATTTTATCAATTTTATTAATATTCAATAGTTTATATGTTTATCCTATGCTTAACTTGACTATAAACAAAATACCTCATTAAGATTATTTTCGGCAAAATTAGTCATTATATTGAAAAAAACAAAAGAATTAGAAAATAAAAAACGCTACTAACTATAAATTATGTAGCGCTGAGTTTTTATTTTCTGTATTTTCATCCCTTTAAATTTAATTCAAAAGTTCTTCTAAAATCTTGTAAAACAGGATTTTCTTCTAATAATTTTTCATATTTATCTTCAGGGGTTACCACTATTCTTTTTGCTATTTCTTCATTTACATTTATTTCAATAGTAAGATCATAATTCTGTAAAGATTTGTGTAAATAATTTAAGAGCTTATGCTCCATCTGAACAATATCACTTTTTGCTGTATTGCTTGATACTTCTAAATGAATAGTAGTTCCTTCTAATCTTAATGTCGCAATTTTAAGAATAGATGCTTGTATGCGTTCTCCCTTAGCAAGTAATTCATCTATATAACGTTCCCAAAATCGATTGAAAGTTTCTTCAGAAAAACTCTCACGTGGTAAGGTATTAGGGTCTATTACAACCTCTTTGAAATTCTTCTGATGTTCTGTTTTTAGATGTACACTTTTAATAGAAAAATTAGATACAGCTTCTGTACGTTCTGTTTTAGTAATAGTAGGTATATTAGGGTTAAGTATAGTAGTTGTTGTATTTATATAATTTATAGGAGGGGCAACAACAGGTGTTTGTAAGTTAGGTTGTATTTCTGCTATAGGTTTTTGCCCATTAAAAACATTAGCAGGAATTATGAAGCGTCCATCATTTTTTTTTTATCCCCTTCATAGGTCAGAGAGGCGAGTTGCATTAGGGCAATCTCTACCAATAAGCGTTGGTTTTTACTAGTGCGGTATTTCAGGTCACAATCATTAGCAATCTCTATAGCTTCTATAAGAAAGGGAACTGTAGCACGAGCACTCTGTTCAGCGTATTTCTTTTGGGTTTCTTCCCCTACTTCCATTAAAGCAATAGTAGCAGGATTCTTACATACCATCAAATCGCGAAAATGACTTGCTAAGCCTGCAATAAAATGATTACCGTCAAAGCCCTGCGCAATAGTATCATTGAATGCCATTAGTAACTCAGGAAGTTTATTGTCTAAGATAAGGTCTGTTACCTTAAAGTAGACTTCATAGTCGAGTACATTTAATATTTCAGAAGTAGCTTGTCGTGTAATCTTCTCTCCTGAAAAACTTACCACTCGGTCAAAGATAGAAAGCGCATCGCGCATCGCCCCATCTGCTTTCTGAGCAATAATTTGCAAGGCTTCATCTTCTGCTTCAATCCCTTGTTGTTCTGCAATATATTTTAGATATTCTCGAATGTCATTGATCGTAATACGCTTAAAGTCGAATATCTGGCAACGAGACAAAATAGTTGGAATAATCTTATGCTTTTCAGTAGTTGCTAAGATAAAGATTGCGTGTTTGGGTGGCTCTTCTAATGTTTTGAGAAAGGCATTAAAAGCTGCAGTAGACAGCATATGCACCTCATCGATGATATACACTTTATATTTGCCTACTTGAGGTGGAATACGCACCTGTTCAATCAGTTTGCGGATATCATCTACGCTGTTATTGGAGGCTGCATCAAGTTCAAAAACGTTAAAAGCAAAATCGTTTTCATCTTCTACTCCAGAAGTTTGTTCATTTATCTTTTTTGCTAAAATACGAGCACAGGTAGTCTTCCCTACTCCACGAGGACCTGTGAAGAGGAGGGCTTGCGCCAAATGATTATTTTCAATGGCATTGAGTAAAGTATTAGTTATTGCTTGCTGTCCTACTACATCACGAAATGATTGTGGGCGATATTTGCGTGCTGATACTACAAAGTGATTCATTTCTACTGTCTGTTAGTTTGATAAGTTCCAAAAACAAAATTGGAGTCTACTATCTTATTACCGTCTCCATTGACAAGCACCAAATCAGTGATAGTTATTTGATGGTCATAACGCAATAAAGCTCCAGTAGTTTCATTGTAAATGGGGCGAGATGAAATAGTAACAGTACCCCCTGTCGCTTCAATTTGTGAGGTAACACTGGGGGTAGCGGGAGGATATGCATTACAAAAATAGTTAGTGGTTACCGCATCGCTGAAAGTACGGTAAGTGAGCTTAAAATTAGTGGGTATAGTACCTGAGACGGTCTTCTCTTTATTTTCTAAAATATTAGCAGGCAAATCAAGTATAAGCGCTTGCTTTTGACTGTATTTAAACAGAAAAGTAGCAGTAGTATCATTAGCGGTACAAGATAGCACATCAGAGTTCTCAAATGAAATAGTGTCTACCTCCAAATTACCATCATTGCAAGCTACTGCAAATAGCCCTATCACAAAGGCAAAATAAAGTATTTTTTTACTCATCAAGTATAAATGTTTTTGCAAATGTACGAAAAAAATATGAAACTACAACAGGAGGCAATATATTTTGTTATTTAAGCAAGGTAAAGATATAACCTTCTCCTCGCATAATCTATCACCGCTTTCTTCTTTTGGAGTATATCAGCTCCTATAATGCCGTGTACAGGGAGTGTGTGAAACTCGGCTAATGCTTCGTTTACGTGAGTTAAATCAAAAAGCACCAAAGGGAGTTTGTGAATACTTACTTTGCCTATTTCTAAGAGATTCTTTGCTGCAAGTTGCGTTTCCATACCACTCGCACCTGCTCCTGCTGCTTTTATTTCGGATGCTTCGGCTTGCAGATTGAAATAGGTTATCCACTCTACTCCTACACAAGTGTTGGATGCTCCTGTATCTAAGATAAAGCGCCCTTCTACTTCATTGATTTTGGCTTGTAATACAAAATGTTTAGTGAGGGTAAACTCAAGTGGAACAGAGGTGTATCCTTTCTCGGTGAGTAACTTCTTTAATGTAATCCCCATTTATTCTTTACTTCGTTTACTATTTCCTTTATATTTTGCTCTTTTGCTTTTGGATAAATGAGCAGTACATCGTCTCTATCTACTACAATATAGTCCTTGAGACCATCTATTACCACACATTTATCACCTTCGGTACGGATAATATTATTCTCAGCATCTTTGAGCAATACTCTTGCATTGATAACCGCGTTTTGAGCGCTATCTTTAGGCGTTTTTTCGTGTAGTGAACCCCAAGAACCCAAATCGTTCCAATCAAAATTGGCTGGTAGTACATAAATGTTAGTAGAGGGTTCTAAAATAGCATAGTCTACCGAAATGTTTTCAGCTTCAGGATAGGCTTTGGCTATAAAGTCTACTTCGTTTTCGGTATTATAGGTCTCTTCTCCTTTTTCAAAGAGTTTATACATCGCTGGTTGGTAAGTTTTATAGGCGGTGAGCACCGTTTGGGTACTCCAAATAAAGATGCCTGCATTCCACAAGAAGTTACCTTGCTTTAAGAACTCTTTGGCGGTAGCGTAATCGGGTTTTTCACGGAATTGATTTACTTTTTTGATATTGGTATGATCGTCTTTATCGTATTGTATATAACCGTAACCTGTGTTAGGGAAAGTAGGAACAATACCCAAGGTGAGGATATGAGCCGAGTTTTGTGCGGCATTAAAACAAGTAATCACATCGTGCATAAAGGCTTTTTCATCTTCAATCCAGGCGTCACTGGGGGCTACTATCATTACCCCATTTGGGTTGCGCTTGTGTATCTTCATTGCAGCATAAAGTATGCACGGAGCTGTGTTGCGCATACAAGGCTCTAACACCAAGTTTTTAGGCATTATGTTAGGAATTTGTTCCTCTACAATATCTTTGTACCGCTCATTAGTAAGGATAAGAATATTCTCTTGCGGAATAAATTTCTGCAGGCGCGAATAAGTGCGCTGTAAAAGCGTTTGCCCTGTACCGAGCATATCGTGGAATTGTTTAGGATACTCAGTTGTACTCACAGGCCAAAAACGAGAACCTATGCCTCCTGCCATAATCACTGCATAATAATTGTTCACCATATATTTGTAATATTTTGATTCAAAAATTCAAGATTTGATGAGTTCAACCTCGGCGTGAGGTTGAAATATATACTTCTTACCAGAGCTGAGCTCTACACAATCATAACATTTCAGGCGGCGTTTCCCTTTGCGAAATACTCGTCCGTCCTTGATACGGAAGGTACTACCTGTGGGAATTTCATAAATAAAACTCACATTCTCACTCATATCAAACTGCTTTAGAGCGATTGCCAAAGCAGGGTCTACATCACTACTAGACATAGGGTTGAGGAAGTGCCGTTGGAGTACCCCTAATAATTGCTGAGGGAATATTTCAGGAATGATAAAAGGATACATCAACTGTTGGAAAGTGTATTTCCACTCATTGCCGTGGGGTTTGATAAGCCGTCCAAAACGTTCGAAAGCCACCAAATGAGCTACTTCGTGAATAAAGGTTATCAAGAAACGATACTTATTAGCGGTAGCATTCATTGTGATGAGATGTTGCCCATTAGGGAGTTGGCGATAGTCTCCGTGCCTTGTTTTTCGTTCATTCACAATCCGCAAATAGATGTTGTTTGCTTTAATCAGTTCAAAACAAGGAGTTACAGCGTTATCGGGTAAATATTTAGCCAGAATCTCTCTCATAGCTCGCAAATGTACAAATAATATTTTATACTCACAAATAAAATTTGTTAATTTACGATTTTTCTCTACTTTTGCCGTGTTTGTTTGAAGAAAAGAAAAAGATGCAGGTTAAACGTTATTTAAAATTTCTTTTGAAATCTACCAACGAGCACGGGGTACACTCACCTTTTGTGTACAGCTTTGTAACCCGGTGTCTGTATCATAAACAATTGGTAAAGCGTGAAGAAGTTAACTACTTCTCCCCTACTCTATCCCAAAAGCAATTGATATTTTTACTGAAGATTATTCGTTATTTAGAGGTTAAAACTATCTTTACTGATGAAGATTTGTTAAATAATATAAGTGCTATAAAAGAAGCTTGCAATATCTGCTTTCAGTTACAGTCTTCTGTTACCTACGACCTGCTTTTTATCAATCACCCTAAAGGAGATTTAGATGTTTATTTGAATTATATGCATAACGATTCTATTCTTATCATCAACAATATTCACCAAAAAGAAAATGAGTTGTTATGGCAAACTCTTACTGCTGATGAAAAAGTTACCGCTCATATTGATGTATACTACCAAGGATATGCTTTTATCAGAAGAGAACAAAGAAAAGAAGCGTTTTATATTAGGTAAAAGATAAAAGATAAAAAGGAAACAAGTAGTATACTTGTTTCCTTTTTATTTTGTTTGTTACTTATATATCAATCAAGGGTTGAATTAAAGTGTTGATTATAAACCTCCCCCTATCCCCCTCCAAAGGGGGAATTAGTGATGGTCATTATAACTTACCATAAACCAAATATTAGAAATTTTAATCCTTGATTTGCATTACTTACCTAAGAGATAAGCAAAAATGAGGGGTGCTACAATGGTAGCATCGGATTCTACTATGAATTTAGGGGTATCGATATCTAATTTACCCCAAGTAATCTTCTCGTTAGGCACTGCTCCTGAATACGAACCGTAGCTGGTGGTTGAATCGGAAATCTGACAGAAATACGACCAGAAAGGCACATCTTCCCATTCTAAATCTTGATACATCATAGGGACTACACAGATAGGAAAATCACCTGCTATACCGCCTCCTATTTGGAAGAAACCTACACCTTTACCTCCTGAATTAGCACGATACCATTCAGTAAGATAAATCATATACTCAATACCTGTTTTGACAGTTGACGCTTTTAAGTTTCCTTTGATTACATTAGCAGCAAAGATGTTGCCGGTAGTTGAATCTTCCCAACCTGGGCATACGATAGGCAAGTTCTTTTCGGCAGCTGCCAATATCCAAGAGTTTTTAGGGTCGATTTCATAATATTGTTCTAATACGCCCGACTTGACTACTTGGTATAAAAATTCGTGAGGAAAATAGCGTTCACCCTTGCTTTCGGCTGCGTGCCATACGTCTTCCAAGTGTTTTTGCAAGCGGCGGAAAGCCTCTTCTTCAGGGATACAAGTATCGGTTACGCGGTTGTAATGACCATCGAGGAGTTCTCTCTCTTGCTCAGGGGTAAGGTCGCGATAATGTGGCACACGCTTGTAATGAGAGTGCGCTACAAGGTTCATCACGTCTTCTTCGAGGTTTGCCCCTGTACACGAGATGATATCTACTTTGCCTGCGCGAATCATCTCGGCAAGTGAGATGCCTAATTCTGCCGTACTCATTGCTCCAGCGAGTGCTACGAGCATTTTTCCGCCTTCGGTGATATGGGTTTCATACCCTTTAGCAGCATCAACGAGAGCTGCTGCATTGAAGTGTAAAAAGTTTTTCTCGATGAATTGAGAAATAGGTCCTTTACTCATTTTTTACTTTAAAATATGAATTATGGTGCAAAGGTAATACATTTAATGTTTACTGACAAATTATCACTCAGAAAAATTAAGTTGATTATGAGATAATAAACCGAATAAGAAATCGAAATTATAAGAAACTGAAAAAGTGCTTTTCAGCTGAAGAAAGCTTATACTTAGCTTATACAAACCTTATACGAACCTTGAACGAATCTTGGACGATTGGTATACAAAAGGTATATAAATAATTGAGAATGAACAGTTAAAGGTGAAGAAAAAAGCCTATTTTGAGGAAAATAAAACGAAAGAAAAGCAAAGTAATGACGAGGTAAGATACCCGAGTAAGAAGGAGTTTAACAACCAACTGTGGGGCTAATAAAACTTTTTGTTTGATTGATTGTAGAAAATTTCCTTATCTTTGTACTTTCAACTGATATTTTTTTAAGAACGATGAAACGACTTTTTTAATTTTTAGTTTTTTGCTTTGCTCTTATACAATAAAAGCACAGATGAACGTGCAGGCTTACCATCAGGTTATCAAGACTTTGGGAATTCCTGAAAGCAAAATAGACACTGATATGTACACCGAAAAGATATTACCTTACGATACTGATAAGCTTGCAATGATATTCCTTATAAGAAAAGGAGATGATGAAGACGAGGCAACATTTGACCTCTATGTTGTACTATATGACCTTTTACATCAGCGAATAGCCCAATCATACAAGGGGATTGATGAGTATTTTTCAGATGCTATTGCATTACAAGGACTCACTATTGATACGGCTAAGTTCATTCTCACTGAAGGGGTACGAGCTTTTGGTATTCGGGCTTTCTATAAAAATAATAGCAGAATATCTCCTTATTCAGAAGAAACATTTAGTTTATTTTTACCCCAAGGGAACTCTCTTAAAAAGGTGTTACATCAATATCGATTAGGTAGTTATAACGGAGAATATAGCGATTTCAACTGTGAAGGAAGTTGGTCAGATGAAAGCGATTCTATGTTTATAATGGATAACAAAAAAACAAATGATTATTTTAACATTAAAAATAGACAGACTTTTATTAGGAAAGCAACAGATAGAAATTGTGATGACAAAATAGTGGAGAAAAGCACTAAAACCGTATTTTTAAAATACAATGGTGAGGAATACGAGGAATACAAAGAAGAATAGACATCATTTATTGAGGTATTAAAAATAAAAATATCTTTTTTCTGTTGTTTTCTTAAATTATATTGCTACTTTTGCAACCTAATGGGTAAATATCTCATTATGGACGTATTCTGCTATTGTATGCTTTCTTTAAAGAGAGCAAAACATCTCCCTACCCCCTTCAAAGGGGGAATGTGGTGACGCAAAAGCAATTTTATGCTGTATTCTTTTTATAACTCAAATAATTAAAAAACACTAAATAAATAAAATAAAAAATGAATAAATCTGTTTATATCATCGCTACCAATGCACACAGCGGTAAGTCGGTGGTAAGTTTGGGCGTATTGCAAATGATTATGCGCAATACCGCTAAGGTGGGTTACTTTAAACCTATCATAGAGAGTAAATCTAAAAAGGATTCGCTTATCGAAACGGTTTTACAGCACTTTCAGCTGGATATGACCTATGACGAGGCGTTTGCATTCTCTCGCAAAGAGGTAATCTCTCTTAAAAATGAAGGCAATATAGGCGATGTATACGATACTATTATCAAAAAATACAAAGCCTTAGAAAGCAAGTTTGACTTTGTATTGGTGGATACTTCCAGCTTGGTAGAAGATAGTGTTTTCGATAGCAACTTCAACGCTTCGGTAGCTCAAAGCCTGAATATTCCGGTGCTAATGGTGCTCAAAGACAATTTTACTTCAGAAGAAGAGCTCATCAACCAAGTGCAGGTAGACCTCAACAGCCTATTGGAGAGAGATGTACGCGTGCTCAGCGTGTTTGTGAACAAAGCTGTAAATGCTACTGAGAGCACTCAAGCTAAATTAGAACAGATTTTTAAAGGCATCACCTTTACAGTGATTCCGCGTAAAGAGGAGCTCTCTCGCCCTACCATTCGCGAAATAGCCAACGCTCTTAACGCTGAGTTCCTTTACAAAGGCGACAATATTGATGTTACCACCAAACGCACTATTGTGGGGGCTATGCAACTCTCCAATTATTTAGACAACCTTACTGAGGACGGCTTAGCAGTATTGCCTACTGACCGTACCGACCTCATTGCGGGTACTTTGGTGGCGAATTACTCAAACTATGCTAACATCAAAGGAATGGTGCTTTACGGCGGTTTTGAACCAGACAAGTCGATTATCAAAATATTAGAGGGTATCCAAAAAAATATCCCAATAATGCTTGCCAAAAGTAATACTTTTGAGACAGCAAACCTCATTGGCAATATCAAATCACGCATCTATCCAGAAAACACTGAGAAAGTGAAAATGCTCTTGCAGTTGTTCGATGAGAATGTAGACGAACAAAAGCTCAACAGCAGTATTTCGTCATTCAAATCAGAGAATATCACACCGCGTATGTTCCAATACAATATGGTACAGAAAGCGCGCAAAGGACAAAAACACATCGTTTTGCCCGAAGGTACTGACGACCGTATTCTTACAGCAGCCTCACAATTGGCGGAAGACGAATTGGTTTACATCACTATTTTGGGAGAACCCGAAGCCATCAAAACCCGTGCTAAGAACATTTTGAGCCTCAAATGGAACGAAGAACGCATCAGCATTGTAAATCCTGCCGAGAGTCCTAAATACGAAATGTACGCCGAAAAGCTATACGAATTGCGCAAGAGCAAAGGCTTAGAGCTTTCACAAGCTAAAGACTTGATGCTCGACGCTTCTTATTTCGGTACGATGATGGTTTTTTTGGGCGATGCCGATGGTATGGTATCAGGAGCCGTGAATACTACCGCCCACACTATCCGTCCGTCGTTGCAATTTGTAAAGACCAAACCAGGAGTAAATACTGTATCCTCAGTGTTCTTTATGCTCTTACACGACCGCGTACTCGTATACGGCGACTGTGCCGTAGTGCCTAACCCCACTGCTGAACAATTGGCAGACATAGCTATCAGCTCAGCCGATTCAGCCATCGCGTTTGGTATTGAGCCTAAGGTTGCCCTCCTCTCCTACTCTTCAGGCAACTCAGGTAGCGGTGCCGATGTAGATAAAGTGCGTGAAGCTACAGCCCTCGTAAAAGAACGTCGCCCAGAGTTATTGGTGGAAGGTCCTATCCAATACGATGCGGCAGTAGATCCTAAAGTAGGCAAACAAAAAATGCCTAATTCACAAGTAGCAGGACAAGCCAATGTGCTTATCTTCCCCGACCTCAACACCGGTAACAACACCTATAAAGCGGTACAACGCGAAACTGGTGCTTTGGCGATAGGCCCTATGTTACAAGGTTTGAAAAAACCTGTAAACGACTTGAGCCGTGGTGCTACTATTCCCGATATCTATAACACTGTACTCATTACAGCAATACAATCAGAATTCTAATAAAGGAGATAGGAGATAGGAAATAGTATCCTAATTCCTAACTTCTATTTCCTAAAACCTAAAATAAGAAATGGAAATACTTATCATCAATTCAGGGAGTTCGTCCCTTAAATACCAGCTGATAGATTCAGCCACAGGAGAGCCAAAAGCCAAAGGAGTGGTAGACCGCATTGGCATTGACGGCAGTTTTATAAAATACACCGCGGTAAAGAACGGCAAAGAAGTGGATGTAAAAAAAGAACAACCTATCCCCAATCACGAGGTGGGTATGAACTTAGTTGTGGAACTCCTCACTGACCCTGAAGTAGGAGTAATTCACGACCCTTCCGAAATTAAAGGCGTAGGACACCGCGTAGTACACGGAGGTGAAAAATTCGTACAACCTACCGTTGTTACCGATGAGGTAGTAGCAGAAATCAAACGCCTCATTCCGCTATCACCTTTGCACAACCCAGGAGCATTGGAAGGCATACGCGTAGCACAAAAACTTTTCAACAAAGCAACTCACGTAACCGTATTTGATACTGCTTTCCACCAAACAATGCCCCCACGTGCTTACCGCTATGCCATTCCGAATGAATATTACGAAAAATACGGTTTGCGCGCTTACGGGTTCCACGGTACCAGTCATAAATACGTAAACGGAGAAGCTCGTAAATACCTCAACAATCCACATCTTAAGAATATCACTATTCACTTGGGTAATGGGGCAAGTATGGCTGCGGTGAATGAAGAAGGACACTGTATAGACACCTCTATGGGGCTCACACCTCTCGACGGACTTATTATGGGTACACGCTCTGGACAAATAGACCCATCAGTGGCGTTCTTTTTGGTAGAAGAACTCGGATTGGGGATTGATGAAGTGAAAAATCTTTTGAACAAGAAGAGTGGTATGCTGGGGCTTACAGGGCATTCCGATGCGCGTGATGTAGCAGCGCTTTACAATTCAGGAGATGCCAATGCAGCTCTTTGCTACGAGATGTACGGCTACCGCGTGCGCAAGTTCATCGGGGCTTATACCGCAGCCCTCAACGGATTAGACAGCATTGTATTTACCGCAGGTTTAGGTGAACACGATGCCCTCACCCGTTCGTTTGCTTGTAAAAATATGGAGTTCTTCGGCATCAAACTTGATGAGAAGAAAAACGTAGAGCTCAACCACGCTTCTCAACCCGTAGAGATACAAGCTGCCGACAGCAGAGTAAAAATCTTGATTATCCCTACCAACGAAGAGTGGCAAATTGTAAAAGAGATTGTAGGTCTCGTAAAATAATTAGATAATTATACTTTGCCAAAGGCACGAGCCGTACAAACAGTTTGTGCTTTTGGCAAAGTTGTTTTTATAAAGTACCTCTATGAGACAATATGAAAAATCAATGAAACACCTCTTGTTTCTCTTATTGCTACTCAGCAACATCACTTTTGCACAAACAGAAGGTGGTTTTGCTGTTATAAAAGACAAAGACGGTTGGGTGAATGTACGTAAAGAAAGGAGTGTTCATAGTAAAGTACTGAAGAAACTCAACAATAACACTCTTATTTATGTGTACCAATACGCCCCACAAGAAGAAGGCAATTGGCTAAAAGCTGATGGAGAAGGCTATATCTATTACAACAGAGTGAAATGGATAAGTAAACTACCTCAAATAGCTAAAAAGATTCAGCGAGATAATGCTATTTTTTTTTGAAGGTAAAGGCGTCAGTATTACCCTTACTTCACAAGATTTTGATAAAAACAAACATACTATTACATACGTTAAAGGTCAGGGAATAACTAAAATAGACGGAAAGACATTCCAAGGTACAGATGGTAATATGCCTAAAAGAGAGTATAAAAGTATTGAGGTAGTTGTCAATGGAAAGAGAGTTACTATCCCTAAAAGTGCTTATAGCGATTTGTATAATCCTAACCTTGATGTAGCAGACTCAGATTACTATACTTATAACTCTGTTTATTACGATAAGGAAACTGATACGATTTATATAGTAGCCTCTAATGGTGATGGTGCTGGAGGTTACGCTGTATGTTGGCAAATAGAAAAAGCCGTTTATAAAGGTAGAAAGATAGGAAGAGGTTTCTAAAAACAAAGGGATAGAAATATATTTTTTTACTCAATTTTTTGTAATTCAAAAATAATAATTACCTTTGCACTCGAATAGCAATGAACTACACTGAACTATAAAATAATTTAATTACTAAAACCTTATAGCTGTCTGAAATGAACATCTTATTTTTAAGTTATTTTCACTCTGCACGTACGCATTCCTTACAAAATAAGTCCAAGGCGAAACGCCTTTCACCACTTCGTATTTGAATTAGGTGTAATTAGGTAATATGAAAGGCAACAAATAATGTTGCCTCAATGTTTTTATTAAAAAATACTCATTATTTAAATTACACTATACAAATGAAAAATAAATATATTGACCTAATTGACCAAACTTACTATTTTCCACAAGACGAATTTACCTTAGACGGCGATGAACTGCGTTTTCACAATATTGATTTGATGGAACTCGTGCGCAAGTATGGAGCTCCTCTTAAGTTTATGTACTTACCTCGTATTTCTGAAAACATTCAGCGCGCCAAGAAATGGTTTGAAAAAGCTATCAAAAAGCACAAGTACAAAGGGGCATACAACTACTGCTATTGCACCAAAAGCTCTCACTTTAAGCACGTAATGGTTGAAGCCTTGAAGAATGATATCCATATGGAAACCTCTTCTGCTTTTGACATCAATATCATTAACAACCTTATCAATGAAGGATTAATTACTAAAGAAAATCACATTCTTTGTAATGGCTTTAAGCGTGATGCCTATATTGATGGTATTGCCGACTTAATCAATCGGGGTTACCACAATTGTATTCCTATTATTGATAATTATGAGGAAATCACACTCTTTGAAGAAAAAATAAAAGGCTCATATAGCATTGGCATTCGCATTGCGTCTGAAGAAGATCCTCGTTCTGAGTTTTACACCAGTCGTTTGGGTATTGGATATAAGAATATTGTACCTTTCTATAACCGTGAGATTAAGGATAATCCGAAAGTACAACTCAAAATGTTGCATTTTTTTATCAATACCGGTATTAAGGATAATGCCTACTATTGGAATGAGCTCCTTAAGTGTTTGCGCGTATATATTCAACTTAAAAAAGTAGCTCCTGAACTCGATAGCCTCAATATAGGAGGAGGATTTCCCATCAAGAGCTCATTGGCTTTTGAGTACGACTACGCTTATATGGTGGATGAAATTATTCGCCAGATAAAAATCACTTGCGAACAAGAAAAAGTACCAGTGCCTAATATTTTTACCGAATTTGGTAGTTTTACGGTAGGTGAAGCAGGAGGTGCTATCTATGAGATAATGTACCAAAAACAACAAAACGACCGTGAGAAATGGGATATGATCAACTCTTCTTTCATCACTACTTTGCCAGATTCTTGGGCTATTAACAAACGTTTTGTGCTATTGCCTATCAATCGTTGGAATGATGAATATGAACGTGTACTCCTCGGTGGGCTCACTTGTGATGGTGACGATTATTACAACAGCGAACAGAATATGAACGCCATTTATTTACCTAAGTATAATAAGAACAAACCATTATATATAGGTTTCTTCAACACAGGAGCCTACCAAGATAGTATCGGGGGAGTAGGAGGTTTGCAACACTGCTTAATCCCTCAACCTAAAATAGTACTTATTGATAAAGACAAGGATGGCAATCTCACCTCTCGTTTGTTTATGGAACAACAAAAAGCTGATGAGATGTTGAAAATCTTAGGTTACTAAAATAATGTAATCAATAATAAGGACTTTACCAAAAGTCTATAAAAAGAATTTGGTAGAGTCTTTCCTTTTATATACTCTTCTAACTTCTAATTCTTAACTTCTAAATTTTATTCTGATGAAATATATAGTTTTATTTTTTTTATCTATCACTACTTTATTGGCGCAAGACACTACTTCCACTAAGAGATATTACTATAAAATGTGGTTTAAACCTTCTTTAAGTATCAATTATCTATCGATAGACATAGAAGATGAACCATTGAATCCCGCTTTGAAAAATAAGTCATTATTACCTAACTACCCACTTACGGTTGGATTAGGATTTGGTATCCATAATACCTATATCAATCTTGATTATGCCCAGAGTATTGCTCCTTTGCGCAATGAAAGTAAATATGGGAAGACAAGATATTTTGACTTTCAATTACATTCTTTTGTGAGTCAAAAGATTTTACTTGATTTTTATTATCAAAGTTATAAAGGCTTTTATTATCAAGAAGGTAAGAATATTGAAATCTTAGCAGATACTCGTATACAACAAATAGGTACTGAAATGTTGTACTTTTTCAACTTAAAAAACTTTTCAATAAAAAATGTATTTAATCCTGATGGAAACCCATTACAGCCTACTTTTAGTTGGTATGCAGGAGCAGGAATCTATTACCATAAAGTAGCAATTCCTGCAATCTCACTTAATGAAGATACTTTTAGACATATACAAGGAGGTTTCAGCGGGGGTATTTCTGGAGGTATTGAAGTCTTGCCACACCTCACTTTTACAGCTTTAGCCGGTATGGGATTCTATTTTGGTGGAGAAGTTAATCCGATAAGCAAAATGAAGTTTAATCAGTATATAAATTTCAGACTTAACACTTCATTATCTTATACACAAAAAGATTGGTCACTTGCCTTTTCAATTCTTTACAACAACAAGAATTTATATTTTAAAGATGTTGATTTGTTAGGTATCAATACTGCAAATTTTAAACTTACTTATATAAGACAAATCAAATTCTCTACTCGGAACAGCAATAAAGTAACTCGTTATTTAGGAATGTAATCTTAAGAGGAGGAGACTATCTTCTCCTCTTTACATTTTTTATAGCGTCATCTATTACTCGATCATAGATTTTACTTTTACCTAAATATTCTTTTTGATAAGCATTTAAGTTTTGTATTAGCTCTTCTTTCTCGTGTTTATTATTAGAAGATTTAAAAAACAACCTATACTCCGACATAACCTTATAATACGCCAATTCATAAGGAGGTACATAACCATTTTCACTATACATTGCTACTAAGTCTAATACCTTTTCAAATTGTAATCCATCAAAAGCCTGTTTTAAAGTAGTTAGTTGATGTTGTTTAGCCTTCTGAGAACGAATACTCAAAAATAATTCTTCAGTATCAGGATATGATTTGAGTGAATCACTTAATAGTTTTATCTTACTTAAGTCTGTTTTCCTATTAGTATGAGACAAGTAATAAGCTACTTGTTCTCTTATTTTTATCACTCTGTTGAAGTCAAACTCAGCTATATGCTCTTCATAATCTTTACTGATTAAATCGTATTCTTTTTGAATGTCTAAATACAAAGAATCTAAGTCCTTATAACTATTTTCTATTTTTTGTGCGTTCACCCCCCAAAAGAAGAATAGACATAAACAAAGTAAACCTCGCCTCATAATTTTATTATTTGATTAACATTGATTAATATCCTTGAATAACACCTACATATTTATTCCATCCTTTAGCTATCTTATATTTCTCTACAAGTTCTATAGGCACATAAATAGCTTTCAATTTCTCATCACTATACGCCAAATAACCATCTAATACGGGAGGTTCTTTTGCCTCAAGTATTATACTCTCTGGGCAACTCTTTCCAAAAATACAGTTACCTATGCGCAGATGCTCACTAGAGAAAGTCACTGAACACAAACACTCACAATCATCAAGAGCAAAATCAATAATAAGGTTAAGTTGTTTAGGGAAAATAATATGAGTGAGCTTATTACAACCATAAAATACATCTCTGTCAATAATACTCACTTTATTAAGTATTGGGTCAGCAAGCATCTTGATAGAGTCCACTTCAGTATCAAGCCATTTCTTCAAAATAGTATCTTCTTTTGTAACTATAAAATCATATTTATCAAAAGTAATACTCTCAGAAGTGTAGTTTGATATAGGATGATATGTTCTATCCAAAGGAGATTGTGAAGTAAATGATGTAGAAGTAGTCACATTGAAAAAGTTTATTCTCTTTTTAGGGTCTTCTCCATATTCATTTTTTCCCGATACACCTTCTGAAAAAAGTAAAAAGAAAGGATTATAAAAAGGTAGAAGTATATACCACCCACTTTGTCCCAAATCGTGTGAACGTTTCACTGATTGAGCCAAAATAAACCAAAACAATAATGTAAAGAGTAAGAACTTTATCACAATTCCTAAAGTTGCTACGGCATCTATTATCCCAAAAAGCATAATAACAAAATAATATATAATGATAGATAATCCAAACTCCGTACGCCTAATGCGTCCTGTAAAAAGAAAGATGTTCTTAAACATATATTCAATTTTATAATTACTTTATCTTTCTTATTCCCTAACTTTACATTTAATTATTGTTGAATAGCATTTAGATACTCACAAGCCTTAGGACTATTATTTTTACAACCTTTTTCAAACCAATAAATAGCCCTTTTCTGTGATTTATCCACTCCCGTACCGGCGTAATAGCAAAAACCTAAAATAGTTTGAGCTTCTTTGTCTCCTTGATTAGCCGCTTTTTCAAACCAAAAGATAGCTTTAGTATATGACTGAGGTATTCCCTGTCCTTTAAAATAATAAGAACCCAAATTGCGTTGTGCCTCTACATCACCCTGATTAGCGGCTTTCTCATACCAAAGCACCGCATCACTATCCGATTGTAAAACCCCTAAACCTTTGTAGTAACAATATCCTAAAAAACTTTGTGCCTCTGCAAAATCTTGATCAGCTGCCTTCTGAAACCACAACACAGCCTGTTCATCCGACTGCTTTACCCCTTGCCCTTTGTGATAACATACACCTAATTTTGATTGAGCCTCTGCATATCCTTGTTCTGCTGCTTTCTGAAACCAATAAGCTGCTTTCTCATAAGATTGTACCACTCCTTTCCGATAATAGTAACAAAGTCCTAATTTTGTCTGTGATTTTACATCACCTCTTTCAGCTGCTTTTTCATACCACGTAACAGCTTTAGGAAAGGACTGAGGTACACCAATACCTTTTTCATAATTATTTGCCAAACGCACTTGGGCTTCCACATCTCCCTTTGTAGCTTTTTCTATCAAAGTTTTCAAGTCTTCCCGTTGAGAGTAACTCACACCAAAGGAAAATAACAAGCACACAAACCAAGCTTTAAAGCAAAGTTTGCTGAGTTCTTTAAATACTTTTGAGTTGAATGTTTTATTCATATGTCAGCGAAATAAAAGTTAATTATTATAGTGAAGAGATTGGATTATTATTCATTTTCGCTGGCAAAGATAGAAAATTATTTCATACAAAACAAGTTTTCTGATTATTTCTTACACATAAATATGCAAATTTGATTGATAATATTCTCATTTTTTCTTCATCTCAACTATACTTGTTCTTCATTCTTTCTTTGTCTTAGCTTTGTCTTTTCTCTCTAATAAAGTTTATTTTTTAGCTTAATAAGTTTCATCCTATTTCTCATCTCTATCCTTATAGATTTATCAGCTCCATCAGATTAATAAAACAAAAAAAGAGCAACTCG
>NZ_BPUU01000010.1:0-118755 GCF_054772415.1 Capnocytophaga sp. HP1101
CGAGTTGCTCTTTTTTTGTTTTTAATACTATTAGACTTTATGCATGTAGGGCTTTTGGGCTTTTAGGGTAGGGCATTTAGGGAGTTACTAGATTGCTAAAATAGTGGTAGAATAGGCAATTGAATGTTAAATTACGTTCAAACTTGTCAATTGATAATTATTTTGTATCTTTGCACCCAAATCAATTATGCGATAATGTTGAAGATTAAATTACTTATTATATACTTACTCTTAGTTATCTCCCAAGCAGTAGCACAGGTTACTTCTCCTAATGCTACCTATAACAATAACAATGTAGATATCACTACTGTGAATGTGGATAACTTGAGTGATGCACAAATTAAAAATTATTGGGATCGCGCTCAAGCACAAGGTTATTCATTAGACCAATTTATTGCTTTGGCTCGCAGTCGCGGTATGCAAGAAACGCAAGTAATGAAGCTTAGACAGCGCATCATGCAACTCAGGACTTCTTCTGACACTAAAAACAAATTTAAAGAGAACACAAAAACAGGTAGACGTCCAGCTGAAGGCGACGATATTTTTGGTTATACTGGCAGAGAAAACAAAGATTCTATCACTACTGAACAGAAAAAGGATTCTATCTTTGGGATGAGTTTTTTTAAGAATCCAAAGATATCTTTTACTCCTAACCTCAATATGGCAACTCCTGATAACTATCAAGTAGGTCCTGGAGATGAACTGCTTGTGGAAGTTTGGGGAGCAACAGAAGGTTCTTTTAAACAAAAAGTAGACGCTGAGGGTAATATATTTCTAAACGGTATTGGGCGTATTCACGTGGGTGGACTATCGTTCAGTGAGGTGAAAGCAAAGATTAATTCACAGCTCAAACGTATTTACTCTGGTATTTCGGCTCCTGAAGGTAGTTATGCAAAAATATATACAGGAGTAACCATCAGTCAGGTACGTACGGTAAAGGTAAATATTATAGGAGAGGTGGCAGTTCCTGGTACTTATTCACTCAGTTCGCTTTCAACAGTGCTCAACGCATTATATGCTTGTGGGGGACCTTCGGAAAGTGGTTCGTTCAGGGAAATAAACATCTTCCGTGGAGGTAAAAAAGTAGCTACTTTTGATGTGTACAATTTTCTAATAAATGGTTCAGAAAAAGGTAATATAGGGCTTAAAGACCAAGATGTGATTATTGTACCTCCATATAGAAACCGTGTATGGGTAGACGGGAAAGTAAAACGACGTGGTTTTTATGAGACTTTAGACAATGAGACGCTAGCCAACCTTATTACCTTCTTTGGAGGTTTTACATCTGATGCCTTTACCAATACTTTGGTATTGGAGCGCATTAAAGATGCTAAACGGGAAGTAAAAGAAATTTTTTTTGCTGATATTTCAAAAGTAAAAATGCAAAATGGTGACCGTCTAAATGTTCACGCTATTACTGATGAATATCATAATAGGCTTAGTATAGGCGGAGCGGTGTATCAACCTGGTGTATACGAATTTAAAGAGGGAATGACGGCTTACGATTTACTCAACAGAGCTAACGGTGTGAAAAAAGATGCGTCGCTAAATAGAGGTCTTATCTTCCGCACAGAAAACCGTGTAGATTATCAAACCCTTAGTTTTTCAGTAAAAGATCTTATAGAAAAGAAAAGTGATATTCCACTAAAAGATAATGATAGCATTCATATTTTTTATAGAGATTCTCTTCAATACAAACGTTTTGTAAAAGTAGAAGGAGCTGTAAATAAGCCTAAGGAATTACCTTTTATGGAGAATATGACAGTGGAAGATGTGATTTCGTTGGCAGGAGGGTTGGCTAATGGAGCCGATCCTTCGATGATTGAAGTATTTAGAGAAACCAACGACGGCAATTTTCAAAAACTAAGTCAAGCCTTTAAAGTATCGTCTAATCACCAATTAGAGCCTCAAGGAGACAGACTTACCTTGCAGCCTAACGATGTTATATCAGTACGCTATATAAAAGGTTTTACTCCTATGCAAACAGTAACAGTGATGGGAGAAGTCTTATATCCCGGTGTTTACAGTATTCAATCTAAGGACGAGCGTATTTCAGACCTATTGGAGCGTGTGGGTGGTTTTACTCCTTTTGCCTACAAAGAAGGTCTTACACTTGTGAGAAAAAAAACAGATGAGGGTGATATTCAACAAGAAGATTTCTTAAATGAACTTATTGAGATTGAGAACGACACAAGTAGTAGTACTTCTAATAAGACGCTGAGGAGAGTAGCAAAAAAGAGCAACGAATACCGTATAGGTCTTGATGTGAAAAAGATATTAAACCGAAAACACGGCAAATATGACCTTTTGCTTAATGAGGGAGATATGCTATTAGTCCCTTCTGAAAAGCAAACTGTGGAGATTAGAGGAGAAGTGTTAGCACCTTCTTTAGTGCGTTATGAAAAAGGAGCTTCTATACACCAATATGTTAATAGTGCGGGAGGTTTTGCCAGTAGGGCAAAGAGAAGTGCTATTTATGTGATGTATGCTAATGGGGATATAAAGGCAACGCGTACCTCGTTGTTCTTTAAAAATTACCCTAAAATAGAGCCAGGAGCTATTATCATAGTACCTTCAAAACCTGAAAAACAGCGTCTTACAACTGGTGAAACAGTGGGTATTATTTCGGCTATTACTACTATGGGGGTATTAATTTACAGTGCTTTTAAGAAATAAGTATGGAAAATAATCACAACAATACAATAAGAGAAGATGATGAAATTGATTTGCTACAGCTTATCAATAAGATTTGGAAAGCTAAAAAATCAATTGCTGTATTTACGTTGATATTTATGGTTATGGGGGTATTAGTAGCCTTATTTTCGGCTAGGGAATACACCGCTACTACTATTATGGTTCCACAAACTACTGACAGTAAATCTTCGGGAGGATTAGGAGGGCTTGCCGCTATGGCGGGGATTAATTTAGGAGGGAGTACAGCCGAAGCAATTCCGCTAACTACCTATTCCAAGATTATTGAAAGTGTTCCGTTTAAAAAGAAGTTAGCTCAAACGAAGCTTAGCTTTTCAGATATTTCTACGCCAATCACTTATGAACAGTATTGTAAGAACTACGCGAAGCCGAGTCTTTGGGGTAGTATGATGAGTGTGTTTCGTTCAAACTCTTCTGAACAGTCTATTAAGAAGCAAGACACTACTCATATTATGAGTATCAGTAGAGAAGAAAGACAAATACTTAATAGCATTAACCAAAGTATCAAACTGAATTTAAATGAAAAGGAAGGATATATTACTTTATCATATGCAATGCCTGAAGCACTTCCTGCGGCACAAATGTTACAAAGTGCACAGCAGCTATTGCAGGAAACGGTAACTGAGTTTAAATTACAAAAAGCAAAAGAAGAGTTTGATTTTGTACAACAGCGTTTTATAGAAGCTGAAAAAGATTTTAAGGCAAAGCAATACGCTGTAGCAGGGTTTCAAGACCGCAATCGAGACCTCTTTAGCAACTTACCTCAAACACGTTTGCAACAACTGCAGGCTGAGTATAATTTAGCTTTTAATGTGTATACTGAGTTAGCTAAACAGTTAGAGACAAAGCGTATCAAGATGAAAGAAGACCAGCCTATATTCACTATTGTTGAGCCTGTAAGCGTACCTAACGAACGTTCTAAACCTAAACGAATGATGATTGTTGCTATCTGGACATTTGTAGGACTCGTAATAGGAATAGGAAATGTTTTTTTTAAAGACTTCCGGAAACAGTTGAAAAATGAAGAAGCGGGTACAGGCAATTTTGCTAATGCCTAATTATAAGAACTAATGCCTAATTATATTATTTTTGATATGGACGGCGTGCTACTTGATAGTGAGCCTATGCACCAACAGATTATCTTAGAAACTTTTCAACTCAAAGGTATTCCGTTTGACCAAACCTATATTGAAACCCTCACAGGAATGTCGGCTTTCCCGATGTGGGAAAAGGTAAAGCACGACGCGCAACGCGCCGAAAGCGTAGAAGAGCTCATCCAGTTTCATCGCGATTATTTTTTCAAGCGATTGCCCGAAATACAGGTGCCTTTGGTACCTCACGTGAAAGAAGTGCTCGAAAAATTCAAAACCGAAGGCAAACACCTATCGCTCGCCTCCTCCTCAGGCCGCAAACTCATTGATATTTTTACCCAGCAAACGGGTATTGCCCCTTATTTTGAACTGATAATGAGTGGCGACGATGTGCAGTACAGCAAACCCAATCCCGAAATATTTCTAAAAGTAGCACAGTGGTATAACCTACCCCCAGCACAATTCACCGTGATAGAGGACAGCACCAACGGCGTAAAAGCCGCTAAAGTTGCTGGTATGCAGTGCATAGGTTTTCAAAATCCCCTTTCTGGCGGACAAGACCTCTCCCACGCCGACCACCTCATTCACTCAATGAAAGAACTGCTATAGCACCGCACACTTTGTCAAAGTCTTAGGACTTTGACAAAGTCTATTTTTGTTTAATTTTTTCAACCAATTTTCTTTCAATTTCTACACCTTTAGGTGTACTCCTTAAAAACTATAATTTCTATGCTTAACACCAGCAATCTCCAAATTATAGAATGCGTAATAACCGCCGATAAAGATTACTTGCAATCCTTATTAGCCATAGGTTATTACGCCCTTGCCCTCAAAACCGACCTCCTTCCTTTAACAACCGACTTAGATTTTACTGCCACTCAAACCCAAATCATCCCCTTAGAACCTGAACTTCCCTGCATCACCCAGCAAGGCAACACCATCGCCACCCTCAGCGAAGCCCATCGCGCAGGGGTACCCCGTTTCTACAGCGCCATCAAAGGTATAGGCAACTTCCTCCCCTCCGAAAAACTCCTCACCTACTTCCAAGCCCAACACATCCCCACAGGCATCAACCTTCTCGCCTTTGAAAGTGCTTATAATGAAGCTTTAGCTCTCAATTCTTAATACTTTCTCCCCAAAATAGCAATCCCTACGGCGCAATGCAGGCACTGCTTGTATTGGCAGTAGCGCTTGTATTGCTGGAGAAGGACTTGGGTGTCAAAAGCGGTGCTGGGGTTGGCTGATAGTCGCTGGAAGGCACTGATAATGTGGTTACTCTCGGCAGGGAGCGTTTGGAGGATTTCAATGAGGGACTCGCTCACGTCCTTGCCTAAACTTTGGTAATAGGCGTATTGCAACGGAATGAGCACATTGAGCCATATAAGGGTGAGAAGCGTTTGGCTAATAGGCTTTTTTACCTTTTTGGAGTCTTTGCCAAAAGTGTAATGGGTTTCCCAAAATTCAGATACGCCTACAGCAAATAGCTTTTGAACGCTCTTGAAATCGGGGGCATCAAGGAGTTGAGAGAAGAGTGCCTCGTGTGTTTCGTATAGCTGTGCGAGTTGCGAAAGTCGTATCGTGGGAAACCCCTGCGGACGCAAGCCTGTGAAGTTCAAGCGGACAGCAGGCGGGGTGAGATGGTATTTTTGCTGTAAGTAACGGTAATGTTGCAGAAGTGTTTGAGGGTAAGTGTGTTCGCTTTCAGTGAGTAGCAAGCCCGCTTGTCCTAAAAAGAGGGCTTCCAAATGCAGCGGGTGGGTGCGCTCTTTGCGGATGAGACCAAAATCTAAATCCTTGCCCAAGGTAGAAAAAGCCTCGGCGTTCGCAGTGCCTCCAAACGATTTGAGCAACATACAGAAAAGCACTTTTTCCCAATCAAAATTAGCCGCTTGCCACAGTGCATTCACTGCGGTGGCCTTTTCTTCCAATCGTTCTATGAGCAAGCGTTCATTCCACGCCAGCAGCGTGATCGCAGGCGCTTGGGCATATTGCTTTTCACACGGGATAAATTGATAATGAGAGTTTAAGGCTGTTTGGTATCGGTGTAATAATTCGGTAGGGATAAGATGCTGAAGTTCTAAAGTAGGAATAGGCTGAGAGTTCGCATCGAACACCTCTATATCGTGTTCCCACACCACGTGGAGAATTACATTGCGGTAAGCGGGGTCGTGTTCGTGACCGTGAGCATACCAAAAAGAAGATTTGAGGTGCATTTCCACATTTCCGCCCCATTGCTGTTCGCCTATTAGCAGTTTGGCACTTTGAAAGTCAGGGCCTGAGAGGGTGTTGTACTCGCCAAAGGAGAGAATTTGGAGGTTCTCTCCATTGGTAAGTGTGGTATTGAGGGGAATTTTCTTGTATTTCCAGAGGTAGTGTAAAAAATCTTCTTTCATTTAGTTTAGGTAAGAGTTAAGAGGTAAGAATTGTGTAGTAAACTTTGTCAAAGTCCTAAGACTTTGACAAAGTCTATTAGAGAGACCTTTTTCTTTTAATTTTCTTATAAATTTTGGTTTAATTTCTGCAGCTTGCTGCACTTCTATCTAAATCTTTAATTTCTTTTCGGCAAATAAAAGCAATCGGTAGTAGGCGATGGCTATGAGAATACCGAAGAACCACCCTACCAGCACATCACCTGGGAAGTGTACTCCTAAGTAAATCCTACTGTAACTCACTACCACCGACCACAATAGCAATACGGTTACAATGTAGCGAGCGTGTTTTTTGAGTAGCATACTGAAAAACACGGCAGTAGCCATCGTGCTGGCCGCGTGAGCTGAGAAAAATCCGTATTTACCACCACAAATCACCATCCGCATTTGCCCGATGAGCGTCTCGTCGTGGCAAGGACGCAAACGCTGGAATCCGTATTTGAACACATTCGCCAGCTGGTCGGTGGTGGTGATGATGAGCGCGATACACACTAATACCAGCAAAACGCGTTTCCAATGAAAGTACTTGAAACACAAATACAACAGAAAGGCATACAAGGGGATAGAGGTCAGTTTGTTAGTAATCACCAACCAATAACTATCCGCCTCGGGAGTGCCCCAAGCATTCAGATAGCACAACCATTGCTTGTCGGTTTCAATGAGGTATTCTAACATTATTTGCGTTTTTTCTTCTTAAAGGTCTGCTGAAAAGCCTCGGCAGTGCGTTGCTTTCTGCTTTCTTTTTGTCCTTTTTTGCGACTTCTACCTTCATCACCTCCGCGTTTTCTACCTTCGTCGCGCTTTCTATCCCCTTTGCGACCACCGCGATCTCTGCCTGCGCCTTTGCTGGAGAGTTCCACATTGATAAACCTACCGTCCAATTGAAAATCGTTGAAGGTGCTCATTACCAAATCGGTGAGGTCTGCCTCGGTATTGAAGAAAGAGAAGCTGTTTTTCACATCTACTTTGAAGACATCGTCGCGGCCTAAGTTGAGGGTCGCTTTGAGGAAGTCTTTTAGCGATTTCCAGTCGTAGCCATCGCGTTCGCCTATGTTGATGAAGTAGCGCACTTCGTCGCTGTTGCCACTGCTGCGACCACCTTTATCATCTTCCACCGAAAGGTTTTCGGCGTTTTTGTAATAGTTGAAGAAGCGCGTAAACTCTACCGAGAAGATTTTCTTGATGAGCTCATCGCGGTCTACGCCTTTCAATTCTTTATAGATAGCTGGTAAATAATCGTCGATAGCGGGGTTGACTTCTGTGTTTTTGAGGTTGTTAGCCAAGTGATAGAGCTGGATTTCACAGATTTCCATACCCGATGGCAAGTGTTTTTGCTCAAAAGGTTGGCCTATCATTTTTTCGATAGTTTTAATCTTTTTCACCTCGCTTTTTGGCAAAATCACCATTGAAATCCCCGATTTACCAGCACGCCCTGTACGACCACTGCGGTGGTTGTAAGTTTCAATTTCGTCGGGCAGTTGGTAGTGAATCACGTGGGTAATATCGTCTACATCAATACCGCGAGCGGCCACATCGGTAGCGACGAGCATTTGTATTTGGCGCGCGCGAAACGATTTCATCACCCAATCCCTTTGATTCTGACTCAAATCGCCGTGGAGAGCTGCGGCGTTGTAGCCGTCTTCAATGAGTTTTTCGGCCACTGCTTGGGTATCGCGCTTGGTGCGACAGAAAACGACAGAGAAAATATCGGGATTGGCATCGGCCAAACGTTTGAGAGCTTGGTATCTATGGCGACCGCTCACCACGTAGTACTCGTGTTGCACGGTGCTGGTAGCCTGGTTGCGGGTGCCCACTGTAATTTCGATAGGCTTACGCATAAACTTGCGTGCGATTTTTGCCACCTCGTTAGGCATCGTAGCCGAGAAAAGCCACGTACTCTTGTCCTGAGGCGTGTGTGAGAGGATAGCGGTAATATCCTCATAAAAGCCCATATTGAGCATCTCGTCGGCTTCGTCAAGCACGCAATAGTTGATGTGAGTAATATCCACGAACTCGCGGCGTATCATATCCTGCATACGGCCAGGGGTAGCCACGATGATTTGCGCACCTTTTTTGAGGCTACGCGCTTGTTCCTCAATGCTCGCGCCACCGTACACCGCCACCACGTTCACCTTAGGAAGGTATTTGGCGTAGTTGCGCAGTTCGGAAGCGATTTGCAAGCACAATTCGCGTGTAGGCGAAAGGATTAACCCTTGAGTCACACGGCTATCAGTATCAATAAGCTGAAGGAGAGGGAAGCCAAAAGCGGCGGTTTTACCAGTGCCCGTTTGGGCTAAAGCCACCATATCGGCGCCATTTTCTAAAAGAGTAGGAATGGCTTTTTGTTGGATTTCAGAAGGAGTTTCAAAGCCCATATCGCTGATGGCTTTGAGGATAGGTTCATCAAGACCTAATTGTTCAAATAAATTCATTAATGTAATTTGCTAATCAGCAAATTCACCGATTTGCCAATTGTTTCAGGGGACAAAGGTACAACAATATTTTCAATTGACAATAAACAATTGATAATTAACATAAGAAACTTTGCCAAAGGTCTTAGCAATAAACGCTAAGACCTTTGGCAAAGAATGATTAATATTTCTGTTTATCTTTTTACGAAAAAGGAAACAATCAATAAAATTATTGCAATGGACATTATTGCAAATCCTGCTATACGGAATCCCTTATAGAAAAACGTTTTATCTTTATCGTCTATATTTGATGTTTCGTAGGGTTTTCGGGCAAATAAGCTACTGTTATACGCTCACCTGCTTTATAATTGGTTTGCTTGCTACCACTATGGGGGCCGAAATAGGTTACACAAAAAGTATGGGCTGAATCAGTATATTTCAAGTTTATAGGAGCGTTTGAGTTAAGAACAAGAGGTTTTACGATATAAGTATCTTCTTCTACAGTATACTTATAGACTACATAAGTTCTATTATTAAAACCAACACCTCCTACACCTTGACTGCCCGATTTGATAATTTCTAATATTTCTCCTTCTGTTTTTCCTTGATATAGATTTTTGTTCTTTTCAGTAATTCTCTTGTTAATCTCAACAATAACTAAGAATACAAGAGCAAACAGGAAGAATATACCAGAGCTTAACAGCAATCCCATTTGGTTGCTCATCACTTGATTGTCGTCCATTTTTTTAATGCTTATTTATTGGGCACTAATATCCATTCGCCGGCGATGATGAGGGGTTGTGCTTGCTTGAACTTGAGTTCTTTGCGCTCGCCTGTTTGGATATTTTGAACGATTACCTTCTCGTTGCGGCCTATTTTAGGTTGCTCGCGTACAATGGTTTCGACTACCGAACGGCGCTGTGAGGCTTGTTGGCCTACTTCGCGGGCGCGTTGTGCCATCTCGTCGCTGTTGAGAGTCTCTTCCTTGTTGGTTTGATACTGCTCACGAACGCGTTGAGGCGCGTGGGCTTCCTGCACAGGAGCGTTTTGCGATGGCAATTCGGCTCTAAACAAGAAAGATACAATCTCTTTGTTCACCTTGTCGAGCATTGTTTTGAACAATTGGTAAGCCTCAAACTTGTAGATGAGCAACGGGTCTTTCTGTTCGTGTACCGCCAATTGTACTGATTGTTTGAGTTCATCCATTTGGCGGAGGTGAGTTTTCCACTCTTCATCGATGATGCCGAGGGTGATGTTCTTCTCAAAATCGCTGATGAGTTTTTTACCCTGACTTTCGTACGCCTCTTTCAGGTCGGTTACGATGTTGAGCATCTTCTCGCCGTCGGTGAAAGGCACTACGATGCGCTCGTACGTATTGTTAGGATTCTCGTACACCTCTTTAATCACAGGGAAAGCCTGAGCGGCACTGCGTTCCACTTTTTCTTGATAGTGTTTGAGTACTTCGTGATAAAGGGTGAAAGTAAGATCGTTTGCTGATTGTTTGGCAAATTCACTTTCAGAGATTTGAGTTTTGAGCGCAAAATATTTGATGAGCTCAAAAGTGAAATTCTTATAGTTGTTACCGCCTTTGTTGTTTTCAACGATGTTCTCACAAGTATCGAAAATGATGTTCGCCAAATCCACTTTGAGGCGTTGTCCTTCGAGGGCGTGGCGACGGCGGTTGTAAATTTGCTTGCGTTGCGCGTTCATCACGTCGTCGTACTCCAAGAGTCGTTTACGCATACCGAAGTTGTTTTCCTCTACTTTCTTTTGAGCGGCCTCGATGCGTTTGGTCATCATAGAGTGCTGGATTACGTCGCCTTCTTTGTGACCAAGGCTGTCCATTAGTCGGGCGATACGTTCAGAACCGAAGAGGCGCATTAGGTTATCTTCGAGCGATACGAAGAAGAGAGAGCTACCCGGGTCACCTTGACGACCAGAACGACCGCGCAACTGACGGTCGACACGGCGTGAATCGTGGCGTTCCGTACCGATGATAGCCAGACCTCCAGCGGCTTTTACTTCAGGGGTAAGCTTGATATCCGTACCACGTCCCGCCATATTGGTCGCGATAGTTACCACGCCTGCGTGTCCTGCTTCGGCTACGATTTCAGCTTCTTTTTTGTGCAACTTCGCGTTGAGGACATTGTGCTTGATCTTGCGCATTGTAAGCATACGGCTGAGGAGTTCGGACACTTCCACCGAAGTAGTACCAATGAGCACTGGGCGACCTGCCTCTGAGAGTTTTACCACCTCATCGATTACCGCGTTGTATTTCTCGCGTTTGGTTTTGTAGATGAGGTCATTTTGGTCTTTACGCGCAATAGGACGGTTGGTAGGGATTTCCATTACGTCGAGTTTGTAGATTTCCCAGAACTCACCCGCCTCGGTGATGGCCGTACCGGTCATACCCGATAACTTGCTGTACATACGGAAGTAGTTTTGCAAGGTAATGGTCGCGTACGTTTGGGTAGCAGCCTCAATTTTCACATTCTCTTTGGCTTCGATTGCTTGGTGCAAACCGTCGGAATAACGACGACCGTCCATTATACGACCTGTTTGCTCGTCGACGATGAGCACTTTGTTGTCAATTACTACGTACTCTACATCTTTTTCAAAGAGGGTATACGCTTTGAGCAATTGGTTGAGGGTGTGAATGCGTTCGCTTTTTACGCTAAAATCTTGGAAGAGTTTATCTTTTAGTTTAGCTTCTTCTTTAATAGGAAGACCTTGGTTCTCGATATTGGCGATTTCCACCCCAATATCAGGCAATACGAAGAAATCTTTATCACCATCGTAAGCAATATCGGCAAAACCTTTGTCGGTAAGCTCAATTTGATTATTTTTTTCATCAATCACGAAGTACAATTCGGCATCTACCTTAGGCATTTCGCGATTGTTGTCCTGCATATAGTAATTTTCGGTTTTTTGGAGGAGTTGTTTTACGCCTTCTTCGCTGAGGAATTTGATGAGGGCTTTGTTCTTAGGCAAGCCGCGATACACACGCAAGAGCTGGAATCCACCTTCTTTGGCATCTCCTTCGGCGATGAGTTTACGCGCATCGGCCAACACCTTAGTAAGATAAGCGCGTTGTTTGTTTACCAAATCTTCAACCAAAGGTTTGAGCTCGTTGAATTCGTGTAATTCCCCTTTAGGGGTAGGGCCAGAGATGATGAGCGGGGTACGAGCGTCGTCAATCAATACAGAGTCGACCTCATCGACAATAGCGTAGTTGTGAGCGCGTTGCACGAGGTCTTCGGGGGTGTGCGCCATATTGTCGCGCAGATAGTCGAAACCAAATTCGTTGTTAGTACCATACGTAATATCGGCGTTGTAGGCACGGCGACGCGCTTCGGAGTTCGGTTGGTGGTTGTCGATACAATCCACTCTAAGTCCGTGAAACTCGAATAAAGGTCCCATCCACGCGCTATCACGACGCGCGAGGTAGTCGTTCACAGTAACGAGGTGTACCCCATTACCTGTAAGGGCGTTGAGGTAAACTGGCAAGGTAGCCACGAGCGTTTTACCTTCCCCTGTTTGCATTTCGGCGATTTTACCTTGGTGGAGCGCAATCCCCCCGATGAGCTGTACATCGTAATGTACCATATCCCAAGTAACATCTTTACCGGCAGCGTCCCAGTGGTTTTTCCACACGGCGTTGTCCCCCTCGATAGTCACATAATCGTGAGTAGCCGAGAGTTCGCGGTCGTGCTCGGTAGCCGTAACGGTAATCGTTTCGTTATTAGCAAAACGACGAGTTGTTTCCTTCATAGTAGCGAAAGCTTCAGGCAGGATTTCGTTCAACACCTTTTCAGAAGCTTGATAAGCTTCGGCGTTGAGTTTATCTACTTCGGCGTAGAGGTCTTCTTTTGCGTCGATATCATCGGTAGCGCTGGCTTGAGTTTCGAGGTCGGCTATTTTAGCGTCGAATTCAGCGCGAGCGTCTTTAATTTTTTGTTTGAACTCAAGAGTTTTAGCACGGAGCTCATCGTTAGAGATATTTTCTAACTGAGCGCCATAAGATTTTATTTTTTCAACAATAGGTTGAATTGCTTTGAGGTCGTTTTTGGCTTTATCGCCAACGAAAATTTTAATAAGGGAATTGATAATACTCATTATAATGATTAATTATTAATGATTAATTATTAATGGTGCGAGCCGCACGGGTAATTATTTTTTTGTCAATAAATATACCAAAATAATAAACACTGTCATTTTGTCACTTTCTTTATTTGCTAATTTACTAATCTGGTAATTTTTTAATTAAAAAAAGTCTCCTCAAAGAGACTTTTTTATTTAGGTTTTTAATATTCATCTTCATTCCACAGGTAGTCTTCTTCTGACGGGTAATCAGGCCAGATTTCGTCGATAGATTCATACATATCACCTTCGTCTTCAATTTCCTGAAGGTTTTCAACCACTTCCATAGGGGCTCCTGTACGGATTGCATAATCGATAAGCTCGTCTTTGGTTGCAGGCCAAGGAGCATCACTTAAATAAGATGCGAGTTCTAACGTCCAATACATAAACTAATAGAATTTTATAAATTTCGCGCAAAAGTAATATATTTTATTGAATGTGCAAACAAAATGAGAAAAAAATGAGATTTATTTGTTAGTTGTTTGAACAATATCGCCATTTTTTAGGGTTTTGCTTACGGCACTGTAGGGTCCTGTGATAATGGTTTCGTCTTTGGATACTCCTGAGAGAATTTCGATATTTACATTGTCTTGAATGCCTGTAGTTACGGCGCGCAATTCGGCTTTGCCATCTTTGAGTACGAATATGGCTTCTTGCTTTTTGTCGGCTTCTTCCTTAGGTGTTTTGGGGTCAATTTCAGATTTCTTTTTTACAATAATGGCGCTGATAGGCACTGCTACGACGTCTTTTTTGGTTTGGGTGATAATATCGACGGTGGCTGTCATACCGGGGCGAAAAGGCGAATAACCGGCTGGCTTTCCTTCTAATAGGTCTTTGTAGGAAGATTCTTCGATGTGTATTTTTACCTTGAAGTTGGTTACTTGGTCTACACTGGTAGTGGTATTGGCGGTATTAGCGATATTGGTAACGGTGCCTTTGAACACGCGTTTGAGGTAAGCATCTACTTCTACATTCACTGAGTCGCCTACGATTATTTTTACTATATCGTTCTCATTTACATCTACTTCTACTTCCATATTATGTAGGTTCGCCACGCGCATAATCTCGGTACCGGACATTTGGATAGTACCTACTACGCGCTCGCCTAATTCTACGCTGAGCTTAGAAATGGTGCCATCGGTAGGGGAGTAGATGATGGTTTTTTTGAGGTTGTCTTGGGCTTCGGATACGCTTGCCATAGCGCTTTGCACATTAAAGCGTGCCGATTCGCGTGAGGCTTTGGCTACTTCGTAGGCTGAAACTGCTTTGTCCCAGTCGGATTTTGAGATTACGCCTTTTTCGAACAACACTTTGTTGCGTTTATAGCTTTCTTCGGCTTCTTTAAGGGTTGCGCTGGATTGTTGTAAGCTGGCGCGTACGGTTTCTAAACTGGCGGCGCTACGTTTTACTACCGATTGGTAAATATCGGGGTTGATGCGGACTAAAAGGTCGCCTTTTTTTACCATTTGTCCTTCTTTTACAGGGAGTTCTATAATTTCACCTGATACTTCAGACGACAGCTTGATTTCGAGCTCGGGCTGTATTTTTCCTGTAGCAGACACTTTTTGAGTGAGTGTTGTAGGGATTACCTTTTGAGTTTCGACATTTACGGCGTTGTTATTATCGCCAAACCAACCTGCTTTTTTGCCGATAATTAGTATAATCATCAGCAGTACAGCGGCTAAAATAATGAGAATAGTTTTTCTTTTCATAACGGTCAAGTTATTTTTCAGTTGCAAAGGTACAAACTAATTATCAAATTAGCAAATTTGGAAATTAGGTGCGAGCCGCACGGGCAAGTGCGAGGTCGTAGCACGACGGGCAGGTACGAGCCGCACAGGCAGTAAGGGGGAGATTGGTTGGAATTGTTAGGACGAGTCGGACGAGTCGGACATTTCAGACTTGTTGGAGGAACTTGGAAAACGCTGAGGGTCTTAGAAAAGCGAGCTTTTAGCTTGTGTTAGCGCAGGAAATAAAGCTAATCATCAACTTTGACAAAGGTCGTAGCACGACAGACGATTAAAAACTTTGTCAAAGTGTATACCGCTAAAAGTGACATATCAGTGGTTTCGGAAGGAAACGGAGAGGTTCGGAAGGGTGTTTTTAGGTAAGAGATGAAAGGTAAAAGGTAAAAAGGGTATGTGGAGCTTATACAAAGCTTATAGGATACTTATACGAATCTTGGACGATTGTTATACAAAGGGCGTATAAGTGATTGATTAATACCATAATGCAATAATGCTAATAATACTAAAAATAGGGTTTCGATACGAAAGAAAGAGGAATAGGTAATAGGCCTTAGTCCATAGGCACTAGGGGAAAGTGTGACAGAAAAGAGAATTGTTATATATCAAACAGACATCTATTTATCTATCACCTACAACAAAGTGTTCCCACACAATGGATTTCTTTTGGTAATAATTGCTGATAGGCAGAGAGGGACGTTTCTTTTTAAAGAAGGAAAACCTTTTGTAGAAATGCAAATGAGCCCTAATGATTTCGTATGTGAAGCGCGGTTTGCCTTGTAATAAGAAGCGGATACCTGCAATGCCATCGAGTACCATACGGATGAAAAGGGTAGGGTAGAGGCTCTTAGTGGGTAGGTTTTTGAGCAACATAAACAGGCTGTTGCGGAAGTTGAGGTAGGTTTTCTTAGGGTTAGTTGGTGTGAGCGTTGCTCCTCCTACGTGATAAACGGTGCTCTCGGCACAATAGACTACCTGCTTGCCGAGGTGATGCACCCGCCAGCACAAATCGATTTCCTCTTGATGGGCGAAGAAATCTTCGTCGAAACCACCTAATAGGTGAAATACTTCTGCGCGAATAAAAAAACACGCCCCCGATGCCCAAAAGATGGGGGAGGGTGAAGGGATGTTGTACTGACCTTTATCTTCTTCTACACGCTCAAATACTCTCCCTCTGCAATACGGGAAACCGTACTTATCGATAAAGCCTCCAGCTGCTCCTGCGTACTCAAAAAAGGAGGGACGTTTTTCATCTTTTATCTTGGGTTGTACCACAGCAATGCGCTCGTCTTCAAAAAGGTGTAGGATGGGAGTGAGCCAGTCTTCGGTTACTCGAACATCGGAGTTGAGCAGACAGTAGACATCAGCTTCAATTTGTTGCAAAGCGCGGTTGTAGCCTCCTGCATAACCGCTGTTAGTAGGGTTTTCTATGATTGTTACTTCGGGGAAGTGTGAGCGCAGGAAAGCGACGGAATCGTCGGTAGAAGCATTGTCTACCACATAGATTTGTGCTTCTGGAGAACAGTGCACTACCGAGGGGAGGAATTGTTGTAACAGCGTTTTGCCGTTCCAGTTGAGTATTACGATGGCGAGAGTCATAGAGTGAGGTTGTTATAATGAGGAAGGTCTGTTAAGAATATATATTTGTATTGGTTATAGTCCATTTGGCAATAATAATGATTTATACCGTTGGTAACCATTAGGTATTGAGCGTTAAGGCTGAGGTTATAGCGTGCAATCTGGTCGAATGTTTGTTGGGTGATGGTCACGTTGGGCGCTTTGCATTCCACTACCAAGAGCACTATTCCTTTTTTGGAATAGACTACCACATCGTAACGCTTAGTGAGTCCGTTTACAGAGAGCTTTTTCTCGACATTGATAAGCGATTTTGGATAACCTTTTTCTTCTATGAGGAAATGTACTACGTGCTGGCGCACCCATTCTTCGGGTTGTAGTACCACATACTTGCGACGAATGGGATCGAATATCCACAGCTTATCGTCAGCTTTTTTGAGGCGAAAAGGGTAGTTTTTAAAATTTAGAGCTTCCATACTGCAAAAGTACAATAATTTTTGTATTTTTGCATTATGAATGAAGTAAAAAGCATCGTAGCTAACATAAAAAAAGAAATTATAGTCCCTATTTACTTTTTGATGGGGGAAGAGCCTTATTTCATAGATGTGGTCTCTGATTACATTGAAGAGCACGTATTACAAGAAGACCAAAAGGGATTTGACCAGATAGTGCTCTATGGTCAAGATGTGAGTGTGCCCGCTATTATTGATTATGCACGCAGGTTCCCGATGATGAGCGATTACCAAGTGATTATCGTAAAAGAGGCGCAAAACCTCAAAAGCACTATCGACCAACTTGTGCCTTATGTTGAGAACCCTACGCCTACGACCGTACTGGTGTTTTGTTACAAATACGAAAAGTTAGACGCTCGCAAGAAATTGCTGAAAACCTTGCAGAAGAATAAGGATTGCGTGCTCTTAGATAGTAAAAAACTCTACGAGAATCAGATAGTTACGTGGTTACCCGATGTGTTGAAGAAGAAACATCTCAGTATTCAGCCTAAAGCGGTACAAATGTTAGTAGATTTCTTGGGTACCGACCTGAGTAGGATACAAAACGAGGTAAACAAATTGGCGCTCATCGTCCCCAAAAATACAGAAGTAACGCCTGATATTATAGAGAAGAACATAGGGATTAGCAAGGAGTTCAACAACTATGAGCTCAAGAGCGCCATAGCCACAAAAGATACTTATAAGGTAACGCGTATTCTCAAACACTTCGCCGATAATCCTAAAGATAACCCTTTAGTAGTTACCCTTTTTGTGCTCTACGGGTATTTTCAACAGCTCTTAGGCTACCACGGTCTCACTGATCAAAGTGATAAGAACGTAATGGCTACCTTGAAAGTGCCTATTTTTGGTATCAAAGACCTGCGTTCAGGAGCGCAACACTACCCGATGAAGCGTGTGAGTGCCATCATAGCTACCTTGCGCGAAATAGACTTAAAGAGCAAAGGCTTAGGAGCTACTAATAATCTCACAGAAGCTGATCTTCGCAAAGAACTTATCATAATGCTTAATGCTCAATGATAAATGATCACTACAAGCCACAAGGTAATTTAAAAGTGTAAGTTACATAATAAGAAAGGCTATTGAACAGATTAGAATGTTCAATAGCCTTTCTTAATAGCCTGCCACGCTGTGGCTACCAACGAATGATGGCACTTGCCCAAGTAAAGCCACTACCAAAGGCAGCGAGCACTACGATGTCGCCGTCCTTGATTTTGCCTTGTTGTACAGCTTCAGTAAGAGCGATAGGCACTGAAGCTGCGGTGGTATTACCGTACTTCATTATGTTGTTAAATACCTGGTCGTCGGTGAGTTTGAACTGGTGTTGTACGAATTGAGAGATGCGCAAGTTCGCTTGGTGAGGTACCAGCATATTGATATCCTCGCGTGAGAGTCCGTTAGTTTTGAGTCCTTCTTCTATCACTTCAGCAAAGCGCACTACGGCATTTTTGAATACAAACTGACCGTTCATATTGGGGTAATAGCTCACATCATCGGGGTCGTTTTCAGCTAAGATTTGAGGCACCCATTTGGTACCCACCCCAGGAGCGATCATCGCCAATTGTTCGGCGTGTTCCCCTTGACTGTGCAAATGCGTAGAGAGGATACCGCGCTCAGGGTCATCGGAGCGTGAAACTACCGCCGCTCCCGCCCCATCGCCGAAGAGCACCGCCATATTGCGACCGCGGGTGGTCATATCCAAGGCAGGTGATTGTGTTTCGGCACCTATCACGAGGATATTCTTGTACATACCCGTTTTGATGTACTGGTCGGCTACCGAGAGGGCATAGATAAACCCAGAGCATTGGTTGCGAATGTCGAGCGCCCCGATGTGAGGCAAGCCCAATTCCTTTTGCACTAGCACCCCACAGCCAGGAAAGTAAAAATCCGGACTTAGGGTAGCGAACACGATAAAATCGATGTCATTTTTATCAATTTGAGCCGCTTCAATGGCTTTGAGGCTCGCTTTCACCCCCATAGAGGTAGTGGTATCACCGCCTTTGAGAGCATGACGACGCTCTTTGATACCCGTGCGCTCTTGAATCCATTCGTCGCTGGTATCCATTAGTTTGGAGAGGTCGTCATTAGTAACTACATTATCAGGGACGTAAAAGCCTAATCCCTTAATTCTTGAACGATACATATTTTTAGTGTTTAGTTTTTTTTAGGCCTTAGGCAACAGGCCATAGGCCTTAGGTGTTATAACTATTCTGAGGCATAAGACCTATGCTATATATACACTTCCAACAAATCCATTCCTTTGGTTTTTACCTCTAATTTGTGGCAAGAGGCAGGGAACAAGATGGTTTCACCTTGCTTGATAGGCAATTCAGTCGTACCATCGCTGAGGGTACCTTCGCCTTTTACACACATATAGATATGGAACGAATCGTCTTGAGAGAGTTGTTTTTCATAACCTGCAGGAAGCGGCAACAAGTTGGTGATAAAGTAAGGGCAGTTCACCACTTTGTTCACAGTGTTCGTATCTTTGCTGTACGCCACTTTGAAGTCGTCTTTTTTCTCGTAATCAATAGCATCGAGAGCGAGTTCAGTGTGGAGTTCGCGCAAATTGCCATTTTTATCACGACGGTTGAAGTCGTACACGCGGTAGGTTATATTGCTGGTTTGCTGGATTTCGGCAATGATAATCCCCTTGCCGATGGCGTGTACCTTGCCCGTATTGATAAAGAACGTATCACCATCGTGCACTTGCTCATAGTTGAGAATTTCGGTGAGTGTTCCGTTGTTGAGGTGTTGCTGGTATTCTTCTTTGGTTACTGTTTTGTTAAAACCAACGATCAATTCAGCACCCTCATCGGCGTGGAGCACGTACCACATTTCGGTTTTGCCAAAAGAGTTGTGGCGTTCTTTTGCGAGTTTGTCGTTAGGGTGTACCTGGATGGATAGGTCTTCGCGCGCATCTATGAACTTGATGAGGATAGGGAAATCACGACCAAAGCGTTCGTGAACGTGTTTGCCTAACAACTCATTAGGGTACAAGTCAATAAGTTCTTGCAAACTCTTGCCTTCGAGAGCCCCATTTGCCACTACCGAGATGTCGCCAGGCACGCCCGATACTTCCCAGCTTTCGCCCGTAATATCGCTTTCGATAGGCTTGTTAAACAAAGTTTTCAATTTCGTACCTCCCCAGATACGTTCTTTTAAGATGGGTTTAAATTTAATTGGATACATTTTTCTTAAGTTTGTTTAGTTAAACACGGCAAAGGTACGGATAATTTGTCAATTAGCAAATTTGGTCAAACACACAAAATTTTATTTTTAATAAAGTGTGGCTCGCCACAGAAATTTGCAGAAAATTAGTTACAGAATTAAAAGAAAATTAGTAGCTTCGCTACTTCAAAAGGCGAAGCCTTTATTTTTGTTTAATTTTCTTATACATTTTTGTTTAATTTCTATAGCTTTAGCTATACTTCGTTGATCTTTTTAAATTTCTTACACTTGAGCTTTCTTATATTGTAGATTTCTAAAATATAGCATAAAAATATAAGCTGGAACAGCTATGACGGCTGAGATCCCTACAGCTAATGTAAATAACATCATCAATCCGTAAACGATAAACACGGCGACATCGGTGTTAAGAAAATAGTTTTTGCTTTTGATCTTGAATATTGAGGGAATAACAATATAGAGCAACAGAGGGCCAAAGACTACAATGGTACAAATGGCAAGAGGTATCACGTCGCCTTTGCGCAAGAAGTCAAAAAACAGTAGGAAAGGCACTGCAAAAGCAGCGACAAGGGCTTGCAATCCTTCTAATGAAAAAGAGGGTATTACCTCCATTCCAGGTTTGATAATCATATAGTTGAAGACATTCATAGAGCAAACCATTACTATATAGCATATTAGGACTATATAGACGTTATGTGATATATTTTTAATCATAGTTCATTTGCTAATTTGCTAATTTTTACATTTGCTAATTACACCACCTCTCCCATTTCCAAAAACACTACATTTCCATAGCCTTGTGTCTCACAAAAGGTTTTTACACGTTCAGTACAAAGCAACAGATTTGAGTTAGTTAGGGTAAAGAAATCATAGCTTTCTATAGCTTCAGCACTGAAAAAGAGACCTTTCCCTTCTTCACGAGGGGTGAGGATATCTCCTTTGAAATCGGCAACACCTATGAGCTCCTCAATACCTCTCTCACTCCTTACAATAGTACTCTCTGGCAAGCAGTCAAAGTAAACAGGCGAATAAAAGGCGGTTAGAGGTATTTCTTCTTGTGGTAGCCAGCGCAGGCGTTTAGGGTTCTTAGCTTTTAATTCTTGCTGTGTTTTATTAATGCGCAAAGGCACTCCTTCCAAGCTCTTAAAATGCTTTTGAAGTGTTTCAAAAACAGAAATTTTAGCTACTTTTATTCCAACACAACCTACGAAATCGCCTATCTTTTTACCTCCACTATAAAAACTATCCCACCACACATCAAGCTCCTTTACTTTTCTTACTGATTGTGTATTGCTGGGACGCAAACAAGCAAAACCTGAATTATAGGCTGTAATATCTGTAATTTTATAGAGTTTCATTGTTGCTAATTGTTAATTGTCAATTGTGTTTATACACTTCCTCAAACGGCAATCTAAACCGCTCTCCCCAGATACCGCGCTCTTCACGCAAGCCACAGGTGATGACCATATTCACCTCTGCTCTGCAAGGCAAGTGTAACAACTTCTTAATGCGGCGGCTGTCAAAGCCTTCTAACGGACAAGTATCGTAACCCTCCTCAGCCATTGCGAGCATAAAGGTTTGCGCCACGAGCGCACAGCTCTTGTGTACACTTACACGTATATCGCTTTCAGAAAGCTGTTGCATCATAGGACGAAACCAACTTACCACACTGCCAAACGCCTTGCGAAACAAGCCCAACAAACCAAAAAATCGGCTATACACAAAGGGCATTAGTTTGCCATAATAAGCCTCCTTGTCCTTAATGCGTTTAGCTTGTCGTTCAGGTGGACTATTGCGCTGCACATTCCCCCTTTCAAACTCCAAGATAGCACGAGCGTGAGCGCGGTGCTTGTCTTGGCGGGTTACGAACACTACCATTTGCTGAGCCGTTGTAGCTGTGCGCTGGTCGAGGCAAGCGTGAGCCAATTTTTCGAGTGTAGCCTTATCAGTGATATGGTACAACTCGTACAGTTGCATATTCGAACTCGTAGGAGCCAAGGTTGCGAGTTTGAGGCATTCGCGCACCTTTTCTTCACTAATGGGTGTAGGGGCGTAATAACGCACCGCCCTACGGAAATTTAAAATATCTTGTAACATTTAGTCGTTAGTTTTTTAGTCATTAGTCGCTAGAAAGGTACTGTAAAGCATATCGCTATTATAGCAGGCAGTGCTTGTGCAAAAAATATCTTCTTAGAAGCAGTCAAGGCGCCATAAATACCTGCTACGGCTACACACCCCAAGAAAAACAAACGCACGTAAACGCTCCACATAGGGTCGCTAATGCAGAAACTCCACACGAGTCCCGCTACCAAAAAACCATTGTACAACCCTTGATTAGCCGCCAAAGTCTTCGTCTCAGCAAATAAATGTTCAGGTAGCGACTTAAAAAATGCCTTACCACGTGTCTCCCAAGCAAACATCTCCATATACAAGATGTACAAATGCTCCACTGCTACTAAAATAGTAAAAATAATTCCTAACATATTTACTTACAAATTAATTAGTGTAATTATCTGTCGTATTACACGACTTTTGAAGTACAAAGGTACAACTTTTTCCTGATATAATAACAATATCTCTTTCATCTCATTTTTTACTCATATATCAGCTATCACTGTTTTTACCTTTTATCTCTTACCTTTTACCTAAAAAACAAAGAGAGACCACCTCCTTAGCAGTCTCTCTTTGAATTATTAAATAAAATAATAACCTATGAAAACATTTCTTTTACTTTCTCAAAAAACGATTTGTCATTCTTGTCCGGCTTAGGAGTAAAGTTCTCGTCGTCTTGCATTTCCTTAAAAAATGCTTTTTGCTTGTCTGTGAGTTTTTTAGGTGTCCATACATTCACGTGAATGATAAGGTCTCCCGTCGTTCTGCCTTGCAAATTCGGTACACCTTTGCCACGCAAGCGCAATATCTTGCCCGACTGTATTCCCTCTTCCAATTTAATACGCACTTTGCCTGTAACCGTCTCAATCTCCTTACTAACCCCCAAAACGGCTTCAGGGAAGCTGATATAAAGGTCATAGTGCAAATTGTCGCCTTCGCGTTTTAAAGTCTCGTGCTCTTGTTCTTCAATCAGCACAAGCAAATCTCCCGCTACACTATTCTTGGTCGGCGCCTCATTACCCTTGTTATTTATCTTTAACTGAATACCATCCATCACCCCTGCCGGAATTGTGATAGGTATAGTTTCCTCTACAGTCTTTAACCCTTGTGAATCGCTCTCTGCTCCACGTTTGTCAATCACTTCGCCCGAGCCTCCACAAGCAGTACAAGTAGTAGCCGTTTGCATTACACCCAGCATCGTATTCACTTGGCGCACTATTTGCCCACGCCCGTGACAAGTAGGACAAGTTTTATAGGTAGTATCTTCAGCTTTCACCTTTCGGCGTACTTTTACTTTCTTCTCAGTACCTTTTACAATATCCTCAAGCGTAACTTTCACCCGTATACGCAAGTTTTCTCCTTTTACGTACACTTGTTGCTGACTGCTTCCTTCAAAACCACTAAAACCACTGAACCCTGAGAAATGCCCACCAAAAATATCTCCAAACTGGCTGAATATATCATCCATCGAAAAGCCTCCGCCACCCATACCTCCTTCAAAGGCAGCGTGACCAAAGCGGTCATACTGGGCGCGTTTGTTCTCATCGCTTAGCACCTCATAGGCTTCAGCTGCCAATTTAAAGTTCTCTTCAGCCTCTTTATCCCCCGGGTTCTTGTCCGGGTGATATTTCAAAGCTTGTTTGCGGTAAGCTTTTTTTATTTCCGCAGTCGTCGCTGTCTTCTGTACTTCTAATATTTCGTAGTAATCTCTCTTCATCCTCTTCTCCTTATTGTGCCACTACTACTTTAGGGAAACGTATTATTTTATCACCCAACTTGTAGCCCGTTTGCACTACATCTACTATCTTACCCTTGTATTCAGGCGTAGCAGCAGGAATTTGAGTAATCGCATCGTGGATTTCACTGTCAAAAACATCGTTAGGAGCAACCTCCATTCTCTCTAATCCCTTTGATTTCAGTGTGTTTACTAACTTGTTATAGATGAGCTCTACCCCTTTAAGAGTCTTCTCATCACCCGATTTTGCCAATTCCACCAAAGCACGATCAAAATCATCTACAATAGGCAACATAGCTGACAAAATGTCTTGTCCAGCCGTTTTAAGAAGTTCCGCACGTTCTTTAGCAGTCCGTTTTCTATAGTTTTCAAACTCAGCAAACAAACGCAAATACCTATCTCTTTCTTTGGTAAAATATTCCTCTGGAACTTCACGTTTCCCAGTAGGGGCTTCCACATCCTCAGCTTCTCCATTATTAACTGAGTCCTCTTTTTCTATAGGAAGTTCCTCATCAGCAATATCTTCAAGCTCTTCAGGTATTTCTACCTCAGCATCAGTAGTTTCTCCTTCAGCTTCATTCTCAGGAAATTCATCCACTTGCTCTATATCTTCAGTAGGAGTCTCCTCCGCTATATCTCGTTCAAGTTCTAAGTCTTCTTTTTTAATATCTTTAGTAGCCATAATGATTCATTTTTAATTCTATTTCGTTAGTCGGTAGCAAATAATTTGCCAAAACCTAAAAAGGTGACAATTTGACAGAAAAGCCTAATTAACGTCGCTATAGCTCCCTCTTTTCCCGTCACTACACTCCCCCTTTAGAGGTTGTCCGCGAGAGCAGAGTATGTGAATAGGAGGATATTAATCTCACTTTTGCATCACATTTCCTCCCTTGAGGTGTATCACATTTCCCCCCTTGAGGGGGGCAGGGGGGATGTTTTTTCAGAGGATATATTTTTTTTCCGTCCCTACATTCCCCCTCGGAGAGGGGGTTAGGGGGAGGTTTCTGCATATTTTCTCACTTTCCAAATTTTCTAATTCTCTAATTTCTTCCCCGCCTGTACGACTCGCACTTCCCCCTTGAGGGAAGTCCGAGAGAGCGGAGTATGTGAATAGGAGGAGGTTTATACAATATTAAAAAGATGCTTATACAACAATAATGACCGTCACAACCCTATTGCCTCTAATTTTCCACCTGCCCGTGTGGCTCACACTGCCCGTCGTGCTACCACCTCTTTCTTTCGTCTCGAAACCCTATTATTGGCATTTTTAGTATTATCGTATTACAGTATTAATCAATCACTTATACACCCTTTGTATAACAATCGTCCAAGATTCGTATAAGTATCCTATAAGCTTTGTATAAGCTAAGCACACCCATTTTATAGCTCATCTTTCATCTTTTACCTAAATCACCTCTTCTGAACTCTTCCGATTTTCTTCGTTTTCACCTGCGAATCTTTTAATTTTCTGATTTCCTGATTTTCTCATTTCTTACCTCTTATCTCACCTAAGATCACCGCCCCTGCCATTGCTACATTCAAGCTTTCCGTCTGTTGCAGTTTCCCAAAACGCGGAATGGTAATTCTATGGTTAGCCAAAGCACCCACTTCTGTGCTAATACCATTGGCTTCATTCCCTAAAATCAGTACACAATCTTCGGGAAATACGGTAGTATAGAGGTTCTCACCTTCCAAATCCATTGCGTAAACAGGTAGCGCACAAGTTGCCAAAAAGCCCGCTAAATCCACATAATGTACCGCAACCCTCGTGAGCGACCCCATTGTGGCTTGTACTACCTTCGGGTTGTAGCAATCCACCGTTTGGCTGTTGCACAGCAATGTCTCAATGCCAAACCAATCGCACAAACGGATAATAGTACCCAGATTACCAGGGTCTTGCACATTGTCCAACGCCAAAATAACACCCTCCTGTAATATTCCCTTGTGCGAACGTTGGTGAAAAACCGCCAAACCCTCATCGGGGTTTTTCAGGTTGCTTACCTTCTTCAGCTCCTCCTTGCTCACAAGCGTAACAGGGTAACCAGCTAAGGCTTCAGCAAACACCTCAGTGGCGATAAGTAGCTCTAAACGATAACCCGCTTGCAGAAATTCTACAATGCTCTTTTTTCCTTCTACCGTAAAGAAATTCAGCTCGTTGCGGTATTTCTTCTGCTGTAATTTCTGAATTAATTTAAGTTGATTTTTGCTAACCATAAAATAATTGTGTACTTTTGAGCCCTAAAAACAAAAACTTGTGAGAAATACACATTCCCCACTAAGCCTCATCGGTTGGCTATTCCTCTTAGCCATTGCACTCACCTCGTGCGATGCTACCAAACGCGTGCCTAAAGACCGCCACTTGCTCCGTGAAAATACCGTATACGTGAATGGTGCCAAAACCGACGATGCAAAGATAAACAATTTTGTGTTACAAAAGCCTAATTCGTATATTTTAGGTATGCCCTTGAGCCTTTATATCTATAATTTAGGAAATCCTAATGCCGAAGCAGAATTTGTACAATGGCTCGATACCCACCCTCGTTGGCATAAGTTCCTCAACGGTTTCCTATCTAAAAAACAAGTAGGTCGCTTACAGAAATCGTTTTTGGTTTCGGGTATTGATCACCAATTGCAGAAGATAGGTGAAGCACCTGCAATCTTAGATACAGCACGTGTACACAAAACCGACAAGCAATTGGGGGCTTATTTCAAAAGTATAGGTTATTTCAATGCCAAAGTATCCGATAGTATTTTTATCCTTCCCAAAGAAGAAAAACAACAAGCCAAAGTGAGTTATTACATCACTACCGGTGAACGTTACTATTTAGATAGCCTCAAAACTCATATCACTTCTCCTGAAATAGATTCATTATACCAACAACACAAGTCAAAAACCTTCCTAAAATCAGGAGCCCCTTACCAGCTCACCGATTTTAGCAATGAGCGTTCACGCCTCTATGAGCTCTTTCGCAACAACGGTTTTTATACCTTCCAGCAGAACTCTATCAATTTCCAAATAGAGCGCGATACTGTCACAACTCAAAAAGACCAGAAACTGCAAGTAACTACTGATATAGGAGACCTTATAGAACGCGATGGCGATGTAATTACCACCAAAAAATACAAGGTGCATTACCTCAACAAAATCCGCCTTTATACCGATTACGATAATAAAGTAGACAAGACTACGTTAGACTCATTAGAGTACCGCAATATGATTATTTATTACAAAGACAAGTTGCGTTATCGCCCACGCGTGCTCTACCACGCTACAAGCCTCCGCAAAGGACAAATCTACTCCGATTTAGAGCGTGGCAATACCTACCGACAGTTCAACAACCTGTGCGTGTTCCGCTACCCCAATATGGAGTTTAAATACACTCCAAACGACACTTTGCAAAACAAACTCGATGCAAATATCTACCTATCCTCCTTAGATAAATTCTCTTTGCGACTCACCAATGAGGTAAAACGCTCCGAAATTGAAGCTATCGGTTTTGGAATAGGTACTTCCTTCGCAGCACGAAATGTCTTTCGAGGTGCTGAAACCTTAGAACTGAACTTGCAAGGTACTTTTGCATCACAACCAACCCTTAAAGATACACGCTTTTTCAATACCTCAGAAGTGAGTGGTGATATACGCCTCATTTTCCCTTCTATTGTCTTTCCGCTCAATACGCGTAAGATTATTCCCTACTATATGACTCCTCAAACTATATTACAAACCGGTATGAGTTACCAAACAAATATAGGACTCGATAAACGTACCACTTCGGGCTTATTGCGCTATGTGTGGAATCCCCGTAATCAAAAGAATAAAGTAATTTTAGATTTGATAAATGTGCAGTATGTGAACAACATCAACCCCGGAAACTTTTACAATATTTATCAAAGCACTTATGAAAGATTGAATGATATAGCTAAGAAGTATAGTTTAGGAAGCCGATATGTAGATAGTAGAGGAAATCTTACTCCTACTGAAGGAACTTTTAACTTTATAGAAGATGTACTTAATCAAACATTGAGTGTGCAAAATGAAGATATAATTCCTATTTATGCCACTTATGAACGCTATAGACGTATTACGAACAACGACTTTATTGTTTCTACCAGCTTTACTTACATCATCAATAGCAAATCGCAGTTTTTTGAACGTGACTTCTCTCAGCTTCGTTTTAAAATAGAAGGAGCAGGAAGTCTGCTCAACGCTATCACAGCTACCTATAAAGTAGTAAATACTGATGGTAGTACCAAGAATAAGCTTTTTGGGGTAGAATATGCTCAATATGCAAAAGCTGAAGTCGATTTTATCAAGCATTTTCCAATAGCCAAACAGAGTTCTTTGGCATTTCGTTCGTTCTTAGGAATAGCAATTCCCTATGGCAATTCCGATAATATTCCTTTCTCTCAAAGCTACTTTGCAGGTGGTACTACCGATAACCGTGGTTGGAAAGCCTATCGTTTAGGACCTGGTTCAAGTGGTTCCATTTTAGATTATAACGAAGCAAATATGAAGATTACACTCAATCTTGAGTACCGTTTTCCTATTTTAGGAGCTCTCAAAGGTGCACTCTTCACCGATGTAGGAAATATCTGGAACATAGCTGATGATACACGTTTTGACGACTATAAATTCAAAGACCTTTCCTCCCTAAAAGATGTCGGCTTGAGCACAGGCTTCGGCTTGCGCTACGACTTTAATTTCTTTGTCATTCGCCTCGATATGGGTGTGCCTACTTATGACCCCGCTGAACCTATAGGCAACCGATGGATCAAGAAATTCAAAATTAAAGATACAGTGTTTAACTTTGGTATCAATTATCCGTTCTAGTGCAGTATAGGTTACAAACGGAATAAAAAAAACAGCTATTTTAATAGCTGTTTTTTTTAACTCTATAACTACTTTATCTTTTTCATTTTACCTATCAAGAGAGTCCCGTGATCACGCCGTTGTCGTCAATATCCATACCTTCGGCGGCGGGAACGCTGGGGAGGCCAGGCATACGCATTGTATCGCCGAGCATTGGAATGACAAAACCTGCACCACTTGCAAATTCAAATTCGCGTACGGTTACCTCAAAATCAGTAGGGCGAGCGAGTTTTTTCTCGTCGTCGCTGAGAGATTTAGGGGTTTTCACCATACAAATAGGCATTTTGTCAAAGCCTAATTTGTTGATTTGTTTGAGCTGAGTGAGCGCTTTGCTACTGTAGTTCACCTTGCGAGCTCCGTAAATTTTGGTAGCTACCGTTGCAATTTTTTCTTCGATGCTCGCCTCATTGCTATAGAGCGGACTGAAATAACTTTCACCGCTTTCGGCTATAGCCACCACCGCGTGTGCCAATTCTTCAGTGCCTTTACCCCCTTCGCTAAAGCCTTTGCTCACAATTGCTTGTACGCCTTTTTGCGCACATACTTCTTTTACATAAGCAATTTCCTCCTCGCTATCGTTAGGGAAGAAGTTGATCGCCACTACAGGTTTGAGTCCGAAGAGTTGCACATTTTCAATATGTTTTTCCAAATTGGCAATACCGAGTTTCACTTTTTGCAAGTCGGGGGTATTGTATTCCTCTTTTTTAGCGCCCCCGTGGTGACGCAAGGCGCGAATAGTAGCCACCAGCACCACGGCATCAGGAGCCAAATCAGCAGAAGTACATTTGATATTGAGGAATTTTTCGGCGCCAAGGTCGGCACCAAAGCCTGCTTCAGTTACCACAAAGTTGCCGAGAGAGAGTCCCATTTTGGTCGCCAAGACGGTGTTTGTACCTTGAGCAATACTCGCAAAGGGGCCGCCGTGCAGGATCGCAGGGTTATTCTCCAAAGTCTGCACGAGGTTAGGTTTGATCGCTTCTTTGAGCAAGAGCGCCATCGCTCCTACCACGTTCAAATCGCGGGCAAATACGGGTGTACCGTCGATTTTTTTGCCTACATAGATGTTACCGATGCGCTTTTTCAAGTCCGAAAAACTTTCGGCTAAGCAGAGGATAGCCATAATCTCGGAAGCAGGAGTGATGTTAAAACCATCTTCACGAGGCACTCCGTGAGTGCTACCACCTAAGCCCACTACTATATGACGCAGGGCGCGGTCGTTCATATCCATCACGCGTTTCCACACCACGGTACGCGGGTCGATACCAATGGAGTGGGTTTTGCTTTGTATGTTGTTATCAATGACTGCCGCCAAGAGGTTATTTGCTTTTTCAACGGCAGAGAAGTCGCCTGTGAAGTGCAGGTTGATATCCTCCATAGGCACTACTTGCGAGTAGCCACCGCCTGCGGCACCCCCTTTGATGCCAAACACAGGGCCTAAGGACGGTTCGCGCAATACAGCAATAGCTTTTTTGCCTATACGATTAAGACCTTCGGTAAGGCCGATGCTCACGGTGGTTTTTCCTTCGCCAGCAGGCGTAGGGGTAATAGCGGTAACGAGCACTAACTTGCTCTTTTTCATCTTCTCAACGTTGATGAGGTGCAAGGGCAGTTTGGCCTTGTATTTCCCGTAAGGGTCGAGGTCGTCCTCGCTGATGTTTAGTTTTTTAGCGATCTCCTTGATAGGGAGCATTTGAGCCGTTTGGGCGATTTCAAGATCAGTCATAACAATTAATAATTGACAATTGACAATTTAATGCGACAAAGGTAGTGATTTTAGTTGGGATTCGCAAACAATATGCAAGTAGGTTTATGCAATTCGATGGTGCGGGAGGTATCGGTGAGGAGGCCTGTAGTTAGGTTGCGCTCAAAAATTTGTATCTGGTTGCTGTCGCGATTGGCTACCAATAGATATTTACCATTAGGGGTGAGCGCAAAATGACGCGGATGTACGCCTGTGTGTTGGTAGCCTACTTTGGCGATCGTACCTTTGTGAGGATCAACAGCAAAAATGGAAATCCCGTCGTTTTTCAAGCGGTGAGAGGTGTAGAGAAAACGACCATCGGGACTTAGTGCTATCTCGGCACTGCCGCCTCCATTCGCCTCATCGGCCATAAGGCGTTGTACTTCTTTGAGTTTGCCTTTGCGGTAGCTGAGCACAATACACTCGCCCCCCAACTCGTTGATGAGATAGACAAAACGACCATTTTTGCTGAAAGTGAGGTGTCGCGGGCCTTGCCCATCAGGAGCTTGATACACTACTTTTACATATCTCCTAAAGCCCCAACCCCAGTGCATCCCTATAGCTAATTTATTTTTTTCAATGCGATAGATACAATCATTTCCTAAATCAACTACTAACAAATACTGCCCATCGGGCGTAGGTACTATTTGGTGGATATGCGCTTTGCGGTCGCGACTTTTTTCAGGGAAAAAAATATTATCTTTTTTGGGTAGCAATCGGCTTTCAGTATCTAAGGGGAAAGTACTCACATCACCCCCTGTATAGTTAGCGGTAACTACCATTTTGCCATCCGTATAGATATGGCAAGGGTCGGCACCCTCTTTGCTCGTTTCAGTATATATATTTTTAATAGCAATCGTACGGAAAACAGGGTTACTCAGGTGCAGTCCATCGGCACTCACATCAAAGGAATAAGCACCCTGCCTGCCGTCATTGTACTCACTCACTGCATACAGCCGCTTCCCGTCAGCCGAAAGCGTCAGGAAAGAAGGGTTATTCGCTTCGGTACTGCTGATAGGCTCAAAGCTCCCGTTATCCTGATTGAAATAATAGGTATAAATACCTTTGGAGTTATCACCTTCGGTATAAGAACCTATGTACATTAGTAGTCGGTTGCTTTGTGCAAAGGAGAGGAATGCCAAAAGCGAAAAGGCTATAGATAAAAGTGTTTGGATTTTTTTCATAGTTTTAAACAATTGAGAATTGACAATTGAGAATTTAATGCGACAAAAGTAGTGATTTTAGTTGGAAGTTACAATTATTTTTGTCACCTGTTACCTGCTAAAAAATTGTATAGTTCTTTCTATTTGTTTTTTTAGTGTATGTACCTCTCCTTCTTCCATAAAGGTGAGATACTCTTTAAAGAGCTCGGAATGGAAGTCGAGGGGTTTCTTTTTCCACAGTGAAGTGGCTAAAATGAGTTCAATCGCTAATATTTCTTCAATATTCTTCACTACTTGCACGCATTTGATAGCCGAACTACCTCCCATTCCCTTAATATCTATCGTTTTTTCAAATAAAATTGGACTTTCAATACTCGCAGGAGTAGACAATCGGCGGTTTTCATTCAAAATTCCCTCAATAATACGCTGGAAGATAGGATAATCGATCTCGGTTTCTATCTCTTTTCCTATATTAGACAACAGATAAAACACACGTCGTTCGCTGATGTTGCCCAAGCTGGTGAGGGTAATCGCCAGAAAGTCCATTGCGAGTGACAAAGGCAGGGTGTGTGAGTTGCCCCCAAAGATAATTTCTTGGGTTTCGGGGAAGAGGATAGGATTATCGGTAACGGAATTCATTTCGGTTTTAATCACTTTGCGAATAGCGGCTATCGATTCGCGCACAGCTCCGTGAATTTGAGGAATAGAGCAAAAAGCTTCGGGCATTGAAGAAAAAGGCTGCGGACTCTCATTGAGGGTGCTATCCTTGAGGAGGTTACGCAGGTGTTCGGCGGTTTCAATGAGTCCTTTATGAGGTCGGACTACTTGCATCGCCTCGGAGAAAGCCGAGAGATTTCCTCCAAACACTTGGGTAGAGACTGAAGCCACAAAGTCAGCCCACTGGATAAGGCGGAGCGATTTGAGCAGGTTGTGAACTCCGTAGGCTGTGGTGAGTTGGGTGCCATTGAGCAGGGCATCAGCTTCACGCCCTTCTAACACAAGGGGTTGCCAACCGTATTTGGCTTCCAACTCTTGAGCCGAATAGATTTTGTGCTGTATACACACTTCGCCTTCGCCAAAAAGTGGCAAAGCTAAATGTGCCAAGGCGATGCGCTCATCGGGGATATCCTTAGAATAGACCACAGGGAAAACGCCGTGATTGTAGAAGTCGATAAGGCGTTGTACCAAAGCCAATCGCACTCCGCTATAACCGTAAGAGAAGGATTGTATTTTGAGGAAGAGCATCAGCTTGACAATCTCATTGGGGATGCGCTCGCCTATGCCACAAGCGTAGTGGCGCAAGAGAGGCATTGAGCCCACAAAGAGATGTTCCAGCTCTTCAGGGCGTGCTTGCAATTGTTGCTCGAGAAAGCGATAGCAAGATTCGATGTTGATCACCGCTTCTTCTGAGAGTTTCAGTTGGGTGTCGCTTTCGATAATAGCGTTGAGTTGTTCTAAAAGCAGGATTTCGTTAGAGATGTAGTGTTCCATTTTTAGGTGTTAGTTCGTTAGTCATTAGTCGTTAGAGAGTTTCTCGTTTTCTCAACACAGCGTACAAAAACACAAAAAACGCTAAAAAATACGCTATTCGTGCAATATAATCGCCCATTTGTACGTAAAAAGTAACTTCATCGTTTAGAGCAATCGTGCCTTTGAGGCTACCTTGGGTACCGTAAGGTAGGGTTTGCAACAGGTCGCCTCTGCCGTTGATAAAAGCCGAAATACCCGTATTGGCACTGCGGGCGACACTGCGACGGGTTTCGATAGCGCGCAAGCGGGTGTAGCTGAGCAACTGCTTGTAACCCTGAGTGTCACGCCACCACGCATCATTGGTGAGCACCGCCAAAAAGTTGGCTCCTTTCTTTACATAGCCCGTAACAAACTCGCCGTAAATACTTTCATAACAGATGATAGGTGCTGCTTTGCCCTCGGTGGCAATTCCTGCAAAAGCAGTGCGCTCGGGTTGGGTGGATTTCAGGGCAACAGTCCCTCCTAAATTGATAAGCGTTTCGCCCAAAATAGGTTTTAGCACTTGCTGATAAGGGAAATTCTCCACCGCCACCACCAACTTACTCTTGTGATAGAGAGGTAGTTCGGGGCGGATATTCAGCAAAAAAGCTGAGTTGTAATCGTTGTACCATATATCGTAAGAGGGCAGGTAGTTGCTTTGAGAAGTGATTTGGCTTTTGTCCCGTATAAAGTCGATCATCGCTGTTCCTGCAATCCAGTTGAGTTGCGGATAGCGTTTTACTGTAGCGCGCAAAGGCTCTAATTCAGGACGGTAGGGCAATTCGTGCAATCGGATATTATCGGCAAAGACCGTTTCGGGGGTAATCACGAAGTTTACTTTCTCGTTCAATTGAGGGGCAGCGAGGCGCAACAACAGTTCGCTTACTTCCTGATTAGAAAAGTTGTATTTCTCAGCATACGGGTCGATATTAGGTTGCAAAACCACAGCAGTAATCGTTTTTTTGCCCGTTTCGCTGTAATTGATGTATTGAAAATAGGAAATTGCCACTGGAATAGCAAAGAAGAGGGTCGCTATCCCCACTTTTTGGGAGAGAATCTTGCGGTTTTTGGTAGAAAGATAGTCGGTTAAACCTATAAAAAGCACAATATTTACGACCCACACCCATAATGAGCCGCCGAAAGTACCTGTATACTCGTACCACTGTACCCACGTGACTTTTTCAGAAAAGACATTGCCAAGGTTCAACCAAGGCCAAGACACCTCCCAGGTGAGGTGGAATTTCTCGAACGAAAGCCATATCGCTACTAAGAAGACGAGCGACACTTTGCGGTTCATACGTTTGGCTACAATATGATAGAGGAAGAAAGTGAGGGTCATCAAGAGGGTATTCGCCAAAATGGCAAACACAGCGCCTATTTGGGTGGAGTACCATATCCACCAAGTGGTGGGGATATTCCAAGTGAGGAAAGCCAAATACGAGAGGGCAAACACTTTGCGCTTAGTGTGCTGACAGTCGCGACGAATGCGCGCTTCCATCAGCAATAAGGGTACTAAAGCAATGAATATCAAAATCGTAATACCATAAGTTACCCACGCACTGGCGAGTAAAGCCCCTGAGAGTAGGGCGAGGAGTATGTTTTTTTTCATTATAGACACTTAATAATGTGGCAAAGATAAGAAACAATTGCGAATGACAAGTGATGAATGATGAAAAAATGTTGTATAAGACTTACAGCTTTTTTTAATGTATAAAAAACAAAGTTAAGAAGTAGCAATGATTATTCTCATCAATAGCAAAAAGACTGTCTAAATATAATTCTTTAGACAGTCTTTCTTACATAATCAATTTTTGTATATTATCCAAAAAGGTGTAAGGATTCAAAACTTACCAAAGTGAGATAGCCTAAAACAAAGCCTAATAGCGCTATCCACAAGATATTTTTCACATACCAAAAGAAGCTAATCTTCTCCATACCCATAGCTACTACACCTGCGGCTGAACCAATGATAAGCAAGCTACCTCCTGTACCAGCTGCATAGGCAATATAGTGCCAAATACCACTATCCAAAGGCTCTTGGAACATACCCATACTGGCAGCTACCAATGGCACATTGTCTATCACAGCAGAAGCAAAACCTAAGAGCAATATCACTACATTCTTGCTTGGGATAGTCTCGTTGAGTGATTGTGCAAAGTTAAAGAGTGTGCCAATTGTTTGCAATGAGGCTACCGCCAACAAGATTCCTAAGAAGAATAAAATGCTCGAAAACTCTATGCGTCCTAAAGCACGGTGAATACTAAATTTATCCTTATCAGTTGATGAAAGTTCTCTGATAGGTTTTAGTTTTTCAGAAATAAACCACATAGTAGCCAGTGCAAACAGCATTCCTATATAAGGAGGCAAGTGCGTAATCGATTTGAAAATAGGTACAAAGATAATAGCAGTAAAGCCAATAATTAGTACAGGCATACTGCTCTTGTAAGTAACGCCCTCTTCGCTGTTAGAAGTATCGATTTTACCTTTGAATACAGGTAAGAACGAAGCAATCAGCAAAGGTACAACTAAGCATACAATAGCAGGAATAAATACGTACTCCACTAATTTAGCTGCGCTCACTTTGTTTTTCACCCATAACATAGTAGTCGTTACGTCGCCTATAGGTGACCACGCTCCACCAGCATTGGCAGCAATTACAATCATTGAAGCATACCAAATGCGTTCTTTTTGGTCGGGTATGAGCTTGCGCACAATAGTAATAAGGATAATGGTAGTAGTGAGGTTGTCGATAATAGCAGAGAGGAAGAAAGCTATTACCCCTATAATCCAAAGCAGTTTTACTTTACTTCTGGTGTGAATCACTCGCTTGATGATTTCAAATCCTCGGTGCATATCAATGATTTCCACAATAGTCATCGCACCGATTAAGAAGAATAGAATTTCAGAGGTCTCCGCTAAGTGATGTCTTAAGGCTTCATCAATAGCGTTGCTGTTGTTCGCCGCATCTACGGGTACTAACACTCCGTTAAGCACCTCCACTACATCTAAATTAGATACTTTGAGTATCGTCCAGCATACCACAGCCATACCCAAAGCCGAAATAGTTTTATCTACCTTTATTTGGTGTTCGGTAGTGATACAAATATAGCCAATAAAGAAAATGGCAATAATCCACGCTTCCATAGAATATATATAATTTAAAAAATTAACGTGGCGCAAATGTACTAAAACTTTTCCTTATTCGCCAAATCTTTTTAAAAGTTTTTATTTGTAGAGAGAGCTTGGTACACTACTCCTTGTATCTTTTGGCGCACCAATCGGTTTACTAAAAGTTTATTGTCAGACGAGGGGTAAGTGCGGTTCGAGAGGATAACTACTACTATTTCATTAGTAGGGTCTGCCCACGCAAAAGTGCCCGTAAACCCCGTATGTCCAAAGCTGTCCATAGGCACACAACCGCAAGTGGGACCTGATCTCCCTAACTGTGGTTTATCGAATCCTAAGCCTCTGCGGTTACCTTCCGGACAGTAGTTACAAGTGTTGAAGATTTTTATAGCCTGTGGTTGTAAGAACCACGTACCGCCGTAATATCCTTGTTGAAGGTACATTTGCATTACTTTGGCTACATCGTTTGCTGTTCCAAAAAGTCCTGCGTGACCACCTACGCCTCCTAAAAGGGCTGCCCCTTGGTCGTGTACGTGCCCACGAAGCTCTTGAGAACGAAAGGTCTTTTCATCTTCGGCAGGCGCAATATTTACAGGAGAGAAACGCTGCAGAGGCAGAAAAGTGAGCTGATAGGCACCTAAACCTCTATAAAAGTGCTTTTGTACCACTTCTTGTAGAGGCTTCTTGTTTTTTTTTTCTATGTATTTTTTGAAATAATAGTAAGGGAGGTCGCTGTACAAGTATTTTTTATCTCTGATGAGCTCGCTATCGTCTATAGTTTTATAAATAGTGTCAGCATATCCTTCTCTAAGATAGAGGTCTTTAGCCACCTCAGTAGGGAAGGAGTCGCTTTTGGTAGTGCTGTAGTACTCTGGCGAGGGTTTCCTGTCAGGTCCTAAGGTTTTTCTATAAAAAGGAATCCACGACTGGAACTGGGCGTAGTGTGAGAGCACATCTTTCATTACCAGTTCTCCCTTGTTTGTATGTTTGAGCTTGGGTAGTAAATCTTCAAAAGTATCTACAGGTTTGAAATCTCCTCTCACATAAAGGCGCATCAGTTCGGGCAAGGTTGCCAATATCTTAGTAAGCGAAGCCAAATCGTAAATGGTATTGTCGGTCACTTTATTGGCTGGATTGTAATCCAAAGTACCAAAATTCTTGCGGTAAACTACTTTTCCTCTTTTGGCAACTAATACTTGCATTCCTGGGGTCATCTTCTGTGCTACCGCATCAAGAGCAATACTGTCAATTTCTCTCAGTGTAACCGAATTCAGTCCTACGCTTTCGGGTAAACCATAAGCCAAGCGTCCTATCTTTGGAGTAACAACAGAAGTGCCTACGGGTAGGTTAGGGTGTGCTGTTACAGGCAAAACACCTTTCCCCTCAATAGCACCAAAGATGAGCTGGGCGGTTTTCTCTTGTGCTACTTTGTGATTTTGGTAAGCGAATACAATAGCTTTAATAGGAGCTATACTTTTCACATCAAGCATCGCATAAGGGCGAGTAAACACGGCGAGTATTACCTTCTTTTTCTTGGCAATATGCTCCAGCCATTTGAGTTCGTTCTCTGTAAATTTGTACGCGTCCCAAGGGGTCTTATCTGGTTTGTGCAACCCAATGATAACAGTGTCAAAAGACTCTACGGCTTCATATAGCTGTGCCTCGTTTTTAGGCTCAATAAGCACAGTCTCTGCGTATTTGCGTAGGGTAGAGTAAAATGCCCAACCGCTGTCGTTGCCAAACTTCACATAGGCTATCTTGCGCTTGTCTAAGTCTTTTATAGGGAGTATATTCTCCTTGTTTTGCCCCACCGTAATCGCATTTTCAAACAATTCCTCAGTAAGCAAATCGTCTTCAACCGTGTGCAAGGTCGAGGTTACAGTGCTTTCGTCTAACCGATTGAAAGTGGTGAGCCCCACTTTGTATTTAGCCATTAGTATTTTCTTTACTGAGTGGGCTAAGCGTTCCTCGCTGATACGTTTGTTCTGGTAGGCTTTCTTCATTGCCTCAAAACCTTTAGCTACGTTTGAGGGCATTAGCAAAATATCGTTACCCGCCAAAAAGGCTTCCACTTCCACTTCGCCCACGGGCAAGTATTCCGATACCCCTTTCATACCAAGAGCATCGGTAAAAATAAGCCCTTCATAACCAAGTCTCTTTTTTAACAAGCCGGTGATAATAGCACTCGATAACGATGAGGGAAGTCCTGCTTTAGGTTCTAACGAAGGAATGTTGAGGTGTCCTACCATTACACTGGCTACGCCTTCCCTGATGAGCGCTTTAAATGGGTAAAGTTCTACCTCGTCAATACGGTTAGCGGAGAAAGTGATAAGCGGTAGGGTTTTATGTGAATCTTTTGAAGTATCGCCGTGACCAGGGAAGTGTTTAGCACTGCCCAATACCCCTACTGATTGCATTCCACGAGTGAAAGCCAGCCCTTTCTGGGTTACGTTCTCTTTGTCTTCGCCAAACGAACGATTTCCTATAATAGGGTTATTCGGGTTGGTGTTAATGTCAATATCAGGAGCAAAGTTAAATTGCATACCCAATTGTTTGCAGTGTAAGCCTATGCGTCTGCCAGTGCGTTCTATAAGATAGTTGTCTTTGATAGCTCCCAGCGTCATATTCCACGGGTAAGCATAAGTAGAGTCCAAGCGCATTGCCAATCCCCACTCGGCGTCCATCGCCATAAAAAGCGGAATTTTAGAAAGTGCTTGGTATTCATTGGTGAGCTTTGCCTGACGCTTCGGTCCTCCCTTAGAGAAGATAATCCCCCCAATGTAGTATTTCTTGATGAAGTCTTTTACCTCTTCGGCTTTTTTTGTGCCTATATGGCTCGAATATACCGATACCATAAACAGTTGCCCTATCTTTTCATCAAGGCTCATTTGGTTATAAGTGTCGTTCACCCACTGCTGTTGTGCTTGGGCATCGGTAGTTGTTAGCGGAGATTTATTTTGGGCAAATGTAGTAGATAGTGTTAAGTAAAAAAAAGTAATTAGTAAATAAGTCTTTCTCATTTTTTAAAATAAAAAGTAAAAGGTAAGAAATAACAGATAAGAGGCGTTTTACTTGCCTTTTACCTTTTTACTTCTTACCTTTTGCCTATTAAAATTCATCAATGTTGTAGGCTTTCAATTTGTTGTAAAGTGTTTTACGTGTAAAGCCTAACAATTTTGCTGCTTCTGTTTTATTATTATGGGTCTCGTGTAACGCACTGATAATAAGTTCACGCTCGTTTTCCTTGGTTGAGAACGAAAAACGCTCAGTAGGGAAGTGGCGTGTTTCAGTAATCACAGGCTCTGGCAATTCATTTTCAGTAATATAATCACCTTGAGTGAGTAGCGCAGCGCGTTTCACTGTGTTCGATAGTTCGCGTAAGTTACCACCCCAAGTGTATAAAAGCATCTTTTGTACTGCCTTTTCAGTAAACCCTTGTACGTTCTTATGGAGTTTTTCATTAGCTTTTTCCAAGAAATATGAAGCAAATATCATCAAGTCGTCCTTGCGTTCGCTTAGCGAAGGTACTTTTATCGAAAACTCGTTCAATCGGTGATAAAGGTCTTCGCGAAACTCTCCTTTTCCTACTGCTGCCAATAAATCTTCGTTGGTAGCTGCCAATACACGGATATCCACTTCTATTTCCTTAGAACTACCAATAGGTTTAATACGGCGCTCTTGTAAGGCACGTAGCAATTGTATTTGGTTGTCATAGCTGAGGTTCCCTACCTCATCAAGGAAAATAGTACCACCATTTGCCTCTTCAAAGTGCCCTTTTTTATCGGTAATAGCTCCCGTAAACGAACCCTTTACGTGACCAAAAAACTCACTCGACGCAATTTCTTTAGGTATCGCTCCACAGTCCACCGCAATAAACGGCTTGTTACGGCGTTCGCTTTTTAGGTGAATCGATTTAGCTACCACCTCTTTACCCGTACCGCTTTCACCAGTAATGAGTACCGACATATCGGTAGGAGCTACCAAACTGATGAATTTATTCAGCTTTTTAGACGCCGAACTTACCCCTTCAATATAAGAGTTCTCATTGGTAACAACCGGTTGAGCCGCTTTACCTGGGCTATCGTCTGCCTTAGCGTTTTCCCTCTTAGGTAACGAAGCCGTACGCGTACTGCTTTGTGCGTTTTTAATCACGTTTAGTACGTCCTCTTGCTGGAACGGTTTCGATATATAGTCAAAAGCCCCTAATTTCATTGCCTCTACCGCAGTCGATACTTCTGCATAGCTGGTCATTACCACAACAGGCAAATCAGGGTGCGCTTCTTTTACTTCTTTTAAAAAATTAATACCGTCACCATCCGGCAAACGTAAATCAGTGAATACTAAGCTCAGCGAAGCATTTAGGTTCTTCTCCGCTTCTTCTAAATTATAACACCTTACTACTTCATATCCATTGCGCTCCAAAAATTTACCTAACATTTTGGAGAAAACTACATCATCTTCTACTAAAAGAATTGGATTCTTCATACTTTATATGTGTCTTTTTAAATTAAAAAATGTACTGTTTATAGCCATTTGTGCACCTATCTATAAATAGTAAAAATTTGTGCACCAGACTACTACAATTAAAAACTGCCCCTCTAAACAGGACAAAAATCTTGCAAATATACAAAAAATTTCTAATAAACATACTATATCAATAAAAAAAGACTTTCTTTTTTCAAGAAAGTCTTTCTTCAATGCATATAATATAAATACTACTACTAACTCCCAATATTTGTTAGTACTTTAAGTTAGCTTAGCTAAACTTAAAGGAAATAATTTAAAATAGTTTAATAAATGATTGTGTTTAAACAATTAAAATTTTAGCAATGTTCTTAATATAAAAGTTGTTTCCCAACAACACAATGAAATGAAATTTAATTTTTAACAACAGTTTTGTTTAATGATTCTTATCTAACAATGTTTCTTTTAGCAATTTTTTCAGTAATTTAATTTTTAACCATTTTCTGTTTGTTACAAATCATTTATCTTATTACTATGCACAATAAGTTTTATCAACTTACGCTCACTATATAGAAAATTCCGTGCCAAAGTATTGTGAATTTGTTCATAACTGCATTAAAATACTTAATATCAACAAAATAAGTTATTAACAACTTGTTGATAACTTGTTAGCATCCCGTGTGTAACCTGTGTACAAACTGTGTAGTTATACACACAATGTGTAATAAAGTTACCATTTACACACTGCGTTTCTTCGTCTCAACTCCATTTATCCAATTCCTTTTTCCGTCACCAATTCCCCCTCCCCGAGGGGGTTAGGGGGAGGTTTTCGCATATTTTCCCGTTGCTTTTCTGTCATTAATTCCCCCTTTATAGGTAGTCTGTGAGAGCAGAGTATGTGGATAGGAGGAGGTATCCTTCACTTTTTCCGTCGCATCTCCCCCCTTGAGGGGGGCAGGGGGGATGTTTCTTTCACTTTTCCGTCACTAATTCCCCCTCCCCGAGGGGGTTAGGGGGAGGTTCCCGCATATTTTCCCGTCGCTTTTCAGTCACCAATTCCCCCTTTGGAGGTAGTCTGCGAGAGCAGAGTATGTGAATAGGGGGGGGATGTTTCTTTCACTTTTCCGTCCCTAATTCCCTCTCCCCGAGGGTTGTCGGCAATTGCCGAGTAAGTGAATTAGGAGGAGGTATCCTTCACTTTTTCGTCGCATCTCCCCCTTTGAAGGGGGGTAGGGGGGATGTTTCTTTCACTTTTTCCATCGCATCTCCCCCTTTGAAGGTAGTCTGCGATAGCAGAGTATGTGAATAGGGGGGGTGTTTCTTTCGCTTTTCCGTCCCTAATTCCTCCTCCCCGAGGGTTGTCGGCAATTGCCGAGTATGTGAATAGAGTCAGGTTTCCACTATTTTCCCCGTCGCTTTTCCGTCGCATCTCCCCCCTTGAGGGGGGGTAGGGGGGATGTTTATACAACAATAATGACCGTCACAACCCTATTGCCTAAGGCCTAATACCTCTTCCTCTTTCTTTCGCCTCGAAACCCTATTTTTGGCATTTTTAGTATTATTGTATTATGGTATGAATCAACTACTTATACGTCCTTTGTATAACAATCGTCCAAGATTCGTATAAGCTTCCTATAAGCTTTGTATAAGCTAAGCGTACCCTTCTCACAGCTCATCTTTTACCTTTCACCTAAAATTCCCCTTCTGATTTTTTTCGTTTCTTTTTGAATCTTCAACCTGTCCGAATAGTCTGACTCGTCTAATATCATAACTTTACCAAAGTTTTCAGCCGCTCGTGCGACTCGTACCTTATTTTCTCATTTCCTCATTTCCTTATTCTCCCATTTTCTCATTTGCTAATTTGCTCATTTCTCAATTTTCAACTATCTTTGCACTCTTTAAAGCCCGTCGTGCTACGACAAACACCGTCGTACCACAGCTTTACCCTTTACCTTTTACCTTTTACCTTTTATCTTTTACCTTTTACCTTTTATCTTTTACCTTTTATCTTTTACCTATGAATATACGCTTACCCCATTCCACATTACACTCAGGCAAGCATTTGTTGCTCTCAGGGTCCAAGTCTGAAAGCAACAGAGCCCTTATATTGCAAGCCCTCTTTCCCGATCTCACAGTGCATAACCTCTCCACTGCCGATGACACCGTCCTCTTACAGCAAGCACTTAACTCTCCCGCAGAAGTAGTTGATATTCATCACGCAGGCACCGCAATGCGCTTTCTCACCGCTTATTTTGCCATACAACAGGGCAGAGAAGTGCTCCTCACAGGTTCTCCCCGAATGAAAGAAAGACCCATACACCTATTAGTAAATGCATTGCAACAGTTAGGTGCCGATATCACATATACTGAAAAAGACGGATTTCCACCTATATATATAAAAGGTAAAAAACTTACCAATACCGAAGTACATATACAAGGCAACGTGAGCAGTCAGTACATATCAGCTCTATTGCTCATCGCTCCTGCTTTGCCAAACGGACTCACCCTGCACTTAGAAGGCGAACTTACCTCTTTGCCCTATTTAAAAATGACAACCCATTTTTTAGCACACTGCATAGGAGAAGAACACGTGTCGTTTGAAAGTAATACTATAAAGGTGAGTACAATGATTGGGAAAAACCTATCTCATAACAGTTGGCAGGTAGAATCCGATTGGTCATCAGCATCCTATTGGTACTCATTTGTTGCCTTGTCGCCCATAGGCACAACGCTTTCACTCTCCCATTTTAAAGCTCATAGCTTGCAGGGTGATAGCGCTCTGAAAACTATTTATGAGTTCTTTGGAGTGCATTCCTCATTCAAAGGAAATGAACTAACCATCACAAAAGTAGCTGAACCCCAGCAAAAGCGTTTCGAGTGTAACCTAAATGCCACCCCCGATATAGCTCAGACCATAGCAGTAACTTGCGTAGCGATGGGCTTAGAGTGCCATTTAACAGGCTTGCACACTCTCATAATCAAAGAAACCAACCGCCTTCAAGCACTACAAAACGAACTGAGAAAGTTAGGAGCAGAAGTCAGTATTACTGATGATAGCTTGTATTTAGCACCCTGCCCACACTTGCGCTCTGGCATTAGTATTGCTACCTATAACGACCATCGAATGGCAATGTCATTTGCACCTTTGATGCTAAAAACCACCCTCCAAATAGCCGATAAAGAAGTTGTTAGCAAGTCCTACCCCTCTTTTTGGCACGACGTAGCACAGCTTACAGTTAATAATGTAAATCAAAGTTTGAAAAATAATTATCTCTGATTTACAACTTCGTAGCCGTTTTTTTGTCACATCTCCCCCTTTGGAGGGGGCTGGGGGGAGGTTTATAATCAATATAACTTAATTCAACCTTTGATTGCCTTTAATAGCTTCTTATACTTATTTTCAATCAGTAAAGTAAAAATCTACAGCCGTATAACAAATGTATATTTAAAATATAAAGTATTGTAAAACAACACCTTAATTAACTAATTATCAAACACTAAAAAATAAAAACTAAAAAAAGTTGTTCTAACATAGTGTTTATTAAATAATTAATTTGTACCTTTGCACGCTGAAAGGATTTAGAGAATATCATTAATAAAAACAATATAAAGATGACAAAAGCAGAAATTGTATCAAAGATTTCCGATAAATTGGGTCTTGATAAAAACGACGTTCAACTAACGGTTGAAAACTTTATGAATGAAGTAATCAACACATTAGAAAGTGGCCAAAACGTATATCTTAGAGGCTTCGGTAGCTTTATTATCAAAACCAGAGCCGAAAAGACAGGACGTAACATCTCTAAAAATACCACTTTAAAAATCCCCGCCCATAACATTCCTGCCTTTAAACCTGCAAAAGTATTCGTTGAAGGAGTTAAAGCTAAGGTAAAAGTAGCTAAAACTGATAAAAAAGCGAAAAAATAACATTGTAATTAATAAATCACAATATATTAAATAATTAAGTTATGCCAAGCGGAAAAAAAAGAAAAAGACATAAAGTGGCTAACCACAAACGCAAAAAAAGAGCGAGAGCTAATCGCCACAAAAAGAAAAAGTAGTTTTTAACTACTTTTTCTCTTTAAAGTAGTATTGTTTAACTAAAATCCAACAAAGTGGACAAAGAATTAATCATTCGTTCTGGTTCCTCTTACGTAGATTTTGCTTTGCTCAGAGACGGTAGACTCATCGAACTTCACAAAGAAGAAGATACTAACGGCTTAGGAGTAGGTGATATAATGCTCGCTAAGGTACGCAAACCTATACAAGGGCTCAATGCAGCTTTTGTAAACGTAGGTCACGAAAAAGACGCCTTCTTGCATTATCACGACTTAGGCCCCCAATTAGCTTCTCTACTGAAGTTCCTTAAATGGGTAATCTCAGGAAAACTAAAAGACTTTTCTCTTAAAGATTTTCCCTTAGAACCCGATATCGATAAAAATGGTTCTGTAGCCGAAACACTTAAACCTAATCAACCTATACTGGTACAGATAGTAAAAGAACCTATCTCCACCAAAGGTCCTCGTATCAGCTCTGAACTCTCTATCGCAGGTCGTTACCTCGTGCTGGTTCCCTTTTCTGACCGCATTTCTATCTCTCAGAAAATAGAAGGTAAAGCCGAGAAAGAACGCTTGCGTAAACTCTTGCAAGGCATTAAACCCAAAGGTTTTGGTGTGATTGTACGCACCGTAGCCGAAGGTAAAAAAGTAGCGGAACTCGACAAGGATTTGCAAAGTCTCTTCAATCGTTGGGTTTTGATGTGCCGAAAAATTCAAAAAGCGGTTTTTCCCTCTAAGGTAATGAGTGAAGTGAACAAAACGGGGGCTATCCTCCGCGATATGTTCAACGATTCCTTTACAGGTATTCACGTAGATAATGAGCAACTCTATGAACAGATAAAAAAATACGTACAAGAAATTGCTCCCGAGAAAGAGAATATCGTAAAACTCTATCACTCATCAGTGCCTATATTCGAAAAGTTCCATATCGAACGACAAATCAAAACGGCTTTCGGTCGCACCGTATCGATGCCAAAAGGAGCTTATCTCGTAATAGAACACACCGAAGCCTTACACGTGATAGACGTAAACAGTGGCAACCATTCCAATAAAAATAACGACCAAGAAACCACCGCTCTATCCGTAAACCTCATCGCTGCTACCGAAATCGCACGACAACTCCGATTGCGCGATATGGGTGGTATTATCGTCGTCGATTTTATCGATATGGGCAATAGCGAAAACCGCCGTGTATTATTCGACCACTTGCGCAATGAAATGGCTGAAGACCGTGCTAAACACAAAATCTTGCCCCCGAGCAAATTCGGTCTGATACAAATCACACGCCAGCGAGTGCGCCAAGAACTAAACATCAAAACAAAAGAAGAGAATCCAAGCAAAGAAGGCGAAATCGAAGCGCCTATCGTTCTAATTGATAAAATCAATATAGAACTTGAAAGCATTATTAAGGAGGAAGCCTATAAAGGACGTATTGTGCTAAATGCACACCCTTTCATAGCTGCTTATTTAACCAAAGGGCTCTTTAGCTCTATCCGTTTCAAGTGGTTCTTGAAATACAAGCGATGGATAAAAATCTTACCGCGCGATGCCTATACTTATTTAGAGTATCGCTTCAAAACCAACGAAGGAACCCCTCTTTAACATTACCAAACTCGGTGCGTAGCAATACTCACCGAGTTTTTTTATTAAATAAACAAATATGAAAACCATCGTCTCTACAAAAGTCTTATCCCAAGAACAGAAAGCAATCCTTTCAGTTCTTCCTATACACCTCATCGAACACAACTTTATCACTGTAAGCCCTATAACAATGAGCCTCACACCACCCTACGACTTGCTTATTGTTACCAGTCAAAATGCAGTGAAGAGCCTATCACAACACCCTTTGGCAACTACCTTAAAAGAGACTCCTGTTCTTTGTGTAGGTGAGCAAACTCAACAACTACTCACTCAAAACGGTTTTAATGTATTGCATTTTGCCCACTATGCCTCTGATTTGGTTCAACATTTACAGCAAAACTTAACTTCCTTAAAAAAACTTAGCTCTATCGCATTCTTTGCAGGTACTCAACGCCTTAATACCCTCCCCAACTTCTTTTTTGAAAATAATTTAAAAGTAAAAGAAATCACCGCTTATAAAACTGAATATACTCCTATTGAGATAAAAGAAAACGCAAGTGCTATTCTCTTTTACAGTCCGTCGGGAGTAGAAAGCTACTGCTCGCGCAATACCCTCACAGCTGAACAACAGATATTTTGTATAGGTAAAACTACCGCTGAAGCCGTAAAAAACAGATTAAAAAACCAAACTGAAAATATAATCCTCCCTCCAATTCCTACTGTAAAATCTCTTTTAGAAATACTGTCTATAAACCTAAAATAACAGACTATATTAAGGTAATAATCCTAAAAATAAAGAAAATAATCACTAAACATTGTTGCTCTAATTATATTTTTTTGTATTTTTGCCGATTGAGGTAGTATGTTACCTAAACACTATTAACATAATAAACAGGAAAATGAGTTGCAATAGTTGCACAATCAATCATACAAAAAAAGGGTGTATATCCAACTGTCGAGCCAGTAGCTTTGGGAGTGTAAAACTCTCGGTGTTTGATTGGCTTGCTAATACTCAATTAGCTGGTGGACAAGAGTTTTTCGACTGCGTGGAAGTACGTTTTAAAAACAGTCGAAAGGAATACTTCCGCAATGTCGACAAGCTCCCTCTGCAAATGGGAGATGTCGTAGCTACCGAAGCTCCCTCAGGTCACGATGTGGGGGTAGTAACGCTCACAGGTGAGTTGGTGCGTTCACAAATGAAGAAGCGAAAAATAGATTGGGAAGGCGACTTGCCCCGCGTATACCGCAAAGCCAATCAGCACGATATAGATGTGTGGCAACAATCACGTGCCAAAGAGATTGAAGTACAAAAACAATCACGTGAGCTGGCTATTGCCTTAGGACTCGAAATGAAAATCTCAGATGTCGAATTTCAAGGTGATGGCTCTAAGGCTACTTTCTATTATACAGCTGAAGGACGCGTAGATTTCCGCCAACTTATTAAGGATATGGCAAAAGCCTTTTCAGTGCGTATAGAAATGCGCCAGATAGGTTTCCGTCAAGAGGCAGCTCGCTTGGGCGGTATAGGCTCTTGTGGACGCGAATTGTGTTGCTCTACTTGGCTTACCGATTTTAGAAGCGTTTCTACTTCGGCTGCCCGCTATCAGCAACTCTCTTTAAATCCACAGAAATTAGCAGGGCAATGTGGTAAGCTAAAATGTTGCTTGAACTTTGAGCTCGATACTTATTTAGATGCTCTGCAAGACTTCCCAAGAACCGATACAAAACTCCATACACAACGCGGTATGGCTACTTGTCAAAAGATAGACATCTTTAAGCGATTAATGTGGTTCACTTATGATGAAAACCCTATTACTTGGCACAGACTATCTGTAGACAGTGTAAAAGAAATCTTAGAAATCAATAAAAACGGAGACCCCATCGAAGAACTCGAAGAATACGCTATAGTAGACGACTTGTCCTCTCGTAAAAAGACTTCAATATATGAGGGTATCGAACTCGCTCCTGTTGAAGAAGATAGCATCACCCGTTTTGATACACCTAAGCGTAAAAAGAACAAGCGCAACAATAAAAAAGACAATAGGGGTGGACAAAAGAATACTAAACCTGCTCAAAATAACAATAATAACACCTCTAAACAAGTAAAATCTCAGCCTAATCAAGAAGCTAAGAAAAACAATAACAATACAGAGGTAACAAACGAAAAACAAGCTCAAAAGCAACAAACAAGACCTAAAAACGGTCAGAATTTTAATGCGAATAACAAAAAGAACCCTAACAATAGAAACAAACAAAAAGTTAATAATAACAACAATACACCCAAAGATGAGAATTCTTAGTCTGCTAATCTTCTTTACGTTGCTTATTTCTTGCCATAGTGGTGTGGAATACAGCCAATATGTGTCCTTACCCAATGGTTGGGAACAGCATAAACCTATGTTTTTTGAATTAGAAGAGAATGACACAGTAGCAAAGAAAAACCTATTTATAATGCTCCGTAATGACGAACATTATGAGTTTAGTAATCTCTTTCTCATTACCAAAATGGAATTGCCTAATAGCAATAAAGTCATTGTAGACACTTTGGAATACGAAATGGCTACCCCCGAAGGTAAATGGTTAGGCGATGGCTATTCAGCCGTTAAAGAAAGTAAATTGTGGTATAAAGAAAATTTCACATTCCCTACTAAAGGTAAATATCTCATTAAAATAGAACAGGCAATGCGGAAAATAGGCGATAACAACGGCGTGCCTGTCCTTAAAGGAATTACTGAAGTAGGATTAAGAGTTGAGGAAGTAAAAAACAAAAAATAACCTTTCATTGATAAACTAATAAATAAGATATGAAAAAAACAAACGATACAAACAATAGTAGTAAAACCAAGAAGGGGATAAGCCCCGTCGTAAAGTGGTTTTGGTACATCTTCGCTGGCGGAATTGTAGCCATTATGTTACTCTTCTTATCAGCTTCTTTAGGATTATTGGGCGAGATGCCCGACTTCAAACACTTAGAAAATCCCGAAACTAATTTAGCTACCGAAATAATCACCGCCGATGGTAAATCGTTAGGGAAATTCTATTTAGATGAGAATCGTACCCCAATCAAATTCAAAGACTTGCCTAAATCATTAGTCGATGCACTTATCGCTACCGAAGACGAACGCTTTTATGAGCATTCAGGTATTGATGTACGCGGTACTTTGCGCGCAATGTTCTTCTTCGGCAGTAGAGGTGGGGCTTCAACCATCACCCAACAGTTGGCTAAACAGCTCTTCCATAAAGAAAAGAAAAGAGGTTTTGGACGCTATACTCAAAAGATAAAAGAATGGGTCATTGCTACTCGTCTCGAGAAACAATATACCAAAGAGGAAATATTGGCAATGTATTTCAATATCTACGACTTTAATAACAATGCCGATGGTATACGCTCAGCCGCTAAAATTTACTTCGATAAAGAACCTAAAAACCTCAAAGTAGAAGAGGGGGCAATGTTAGTTGGTATGTTCAAAAACTCCGCTCTTTATAACCCTGTAAAAAATAAAGAGGGCGTCACAAATAGGCGCAATGTAGTGCTTGCTCAAATGGCAAAGAACAACTACATCACCCAAGAAGAAAAAGACTCTCTGCAAAAACTGCCTTTAAAAATTAAATTCACCCCTGAAAGCCATAACGACGGTCTGGCTACCTACTTCCGTGAATACTTGCGTACTTATATGAAAACTTGGATTGAAAATAATCCTAAACCAGATGGTACCAAGCACAACTTGTACCTCGATGGACTAAAAGTCTACACTACCATCGATTCTAAAATGCAAGCATACGCCGAAGCTGCCGTTAAAGCTCATATGCAACAACTGCAAAAGGCTTTCGATGCTGAAAATAATCCTAAGAAGAACCCTATGTTCCCCTTCGTGAAGGTCTCAAAAGATGAGTACACAGCTTTAATTGAAAAAGCAATGAAAAACTCTAATCGCTGGACTCACTTAAAGTATTTAGGCTATTCCGATAAGGAAATCCGCGAGTCTTTCTATAAAAAGACCGAAATGCGCGTCTTCAGTTGGAAAGGCGAGAAAGATACTATAATGACCCCTCGCGATTCTATACTCTACTACAAAGCCTATTTGCGTACAGGAATGATGTCTATGGAACCCCAAACAGGGCACATCAAAGCTTGGGTGGGAGGTATCAATTACAAACATTTCCAATACGACCAAGTTATACAAGGCGCTCGCCAAACCGGCTCCACCTTCAAACCTTTCGTATATGCTACAGCTATCGACCAGCTCCACTATTCACCTTGTTTAGAGCTACCCGATATACAAACTTGCGTCGAAGCCAATAAATACGGCAACCTCCAAGCGTGGTGTCCGCGTAACTCCACAGGTAACTTTACCGGTAAGATGATGACTCTCAAATATGCATTAGCAAACTCCGTGAACTCTATTACGGTGAATTTAATGGATAAAGTAGGACCTCTTCCTGTCATTAACTTAGTGAAAAAGTTAGGAATAACCTCTAATATGCCCCAAGCTCCTTCCATTGCCTTAGGTACTGCCGATGCCACTGTTTTCCAAATGGTAGGCGCTTACGGTACTTTTGCCAATGAAGGCGTATATGTGAAACCTGTGCTGATTACCCGTATCGAAGATAAAAACGGTACTGTACTCTTCGAAAATACCCCTGAAACTCACGATGTGGTAAATGCCGAAGTAGCTCGTGCCGTGGTAAATCTTTTAGAAGGTGTTACTCGTTACGGCTCAGGAGCGAGATTGCGTACCAAAGGAGCTGATAGCTATAACGCTATATATAAAAATGTGATGACTGGCTACCCTTACCAATTTACTAATCCCATAGCAGGTAAAACCGGTACCACACAAAACAACAGCGATGGTTGGTTTGTCGCAATGGTACCCAATCTGGTAACAGGCGTTTGGGTAGGGGGCGAAGACCGCGCAGTATACTTCCGCAGTATGGCTTATGGGCAAGGGGCAACAATGGCATTACCCATTTGGGGATACTATATGAAAAAGTGCTATGCCGATGCCGACTTAGCCGTTTCCAAAGCCGCATTCCCTGCTCCTCAGAACGTACAAATCCAAATAGATTGTAGTAAAGAAAAAGAAGAAGGCTCAGGAGAAGACGATACCACTATCGATTTTTAATCACTAAATATATTTAAAAAAAGGATACCTTTGCTTTTGCGTTGGTATCCCTTTTCTTTTGTATTAATAAATACAACCGAACTCTCTTCTTATTTCTATCTTAACTTTAACTTACCTCCACATTTTCTTCGTTCATCGTTCGTCTTTGCGTCGTTACAGTTCCCCCTTTGGAGGGGGCTAGGGGAAGGTTATTTTCGTCCTTTGTTCGTCTTTTGTTCGTTCATAGTTCGTTCATCATTCATCAGCCCGTGTGGCTCGCACCGTCTTTCCATCCCTACAGTTCCCCCTTTGGAGGAAGTCCGCGAGAGCGGAGTATGTGAAAAGGGGGAGGTTGTCTTCGTCTTTAGTTGGTCTTTGAGTCGCTACAGTTCCCCCTTTGGAGGGGGCTAGGGGGAGGTTGTCTTCGTCTTTAGTTCGTCTTTGCGTCGCTACAGTTCCCTCTTTGAAGGGGGGTAGGGAGGATGTTTGATTTCTTCATTGTTCGTCCATTCATTATTTCTCTTTTCATTATCTGCCTGTCGTGCTACGACTTCTTTCGTATCGAACCCCCTTTTTTAGTGTTTTTTCTTCACTCTTAACTACTAACTATCAACTCTTTATATAGTCGTTGTATAGCAATCGTCCAAGATTCGTTCAAGCTTCCTATAAGCTTCCTATAAGCTCCTCATAAGCTCTATTCAACCAAAAAGCACTTTTTCCAGTTGCTTATAATTCCTTTTTATTTCCTTTGTCAAAGTTCTTGTGACCTTTTTTTAGATGTTCTTCGTAACATAAATACCACGTTATTTCTACCCTTGAGCTCACGTTAACTTATTGATTACTTACGTTTTTAAAATAAAAATAACTTTTAGTAAAGAAAAACGTACAATAAGTAAAGCGCTTTTTGTTAAGTATTTCTTAATTTTGTCCCAAAGAAAAAACTTTAAATTTTATATAATGAAAAGCATCATTAGCATTTGTATTTTGCTGTTCAGCATTCCAATGTTGGCGCAAAAAGTAACTATTACGGGGGTAGTTACCGATGAAAACAAACAACCCCTTCCTGGTGCAAGCGTTGCCGTAGAGCACGCCCATTCAGGCACTGCTACTGATTTTGAAGGGCACTTCTCCCTAAGCGTAGCTCCTACCGATAAAATCGTAGTGAGCTTTATGGGATACCGCTCCAAAACTATAGCAGTAGGTAAAACACGTACCTTCAACGTATCTCTCGAACCTGAGGTTACTCAGATTGATGAAGTAGTGCTTGTAGGTTACGGTACGCAACGCAAAAGCGATATCTCTACAGCAGTAGCTTCGGTGAAAATGGCCGATATCGCTCAAAGTAATCCATCACAGGTATTGCAAGCGTTGCAAGGTAAAGTGAGCGGGGTGCAAATCATCTCTTCCGATGGTTCTGCTTCCAGCGGTCTCACTTTTAGAATTCGCGGGGTGAACTCCATTACTGGAGGTACCCAACCGCTCTTTGTCATCGATGGGGTGCCTATGCCTACTCAAAGGGTAACCAACACCAATGAAGATGTGGCTACCAATCCACTGCTCAGCTTGAACCCCAGCGATATTGAATCAATGGAAATCCTTAAAGATGCCGCAGCAGCAGCTATCTACGGGTCTAACGGATCGAATGGGGTAGTGCTCATCACCACCAAAAAAGGTAAAGAATTAGCAAAACCTAAGTTCAATTTTAGTTATGCAAGCTCTATTGATATGATGCCTAACATTCCTTTAAAGGTGCTCGGTGCTGAAGATTACGCCCATAAAATGCTCAACTATGCCACTTGGGATAATCCTCAAGTCATCGACTTCTGGCAACGAATGATTGCAGGACAACAGTGGAACAACCCTGACGTGAAAGATTGGCTCAATGAAGTTACCCAAACAGGTACTAAAAACGAAGCTAATGGTAGCATTACTGGTGGTACCGACCAAACCCGTTATATGCTTTCCGTAGGCTATCTCAACCAAGAAGGTTTGCTTAAACATTCAGCTTTCAATCGCTTTACTTCACGACTCAACCTCTCTCAAAAGATTAACGACAAACTCAATGCAGGGGTAAACCTTTCGTATGCGGTATCTAAAGATAAAAACCCCGTAAGCGATTGGTCACAAAATGGGGTAGTGCTCAAAGCTTTGCAAACTTCACCTTTCTTGCTCTATCCTGGTTTTGCTACCCTGATGAGCTATCCTAACATTCGCACAATGAGCCCTAAAGTAGCGGTAGACCAAGTAGATATCAATACCAAATACAACGAACTCAACGCCAATGTATACCTCAGCTACCAACTGCTCAAAGATTTGACCTTTAACACCAGTGCTTCTTACCGTTTGCACACCATTGGTCAAGACCGTTTCTATGGTACTGACACTTGGTTTGGTCAGTCCGAACGCGGTCGTATGGAGCTTTCTAATCGCAATGAGAACAGCTGGGTATACGAAGCTCGTTTGCAGTACTCTAAGAGCATCAACAAGCACTATTTCTCACTGATGGGTGCTTTTGAAGCCAATAAGTATTGGACAGACTATACTTACAACAAGTCTACCAACTTCGAGGATACCAAACAAGGCATTTGGGGTATCAATCAAGGGTTAGTAACCTACGCACCTCTGTACACTTATGATGGTAACCAATTGGTGTCCTACATCAGCAGGGCTACTTATAGTTATAACAACAAGTACGTGCTCAACGCTTCCCTCCGTGCCGATGGTTCTTCTAAATTTGGTAAGAACAACAAGTACGGTTACTTCCCTGCCGTTTCTTTAGCTTGGAACGCTCACGAAGAAGATTTTATCAAGAAAATTGAAGCAATTTCTAACTTGCGTTTGCGCGGTAGTTTTGGTATGACGGGTAACAACCAAATCCCATCTTACCAATCCTTAGCACAACTCGCGAAGAACAAAGTGGTATTAGATGGTAATAAAGTGGAAATCGGTCGCTATACCAGCAATATTGCCAACGATAACCTCAAATGGGAAAGCCAAAAGCAATACAACATCGGTTTAGATTTATCATTCCTCAAAAATCGTTACACTCTTTCTACCGAGTTGTACTATAAACGTATAGACGATATGCTTCTAGAAGTGAATATCCCTTCTACTTCAGGATTCCAAAAAGCTTGGAAGAATGCAGGTTCAATGGAAAACAAAGGTCTCGAAGTGAGCTTCAACGCACAATGGTTGCGTGAAGGTGACTTTAAATGGACAACCGATTTCAACATTTCTTTCTACCGAAATAAAATCCTTTCATTAGATGAAGGGCAATATCAACAATTCTATGACCGTGGTATCAACTCCAAAATCAAAAGCGATGTGCTCTTGCGCGTGGGTATGCCTGTAGGTATTTACTACGGTTATGTAGCCGATGGAGTTTTCCACAACCAAAACGAAGTGGACAATGCCGAACCAGGTCCTAACGTAGCCTTAGGCGGTTTGCGCGTGAAAGACATCAACCACGATGGGGTGATTGACACTAACGACCGTGTGCCCGTAGCCGATGTAAACCCCTTGCACACTGGCGGTATCGGCAATACTTTCTCTTATAAAGGTTGGGAATTGTACGCTTTCTTGCGCTGGTCGTATGGCAACGATGTAGTGAACGGTAATGCTTATTACCTCACAGGTACTAAGAACATTGACAACATCACTCAAAGCGTGTACAACAACGTGTGGTCACCTCAGCACCCCGATCGTAACTTCCCTCTCTTTGGAGGTGGTTTCTGGGCTGAGAACGCTTTCCGTAGTGATTTAGTGGAAGACGGTTCTTTCCTCCGTTTGCAAACGGTAAGCCTCAGCTACAACTTGCCTAAAGAAGTGTTGGAACCTTACAAGCTTAGCAAGTTGCGCGTAGGAGTTACCGGCACCAATCTCGCTCTCTGGACACGCTATTCAGGGTTTGACCCCGAAGCCAATACAGGTTATGGCACCATCGCCCGCTTAGCACCAGGGCTCGATATGAGTCCGTACCCACGACCTACCTCGGTTTTATTCTCAGTAGAAGTTGGTTTTTAAAAAATACAGATTATGAAATTACATATTACCACCATTATAGCGATAGGGGCAAGTGTTGCACTTAGTAGTTGTGGCAAGTTCTTAGAAGAAGACCCTAAGAGTACCCCTAATGCCCAGTTTTTCTATGAAAATGAACTAGATGCTCGCCAAGCGATGAACGGTACTTACCGTTATCTTACCGATGAGTACGTTACAGGTCACGGCACCAAACAAATCAGTACTGACCTTGCTAAACGCGCCGACTGGGACGAAGGGAGCGGGCTTCGCAACTACAAATTTGGCCCCGATAACGATTATATCACTCAAATGTGGCAACACCACTACGCTGCCATCAAGAACTGCAATTCGGTAATCGATAATGTAACCGAACACCAAGGACGCATTAATAACTGGGAACGCTATGTAGCCGAAGCTCGTGGCGTGCGTGCTTATTTGTACTTTGATTTGGTGCGCTGGTTTGGCGATGTGCCTTTGGTACTCAAAGAAACCAAATCACTCAACGACCTGAAAGTGCCTCGCACCCCTCAAAAACAAGTGTTCGAACAAATCATTGCCGACTTTACTTACGCAATGGCACACGTAGCCGAAAAAGGCGATACGGGCAATGGCTATCAGTATGGGCGCATTACTAAAGATGCTTGCCGTGGTTTCTTAGCCAAAGTACACTTGTGGCTCGCCTCAGTAGCCCAACGTGACGGTCGTGAAGTACTGGGTTCGGCTACTGATAATTACACTAAAGCGATGAACTACGCCAAAGAAGTAATACAAGGTGGTCGCTACCAATTGGTAGAGTACTATCCTGATGTGTTCAACGCTAAAACTAAAGTGAGCGAAGCTCCTAAAGAAGTGATTTGGTGCGTACAAGGACTCACTGGCGACGATACCGGTACCCTCGTAGGAATGCTCTACGGTATGAGAGGTAATGAAAACTTAGGAGGCTCTTGGGACAATATCTCTAGTTCCGATTACCACCGTATGATTTACGAACCTTCCGATTCTATCCGTCGCCTTTGGAACTGCCCTCGCGTGCAAGTGCTTGACAATGGTAAAATATGGGGCTGGGATTACGACATTTACAAAGATACACGTGTTGATCAACCGCTCAGCGGGGCTGATGAGAAGAACAACTGGGTGATGTGGAGTATCGGTAAATTCCGTCGTTTCCCCTTAGCTGATGCCTCTTCTTATAACTATAAGAACTTTGGTATGGACGAGCCTCTCCTTCGCTTTGCCGATGTGCTTCTCATTTATGCCGAAGCCTATAACGAAGTAAATCACTCACCTGGGGCTTATACCCCCTCATCTTCCTTGGCGATGAACGGCACCAATGTAAACAGTGCTTACGATGCGGTGAACTTAGTGCGCAAACGCGCTCGTATCTCTAACAAAGCTGGCGGACGTGTAGTACACCGCGATGCCTTACCTCGCGACTTGGACAAAACCCATATAGACGATGTAAACACCGTAGTAGCCGACTGGAAAACAGGTGTTTATGGTAATGATTACGCAGGTACTGCAATGTGGACAGCCAAACATTACAGCGATGATTACACCGCTTTCCGCACCGAAATTCTCAACGAACGCTCTCGTGAACTCGTAGGAGAAACTACCGACCGCTGGTGTGACCTTGTGCGCCGTGGCATCTTAGTGGAAGCTTTCCAAAATTGGCGTATCAACAATCCGTTTATCAGTGGAGAAGAACGCCGCATTCCAGCTCCTGCTGCCCCTGAGAACATTCGCCCTTACCACCAATTGTTGCCTATTCCGCTTAGCGAAATAGATGCTAATAAGAATCTCACTCAAAACCCTGGATACTAAAATGAAAACACATATATTACTCATTAGTGGGTTACTACTCACGGCTTTAGGCGCTTGCACTAAGGACAAAGCTGAGGACATTGACCTATCGGTAACTGCCGATAAAACCCAAGTAAAAGTAGGCGATCCTGTAACCTTTATCATCAACCACAATGTAAATGCCTTAGCGATTTACACGGGTGATGAAGGTCACGATTACCAAAAGAGTATTGACAATGTACTCAAAGGAAAAACTTCTCAAGAGTTACAAGCTCAAAACTATCGCCCTACCGACCCTGATGTGAAACCCTACAAAGTAGATTTTACGTCTACAGAAGTAGGAAGCACTACCTTAGCCGATGGTGCTTTTGAAGTGCGCAATGCCAATAGTGGTGATAACTTAGTAGGTAATCAAGCCGAGGTAGTTACTGATGCTACCATAGGTAAAAAGGTAGTGAAAGTAAACGCCCAACACCCTAACTGGTGGTATGAGGCTTTGCGATTAAATGTCAATACCAAAGTAGGTAGCAATAAGAAGATGACTTTAAGAATGAAATATGCTACTACTGTCTTGAAAAATAGTAACGACAAAAGCGAACACCCCGAAGAAACTAAATTTCCTATCGTAATACGTTTAGGTGGAATTGCCGAAGGTGAAACAGCCGTAACTTTTAACGGTGATACCGTTTGGGATTTGTTCGTAGAGCCTAAAACTGAGTATACTGACTATACTTTTGACATCGGTCGTGTGATAAGTGCTTGGGAAAGCGGTGTGAATAAAAAGATGGCAACACTTTCTTATATTCAAATCCTATTTACCACCGTAGGAGCAGATATTGGCTATATAGGTGATTACTTTGTGGAATCAGCTTCCTTTGGCGCCATTGACTACAAAGCGTTTGACACAGGTCAAGGTCTTACGATCACCGATAACTCTGGTGTGACCAAATACACTCACACTTACACACAACCAGGTACTTACGAAGTAGTGGTAGTGGGTAGTAGCAGTGGTTTCAAAAGCTATTCAAAGGACGGTTACAAAACCGATGTGGGTACCGTGAGTGCTAACGAGTATAAATACAATACTGAGTACCGTACTATCAAAATCACGGTTACCCCATAGGAGAGTAACGAGGTGTGAATCGTACGAACAGGGTAAAAAAAAGACGAAGGAAAGACGAACGATGAGTGGCTCATCAGTGGCTGAAGAACGAAGGAAAGACGAACCTAAGGCGAAGCTAAGACGAAGCTAAGACGAAGAAAAGGTGATTAAGTCACGGTTTTTAGATTTAGGTATTTTGAGCTTTTAATAAGGTTTTTATATCTTTGCCCTCTAAATGAATTTTCGACAAATGAATAGAACGATAAAGCTCCTGCGAATCCTGCTGTTGTTGCCATTATGGCTACAAGCGCAAGAAACTTTCCTTTTCCACCATCTTACGCGCAATGAAGGCTTGTTGCACGACAACGTAACTTGCATTGCTCAGGATTCGTTGGGCTTTATTTGGCTCGGTACTCACCGCGGTTTGAACCGTTTTGACGGCTACACCCTTGATGCTTACAAGTACGAGCAAGACCCTATTAACAGTGTGTACTACAACCGCGTGTATAGCCTCCAACCGATGGGGCGTTACCTTTGGGTGGCTACTGAAGCGGGCGTTGCTTGTTTTGATATACGTCTCAAGCAGTTTGTCAATTTTAAAATAGACGACCCTCTCGATTTAGCGTTCTATAGCAAGGTGAAACTCTTACAAAAAGGAGCGGATAATGAATTGTGGCTTCTGACTGAAAACCAAATCAGGCGTGCTAAAACCGTGTGGAATGAGCGTAGCAAAACCCTTACACTGAAAACTTTGCCTATCGGTAATGCCTCTGGGCTCACTACCTCTCAGCTAAATCCGCAGATAGCAGTGAGCGAAAAAGGCGAGGTGTGGCTTTCGGGCAACCCTGCACTATCGGCTTATGCTCGCGATAAGGGGACTCTAAAAGCGCTTCCTGAAAAAGCGAACAACATAGGTTCGGGTATCGTGAAAATGCTCTATGCCGAGGGCTTCCTCTGGGTAATTTATCGCGATAGCTTGGTGAAATACGCTTGTAATCCTGACAACACCTATACGGCTGTTGCCAAAAAGGAATTCGACCTGAACCAGCACTTGTTGTCGCTCGCAATGAGTAGCCAATACGTGTGGGTAGTGAATGAAGAAAGCATCTTTCAGTTGGATAAGCACAGTCTCACCCTGCTGAAAACTCACACTCATTCGCCTCTGAACCCTTATTCGGCAAAGAATCACATTAACAGTGTATTCTTGGACAAGGATAGCAATTTGTGGGTCTCAGCTTGGTCGGATGGGGTGTCGTACAGCAGTACGCGTGATGCGTTCTTCAAAACCGTATGGATAAAACCTCAAAGCAAAGTGGGTTCGGAGTTCGTGAGCACTATGTATGCCGACCCTGATGGCTATGTGTACATAGGCAATAAGTTCGGTGGCGTGATGAGATTTCACACCCAAAGTGCTCAACTCGACGAGAATTATTGCTATGCTCCTGAACTTTCACCTAACGTGACGAGCATTCAAAGCGATAAAGAACATTTGTACGTATCGGTACGCGAACGCGTTTTTGTAATTGACAAGCAAAGCCGACGCATCGTCAGTACATTTCAACCGCTGTGCAAGGATTATATTTTCGACATCAAGTTCGACCTCTTTCACCGCTTGTGGATTACTACTTATTCGGGATTGGAATGCTTTCAGCAGCAAAACGGACAGTGGCAGAACGTCTACTCCTTTACTGAAACAATGCCCGAACCGCGTAGGCTTTCTACTAATAAGCTCCACAAAATATATGTGGACAAAGCTAAGAACGAGTTAGTCATCACTTCCACTACAGGCCTCAACCGCTTGTTGCTCAACGCTCAGGGCGAAGTGATGCGCGTACTACAATACACTGCCGATGCTGCTAACCCTCACAGCCTGAGTAGCAATTACCTTTGGGCAATCGACAAAGATAAAGATACTTATTGGATAGGCACAATGGGTAGCGGACTCAACAAGGTGGTTTTCACCGACAATGCCAATGGAGTGCCAGCCTATACGGCAAAACATTACGGCATTGCCGAAGGGGCTACTTCTAACGATATCGAAAGTGTGGAAGTCGATGCTTTTGGCAATGTGTGGTGTGGAGGCTTTTACTTGAGCTATTTCAAGGTTCAGCGCGAACGCTTTGCAGCTTTCAGTAAGAACGATGGCTTGCAGGGGCACAGTTTTGGTACAGCTTCTTCTTGCAAAGATACTCAAGGCAATCTGTACTTTGGGGGCTCTCACGGGTTCAACTATTTCAAACCTCAAGCGCAAATGCCTTCATCGGCGCATTTGAAAGTGCATTTCAGTAGGTTCGAGAACAACGGTAAGGTGGTCAATTCGCCTATTGAGTTTACCGATGCTTTGACGATTGCCTACCCGAACAACGATTTTGCGGTATATTTTACCACCTTGTCCTACAATGCGCCTCAACGCCTGCGCTATCGCTATAAATTAGAAGATTACGACACCGATTGGCACGAGATTGAAGTGAACGAGCTCGCTCCTCACGCGGCTTACCAAAAGTTGCCTTATGGTACTTATAAACTATTAGTTGAGGTAGGCGATTGGCAACAGTGGAGCGGTACACAAGCCGTACTAACGGTGGTTTCTAAACCTCCTTTTTGGCTCACGTGGTGGGCGTATACGCTCTACGCACTTGCCTTTGTGGGCTTGCTGTACATAGGTTTCCGCTACTTTATGCGGTGGACGCAAATGAAGCACACCATAGCCGTACAAGAGGAAAAAGAACGCCAAAAAGAAGAGCTAATGCAGATGAAAATGCAGTTCTTCACTGATGTATCGCACGAGTTCCGCACCCCTCTCACCCTGATGAGCCACGCCGTGAGCGAAATGGAAGAGGAAATGCCCGCCAACAAGCACGTACACAGCTTGAAACGCAATACGGGCAAGCTCAGCAATATGGTGAATGAGCTCTTGGAAATACACCGTATGGACGTGTATACCCCTCAGCTGAAAACCAATTACATTTCGGCAAATCGCTATGTACAGTCTATTTTCAGCGAGTTCAAGGAGTGGGCACACCAAAGCGGCATCGCGATGCAATTGGCATTACCTGAACAAGAGGTGCAATTGTGGATAGACGAGAAGTACTTTAGCAAAATCCTCTCGAATATCCTTTCCAATGCCATCAAGTATTCCAATGCGGGTAGCACGGTACGTTTATCAGTGTCCGTGGGGAACTTGAGCGAGTGCTCACTGCTGTACAAGAACGCTTTTGAGAACACCTCTCACACTTTGGCGGGCAAACAGCTCATCGTAAAAGTGCAAGACGAAGGCGTAGGACTCGAGAAAAATGTCCTGCCCGAAATCTTTGAACGCTTCCACCGCGTGGAAGGACAAGGTCAAAAGCGCGTGGGTTCGGGCATCGGTCTTTCTTTAGTGAAATCACTCGTCGAAGCGCATCGCGGGGGGATTATCATCAGCAGTAAGCCCAATGTGGGTACCGAAGTGATCGTTACTTTCCCGATGGACGATAGTTATTTATTGCCCGAACAGAAGTTGCAGGACAGTGCTTTCCAATTGAAAGAATACTTATCCGATTACGCTGTGGAGTACGAACACTTAGGAGAAGACGACGATGAAACCGTGAATTTGCCTCAAGAGGACAAGCCTACACTATTATTAGTAGACGACAATCACGAGGTGCTGATGATACTCAAAAACATCTTTATCAAGGAGTACAACATCATTCTCGCTTCGGACGGCGAACAGGCTATTGAGAAGTGCAACCAGCATTTCCCTAATTTGGTCATCTCCGATGTGATGATGCCTAAGATTGACGGTTTTGAGCTCTGTGCTATCCTCAAGAGGAACCTGCAAACTTGCTTTATCCCTGTGATATTGCTCACCGCCAAATCGCAAATTGAATCGCAAATTGAAGGCATTGAGCTGGGCGCCGATGCCTATCTCACCAAACCTTTCGACGTGAAATTGCTCAAAACCAATGTGCGCAACTTGCTCAGCAAAAGCAAACAGCACACCCCTACTGAGAATATCCGTCAGAAGGTAATCGATAAAAAACAACAAGAACTATTGGATAAGCTCACCCATTTGGTGGCGACCAACTTGCAGAACCCTCATTTCTCGGTAGATAACCTTTGCCTTGAATTAGGATTGAACCGCACCAAACTGTACAGCTTTGCCAAACAAGCCACCGACCTTACCTTGGCGAACTACATTCGCAAAATACGCTTGGACAAAGCCGCCGAACTGCTCAAAACCACCGATAAGCTCATCAGCGAAGTGTGTTATGAAGTAGGCATCGACAGTCCGTCGTATTTCACCCGAGCCTTTAAAGAACAATTCGGGGTTTCCCCCTCTGAATACATTTCATCAGGTAAAAGGTAAGAGGTAAGAAAATAATGACTAAAAAATGATATTCGTGTATAATGCCCGTCGCTAATTCCCCCTCTCCGAGGGGGTTAGGGGGAGGTTTATACAATACATAAGCAATAAAACCACACAGAATGAAAAGAATATTTGCTTTTATTACGCTGTGCAGTTCGCTATGGGCGAGCGCACAACAACCCACTGAAATCACCCTACTTCCCAACGAACAGTGGTGGGGTGGTTTTACAGGGGTGGGCAAAGAAATGCCTTACCAACCTTCGGAGCGCGTTTACAACCTGCGCACTGAAAACTTTAACAACCAGTCGGTGCCCTTTTTGTACTCTAACCAAGGGCGCTATATTGTATCGGACGCTCCTTTTGCTTATCAGTTTCAGGAGGGTAAAATCTGCCTTACGCCTTCACGCGCCACGGTAACCTGCCACACGGCAGGTAATACCCTCAAAAGTGCTTACGAGGCTGTGAGCAAGCAGTATTTCCCACCTTCAGGAGTAATTCCTCCCGAAGTGTTCTTTACCAAACCACAGTACAACACTTGGATTGAACTCATTTACAATCAGAATGAGAAAGACGTTTTGGCTTATGCCAAAGCAATTGTGGATAACGGTATGCCCACTGGCGTGATTATGATTGACGACAATTGGCAAAAAGACTATGGCGTATGGCAATTCCGCCCCGATAAGTTCCCTACTCCTAAAGAAATGGTGAACCAATTGCACCAAATGGGCTTCAAGGTAATGGTATGGGTATGTCCGTTTGTATCGCCCGACAGCCAGGAGTACCGCTTTTTGCGCGACAAGGGCTATTTGGTGAAGAAAAAAGGCAGCGAAACCCCCGCTATCCTCGATTGGTGGAACGGACTCAGTGCTTGCTATGACCTCAGCAATCCCGATGCCTTTGCGCACTTTGTAGGAGTACTCAAAGATTTGCAAAAAGAATACGGTATCGATGGCTTTAAGTTTGATGCGGGTGACCCCGAACGCTATTTGGCAGAAGAGGTAGACGTGTTCGACAAAAAATCGTATGATGTAGAGCAAAGCCTGCTTTGGGGTAAATTGGGCTTGGAATTCCCTTACAACGAGTTCCGCGCTTGCTGGAAACTCGGCGGACAACCTTTAGTACAACGCTTGGGCGACAAGAGTTATTCGTGGGACGGTGTGGAGCGCTTAGTCCCCGATATGATCGCTGCAGGGCTCAACGGTTATGCCTACGCTTGTCCCGATATGATTGGCGGTGGCGAATACGGCAGTTTCTTGAATGTAGACCCTGCAAAGTTCAACCAGAAACTCATCGTGCGCTCTTGCCAAATCCACTCGATGATGCCGATGATGCAATTCTCAGTAGCTCCTTGGCGCATCCTTTCCAAAGAGAATTTAGCTATCTGCATTAAATACGCCAAATGGCACGAACAGTTAGGCGATTATATCATTGCCGAGGCTAAAAAATCAGCACAAACAGGCGAACCTATCGTCCGCAGTATGGAGTACGCTTTCCCTCATCAAGGATTTGCCCACTGCAAAGACCAATATATGCTGGGTGATAAGTACTTAGTAGCCCCCGTAATGACCGAAAACGATGTGCGCACCGTCAAATTGCCCAAAGGCACTTGGCAAGACGACCAAGGCAAGAAATACAAAGGAGGCAAGCAGTACACCCTCAAAGTTCCTTTAGAACGATTGCCTTATTTTGTAAAGATTAAATAATAAATTAGATATGTAGAGGTATCCAAAAAGTTTATTGAGTGTATACAATATGCTTCTATATCTACATAAAGTGACGTAATTATAACTGATTATTAATACAATAGACTTTGTCAAAGTTTTTGGACTTTGACAAAGTTTGTGATGTAAAAACAACTTTTAAAATTTTGGAGATACTCTATTGAATTAAAAATAAACTTAAAACATTCAAACGTATGAAAAAAAGCTTTTTAACACTATTCGTTCTGTTGGCAATAGCTATAGCTTGCCAGAGTAAAGACGATGAAGAACAACCCGGGGGAGGCTCTCAAACCTCTACTACTGAGACTTCTACGACCACCTCTACAACTACTTCCACTACCCAAACTACGACTACCAACCCACCTGTTACCCCTCCGCTACCTCCGGTAACCCCACCCGTTACTCCTCCGGTAACCCCTCCAACTGTTCCTTCTCTGAACCAAATTGTGAGATATGAGGGTACTAATGAGATATTTTTAAATCCTGAGAGAGGATTTTTAACTCATCAAGACCAAGGGGAAGGCAATTGGACGCTTACTGCAGATTGGGTGAGACGAAAGCGAAATGAGGAGGGAATAAACCTTATTCTCACGATTTATTATATGAATAACTTTCGGGAGAAAGACATTCCTGAGTACTTTTTAAATCGTATCAGGAATAATATGAGGGTGATTCGCGAAGGAGGCTCTAAGGTGGTTTTACGCTTTGCTTATTCAAAATACGAAAGTGAGTATCACAATGGTAGGGGAGATACTTCGTGGTATTGGACGGAAAGACATCTCAACCAATTGGCACCGATAATTCGCGAAAATGCTGATGTGATAGCTGTATGGGAAGCAGGTTTTGTGGGTGTATGGGGCGAATGGTATTACACTAATAATTACGGCTTTGAACCTCAAGAAAACGCAGGGGCTTATGAAGCCCGTAGAAAGGTATTAGCTAAAGAATTGAGTATTTTACCTAAGGACAGAATGGTAGTTGTGCGCTACCCAATGGCAAAGATATTTACCCAAAACATCAATGTGTACACCAATCTTACAGAGGGGAATGCTTACAACGGAAGTGATTTGTCACGCATAGGTTTCCATAATGATTGCTTTTTGGCTGATGCTCCTAATATGGGGACTTATCCTAATGAAAACTACCGCAAGTATATGGAGCGGGAAACTCAATATGTGGCAATGGGGGGAGAAACTTGTACTCCGCCGAATACTTATACTGAATGTGGTAATGCTTTAAGAGAAATGGCTTTGTATCATTGGAGTTATATCAATATGGATTTTCACGACGGTACTATTAATAGTTGGAAAAACAGGTGTATGGACGATATGAAGCGAAAATTAGGCTATCGGTTTGCGCTTAACTACGGTAAATTTACGGGCAATCCAGTGCCTGGTGGACGTTTGCAAATAGAGCTTGAACTCAAGAATGAAGGCTTTGCGTCGCCCTATAATCGTCGTGATGTACAGCTTGTTTTAGTGAGAAAAGGTACTTCAGAAAAACAAGTATTTAAGCTTAATGACGACCCACGACGCTGGTTTGCAGGTAAAACTGTGAAAGTGAAAGCGGATATTTCTTTGCCACAACATCTGGTTAAAGGGCTTTACGATGTTTATTTGAATTTACCTGACCCTTACCAAAGTCTTGCTAATCGTCCGGAATACAGCATTCGTTTGGCAAATAGAGATGTATGGGAAGCTCAAACAGGTTATAATAAACTCAATACGATTACAATTCAATAGGGATTAGTATCATACAAACAAAAGGAAAAGGTCAGCAATAGGATTTTGCTGACCTTTTTTAATAATACTAGAAATACCAGAAATACTAAAAAATGAACTTTCGTAGCACGGTGCGAGCCACACAAGCAAGTAGAAAATTAGACTTTTCGGACGAGTCGGACGGGAGGGCGGATAATTTGGACAGGTAGTAAAGTTTTTAGAACCATCGAAGAAAAATGAAAAATATAGAAAGGTGTTTAAGCAGTTTTTTGGTGAGAAAGGGGTGTTAGGAGGGTATGCTTAGCTTATACAAAGCTTATACGAACCTTGAACGAATCTTGGACGATTGATATACAAAGGGTATATAAGTAATTGAGAGTTAGTAGTTAAGAGTGAATAAAAAAAGTGTATTTTTGAGGAAAATAAATCGAAAGAAAAAAGAAGTTGAATAAGGGATGAAGTAGTAGAGAAGTTTAGGTGTATTGATGATTTGTTTAGAGTGTTTAAAAGTCTTGATGCTGGTATGCACTTTTTTATAGAAATAGAATGACCAGATATTACGAAGCAGAAAAAAATCTTTTTGGTATACTGATTTGATTAAAATATTTGTGATTTTGGAGAAATTTATTACTTTTGTGCGCTATAATAGCGTTAAAAATGAATAGTTTTATGAAGAAATATTTTGCAATTCTGAGTGTTTTGTTAGTCTTGACTGTAAGTTGCCAAAGCAAAGACGACGATACTCCTGATAAAGGGGGGAATAGTAAGCCTCTGCCTAATGATGCGAAGTTAACACAAGTGGTTTCGTATAAAAAAACGAATGACTTTTTTTTGAATCCTGAAAGGGGATTTTACACTCATCAGAGTAGTAATGATGAGATTACGGCGAGATTGCTACAAAGGAAGCGGGAAGAAGGAATCAATCTTTTTCTTACTATCTATTACCTAAATGACTTCCGCGACAAACCTATTTCTGAGGCTTTTCTCAACAAGATTCGCAGTAATATGCGCACAATTCGGGAGGGTGGTGCTAAGGTGATATTGCGTTTTGCGTATACAAAATCTCAGAGCGACAAGCCTTGGGACGCACCTTGGCAGTGGACTGAAAAGCATTTGGAACAGTTGCGCCCTATTATTCAGGAGAATGCTGATGTGATTGCGGTGTGGGAAGCAGGTTTTGTGGGCGTATGGGGTGAATGGTATTACACTGATAACTACGTGTTTAAACCTAAAGATAACGCTGGTGATTACGCGCCTCGCAAGCGTGTATTAGAGAAATTATTGAGCATACTTCCTAAAGATAGAATGGTGGCCATACGCACTCCTAAAGCAAAACTATTAACGATGGGTATTGCCATAAAAGATTCACTTACAGCTCAAACAGCTTTTAATGGCAGTAATTTGTCGCGTATTGGTTATCACAATGATTGTTTTCTTGCGGATGCCACTGATACTGGTACCTTTAACAATCAGGAGGAGCGCAACTATTTAGCGCGAGAAACCCAATATGTGGTGATGGGAGGAGAGACTTGCAAGTTATCGTCGTATGCAGAGTGCCAGAACACACTTAAAGAAATGGCTACTCAACATTGGAGTTACCTTAATATGGATTATCATCAAGAGGTGATTGCAGGCTGGAAGAACCATAAATGTATGGATGAAATTAAGAACAGATTGGGTTACCGTTTTGTGCTTGTTGAGGGGAAATTTAACGAGAATATAAGAGTAGGGGGGAAGTTGCAACTGCAATTAAAACTCAAGAATGAGGGCTTTGCAGCGCCGTATAATTCGCGTGATGTGCAGATAGTGTTAGTAAAAAAAGACGGTAGTCAGAAAGAAGTATTTAAAGTAGATGCTGACCCACGTCGCTGGGTAGCGGGTAAAACTATTACCTTAGGAATTGAAATAGACCTCCCCAATGGCTTTACGGCGGGAGAATACAGTGTTTATCTGAATTTTCCAGACCCTTATCGGAGCTTAGCTAATCGTCCTGAATACAGCATTCGGTTAGCTAATGAGAATGTGTGGGAGGCTCGGACAGGCTATAATAAAATCAATACAATAGAGCTTAAGAATTAGAAATTAGCGATTAATCATTAGGAGAGTTGAACGGAGAGGCTCTGTTTGGTGGCTCTTTTTTAATTGAATTATTTTTCTAATTGGTAATATATTTGTATTTTTGCACAATAATCTATCAAATAAAACAGTAACAATGAAAAAAGTAATAACAGTAATGGCAATAGCCGTAGTGTTTAGCTCTTGTAACTTCTTTTCAAATAAAGCGAAGGAAGCAGCAGAGACTACTGAGGATGTGGCAAATAAAACCGCTACCAAGGCGGGCGAAATTGTAGGTGGTACCGTACGTTCTTTCGGTGATGGGGTAGGTGAAGGGATTGATAAATCAGGTAATTCAATGCTGAAACTTTCAGAAGCTCTTACCCAACGCGGATTGAAATTAGGTCACCATACTGTGGACAGCCAGGAAGGCAACGACAATAAACTTTCTCTTTACTTCATTTTTGAGAAAGATTTTGAAGGGACTGTAATGGTGAGAGTTCTTAACAAACAAGACGTAGAAGTAGGGCGCGTAAGGCAAGAAATCAAAGGAAAGAAAGGTGATGCAACTTTTTTTGATTTTGTTTTTGACCCACGTACTAATATAGACCCTAAATACACTATTATAATAGAGTAGGATATTATTATTTAAAAAAAAAGCCTTTGGAATATCCAAAGGCTTTTTTTATAAAAACATTTTAAAACGTTATTATGCTTCTAAAGGGATAATAGAAACAAATGATTTGTTATCTTTTTTCTTTTCGAACTTAACGATACCATCGATTTTAGCGTGCAAAGTGTGGTCTTTACCAATATACACGTTTTCGCCGGCATTATGTTGAGTTCCGCGTTGTCTAACAATAATGTTTCCTGCGATGGCAACTTGACCACCGAAAATTTTAACGCCTAAGCGTTTAGAGTGAGATTCTCTACCGTTCTTAGAACTACCGACACCTTTTTTGTGAGCCATTTTTTCTTAAATTTTAAGGTTTAACAATTACTTTACAATACCACCGTTCAACTCGTCTTGCCACTTTTTAAGCTCGTCCCACTTACCGTCGGCGGCTAATTTAGCTTGAGCAGCCCAAGTTTGAGGGTCTAAGTGAGCTAAGGTTGAACTAGCTTCAGATAGGATGGTTTTGATATCTTCGGCTGATTTTTTAGCTAATTTAGCAAAGGTGTCTACCCCTGCTGTTACTAAGGCTTCAGCTGCTTTAGGACCAATACCTTCTATCTTTTTCAAATCATCAGCCTTTGCTGACTTAACAGGAACTTTTTCTGCTTTAGGTTTTGCTGGGGTACTTTTAGCACCACTTGCGACGATGTTTTCAATTACAATTTGTGTAAGGGACTGACGGTGCCCATTTTTAACTTTGTAACCTTTACGTCTTTTCTTTTTGAATACGAGCACTTTGTCGCCTTTCAAATGTTTCAAAACCTTTGCTTCTACGGAAGCTCCATTTATAGCTGGGGCGCCAATAGTGATGGTACCGTTGTTATCTAAAAGGAGTACGTTATTAAACGCTACTTTATCACCTTCTTGATTAGGCAAACGGTGAACAAACACTTTTTGGTCTTTGCTAACTTTAAATTGTTGCCCTGCTATCTCTACAATTGCATACATAGCTTTGTTATTTAATAATGGTTTAAATCGGGCGCAAAAGTACGAATTATTTTTTATCTACCCAAATAAAAGAGAGAAAAAGTTTTAAAACTTTTTCTCTCTTTCTTATTTTGTACTGTTTATAAGACTTGTATCAATTAATAGCTGTGTTCATCAATTTTTACTTTACCCCAGAATACTTTGTAAGCAAAATAGGTGTAGATAAGCAACAATGGAGCTCCTATTGCAGTGATAGTGAGCATAATCTCCAATGATTTGGTAGACGCTGCTGCGTTGTACACGGTAATGCTGTTACCACCTTCTAAAGTAGTTCTCAAGAAAGTAACGTGCAAGTTCAGCGCTGCTATGATCATAAAGAAAGCAATGGTGAGAATAGTGCTCACGAAAGCCCATTTGTAATCTTTTTTCTTGAGGAAGATAGCCACACCTAAGATACTGAGCAAAAGTAATACAGGAAATATTTTGAGACCTGTGCTATTGGCGATATTTTCAGCCAAGTGCGGAGTGAGCATACTGTAAATCGCTACGGCTACAAACACTATCAAGAAGCCGAGGTATGCATAATTAATGCGTTTCTCAATGCGGTGGTGCATATCGCCGTGGGTTTTGAGAAGTAAGTACAAACCACCGTGTACCATAAAGAGCAAGAGAGTCATTACCCCTACGAGCAAAGCGTAAGGAGTAAGGAAGTCAAAGAGTGCACCTCCTTGATATACAAAATCTTGGTCTAATGGCAATCCTTGTAGCACATTGCCCATTACCACGCCCAAAAGCACAGGAAGCACGATGCTACACACGCTGTACACGGTATCCCAAGTGTCGCGCCATTTTTGGTTGTCCTCTTTGCCACGCACCTCAATAGATACCGCACGGAAGATGATAAACATCAAGAAGAGCATCAGTGGGGTGTTCATAGCCGAAAAGAGTTCAGCGTACATCAGTGGAAAACCAGCGAAAATACCCGCTCCACCGATTACGAGCCACGCCTCATTACCGTCCCACACAGGTCCGATAGCATTCAAGGCTACACGGCGTTCTTCTTTCTTGTCAAAGAACAAATGCCACGCACCTGCTCCAAAGTCAAAGCCATCTAAGATAGCATAGCCTGTGATCAAAAATCCTATGATGATAAACCACCACGTAGGGTAGTCAATTCCTAAAAAATATCCTAATTCCATATTTGTTAAATGTTAGGCAGTTTGTAATTGTCCTTGTTCTTCGTGTTCGTCAAGACCGTGAACGATCTTCTTGTTCATCAAGTACATAAACAAGGCGAAGAGGATGATGTAAATAATGGTGAATAAGATAATCGCGAAGAGTATCTGGTTAGCGGTTACCGATTTAGAAAGGGCATCGCTGGTACGCAAGAGTTTGTACACGATCCAAGGCTGACGACCCATTTCGGCAGCAAACCAACCTACTTGGTTACCGATTTGCGGCAAGAGTACGCTCCACACGAATACGTGCAATAGCCAACGTTTGTCGTACAATTTGCCTCTCCACAATAGGAAAGAAGCCAAGAGGGTGAGCCCGATGAGGAACATACCGATCATCACCATTATATGATAGAATTGGAACACGGCGTTCACTTGTCCAGGGCGATCTTCCAATGGATATTGGTCAAGACCTGTTACAGGGGCATCGCCATCCCAATGTAGCATATACGAAAGTCCGTTAGGGATTTTCACTCCGTGAGTTACTTCGTTGTCTTTATCCACCCACCCGATGATATAAGCATCGGCAGGGCCTGTTTTGAAGTGGCCTTCCATAGCCGCCAATTTATCAGGTTGATTTACAGCTACCCCTTCAGCAGAACTGTGACCTGAAAGCAATTGCAACAAGCTTACAATAGTACCGATGATAAGGGTGACTTTGAAGGCTTTTTTAGAGATTTCCACGTGGCGACCTTTGAGGATATACCAAGCGTGAACGCTGAGTACTAAGAAGATACCTGCTAAGAAAGCACCTTGCCACACGTGCCATATACGGTCAATGCTCGAAGGGTTGAACACCATCGCCCAGAAGTCGGTAATTACCGCTTTGGCTTGCAAGCCTTCACCAGCAATTTCGTAACCCGCAGGGGTTTGTTGCCAGCTGTTCGCTACTACAATCCAGATAGCTGAGAACATTGAACCTAACCACACTCCAAGGGTAGCCATAAAGTGCCAAAAAGGTTTGATTCTGTTCCAACCAAAGAGAACGATACCGAGGCAAGAACTTTCCAAAGCGAAGGCAAAAACGCCCTCAGCAGCCAAAGCACTACCGAAAATATCGCCTACATAGCGAGAATAAGTAGCCCAGTTGGTACCAAATTCAAATTCCATTACGATACCAGTAGCAACCCCAAAACCAAAGGTAAGAGAGAAGATGCGCGTCCAGAAGCGAGCGAGCTTGTCGTACTCTTGTTTACCAGTGCGTAGGTAAATACCTTTAAAGGCAACCATTATGAGTCCAAGCCCTATACTTAAAGGTGGATAGATGTAATGGAAAGCAATCGTCAGAGCAAACTGAATACGTGCTAAAATTTCTGTTTCCATACGTTGAGTAATTTTATTAGTGAAATAGGGGACAAAAATACACTATATGAGTAATATACCAAAAGAAAAGTAAAAAATGACTGTTAATTTATATCGTGTCTAAATAGTTAGCTCTTAAATATCCCTTTCCCGTGATATCTCTAAAATTAGTAATTAAGATTTATAAAATTACTCATTGTCTTATGTTTTCTTTAATCTTAACTTCTCTTCTTTCATTCTTTATCCGCCTATGCTCATTTATAATATTCATTTGTCTCTTGTGACTTATTACTGATTGGGTGTTTTGGGTATTTTTCGCATTATAGTGTTGATTGTAGATATAAAAAATCAATGGATACTCAATATTTTGAATATCCATTGATAAAAATATAAATAAATATGATCGATTTTACTTATTCTTTTTAACTTTCACTTTTATCATCTTCACTTTGTCCTCTACAAAGCGCATTAGTTTATTGGTAATAGGGAAGTTGAACACTTCTTTATCAGTCGTAACTCTTGTGGTGAGGTAAATACCTAAAGGCAAAAGTATTAAAGCCGGTATCCACGGTGCTAAGGCAGGATTGATGGTGTTGTTTTCAGCTATATTCTTCATAAACATTCCTATGAAATAATAAGCTAAGAACAGTATCATTGCTATTACCAAAGGCAACCCAATCCCTCCTTTGCGAATAAAAGCTCCTAAAGGTGCTGCAACAAAAAAGAGCACAAAACAGGCTACCGTGAGGGCAAACTTATCACTCAGGTTTAAAATGTGTAAGTTCATCAGCTTATACCGATAGTCAAGGTCGCTTTGGCGGAACTCCACATTGTCTAACTGAGCCTGGTTAGTATTGATAGCCATATCAAGTACCATTGATTTTTGTGTGTTATCCAATTTGTTAAAAAGCTCTCTCACCGAACTAATTTCCTTAGCAGGTTTAGTTTTTTTCTCTTTCTGTCCTTCTGTAGAAGGCGGTGGGGGAGAGGTTGCCAAAAAGCCTGTACGGCGGAACATATTATTGCCATAGTCGGTAATATTTTGCTTGAAATCAGTGCGGAGAGAGTCAATAGCGTAATCCAGCTGCCCTACATTCATCATACGGTAGGTAGTGGCATCAGTTTTCTCGTTAAAATCTACATTGTTCAAGTGCGAAAGATCGAGATTAATAACGTATTTTTTAAAGTGTACTTTGGCAAAAGGTACTTTTTGTTGGGCTTCGTAAGTATTAGTTTTAATATCCTCGTAGTAAGTACCATCTTCTAATATAAGCTGTAAGAAGTTACTATTGGTTTTAGAACTTTTGAGCTCTCCTCGTTTGGCATTAATTACTGTGCGGTTCACCTTATCGGGTGTCTTCTTGTGAATAAGCACATTCTCTAAAAACTCGTCGTTATCACCTTTTTTCTTTCCTACTTTTATGCTGATATCTTCCCCAATATTAGAGAATACTCCTTCGGCTATAGCCATAGCGGGTTTCACTTTAGCAATGTTTGACCTAAGGGTATACACCTCACGGTAAGCTACAGGAATTACATTGTTGGCTAAGAAAAAAGTCCCTAAACTCAGCAATGCCATCAGTATAATTAGCGGACGCATTACTCGCATTAGTGAAATACCTGAGGCTTTCATCGCTGCAAACTCATAGTTTTCGGCAAATGCGCCAAAGGTCATAATAGAGGCAATTACCACTGCCAAAGGCATAATAATAGGAATGAGCTGTGGAATGAAATAAATTAAAAACTTAAATATAATCCACAACTCTAAGCCACGCCCCGCCAGCTCATCAATGTATGTAAAGATAGTGTGGAATACAAAGATAAGAACAAGTATAGAGAGTGCCCCTAAAAAGTTAGTAAGAAACTGGGTGATAATGTAGCGGTCTAATATCTTCATTTACAATTCACTGATAGTATAGCCGTCTTTTTTATACTTTTCGCGGTCAAACTTAAAGATTTTGTCTGAAATAGGCTGGTTGGTTTTAAAAGTATTCACTGTGATAGTGGTCTTAGTACCATTCTTCCCTATTTCAATAAGGTTGTAGATGTGTTTAGTTTGTATATCTATCCCTAATAAAATCTGTTTTACATCAGTATTAGCTTTCTGCGGTTTTAGCTCTACATATTGTATTTTGCGCCCGCGCACATTTTGCTGTATATCCCATTTGTACTTGTAACCTTTTTTATAGAAGGTAAGCATTTTCGACGGAGTAATTGTACTATCGTCGCTCGCATTCTTCTCTATGGTTACTTCCTCGTTCTCGGGTACTATGGTATAAGTCTTATGTCCGTCGTATATTTTAGTAGCCCCCAGATAATTTAGCACATACTTATTTTTGGCAATGGTTACATTACCTTTGGTTTCCTGATTGATATTCTCGGCAATATTATCGAGGTTATACTTAAAATCTATATAGATGTTATTGTAAGCAACCATCTTGTTGTACACTTCATCCAATAGCTTTTTTGCTTTGTCTACTTGCTGGCTATATGCCTGAAATACACCTAAAAATAAAGCAAAAGCTACAATAAATATTCTTCTCATTTCTAGTGTTTTTAATGATTTAATCTCTGTCTAACTGCAATTATTGTTCCAAAGTTTTATTGCGGTATATATTTTTTACTTTTCACTCTTGGGTTCTATCACTTTGCCCCCCTTTTTAAATATCTTTTGCATCAACCCTTTAAAGGTATTGAAATCTACTGAATAGGTCAGTCCTACCCCTTGGGCGTACCCTATCCGGTCGAGCATATACTGTTGCCATTCGTTTTCTCGGTTGAATATCTTAGCTGTGAGGCTACCATCCGAGTTTAAGCGGAATTGCACCTCTACATTACCCGCTACAGCCGTACGGCTCACCCCTCCCACAGGTATCCCCACTTTGGCATTCACACTCGCCCAATCAGTGATTTGGGTAGAAACAGTAAAGCCCAAACGGTCGCTGTTGATGTCCGACGAACCATCGTTAATACCCGCTTCGTACGATACTCCCAAGTTCAACTTGTTGTCTTCGTCCGATAGCAATTGGTTGAACAAGCCTGCTGCCGTTTCAAAAAGATTGTAAGCTACCAAACGGTTGTCGGTATTCTTTTCGCTCATAAACGAACCTTGTGCCAAAAGCGAAAAGGCTTGTAACTGCTTGCGGTCTTGGTCTTCTAACTTATAGTTGAGCTCCGATACCAAACTCGGACTACTATCAGGGAAGGTGATGTCAAACAACGTTTCAGGGCGCATCAGCTCGCCTTCTAATTTAATGATTACTTGCGTGTTGATTTTCCGGTTATATTGCGTACTTTCCAATAGCGTACTTGGGTTCGCAGTGAGGTTATAAGCCGCTTTTAGGTCGCGCAAAGTCGCCCTTAGTGGGTCGCCACTCCACGAGATAGACCCTCCTGGTAGCACCGTAAAACGTTTGTCGATAATATTCTCATACTTGAAATTGTAATAACCCGAATAGGTGATAAAGTCCCCCCACATATTAAACTTACCGTTTGTATTGATTTCAATGAGGAGCGTACCTGCCCCGCGCCCTACCAAGTTACTGCCTGTTTTCCTGTCCATCACAATTTCCACTTCGGCAGTAGGAAGGATATCAAGTTCAAAGTTCAGTTCTAACCCCTTGATAGACTCCAATTCTCGGTTAATTTGCACTTTCTTATCACCCTTCTCTACAAAAGTGATAAACGAGTCGTCGCCCACACTCTCACTATCGCTTAGCGGTATTTTAAACGAGGTGCCCTCTTCGGTCTTCGCATTTACCTTAATCGCAATTTCATCTAACGCTCCTTTAATGGTAGCATTTCCTTTGATGAAAGCCGTTCCGTAGAATAACGCATCATCAGTATAAGGGGTATTCAGCACCATAAAGCGCTTGCCAAGAGTTTGTAATCTTAGGTCTAAAAACCAATCCAATAACTTATTATGTCTTATCGAACCATTTAGGGTTGCTTGGGTTTTATAAGCTGTATCGGTCAGTACCCAGTTGTTGATGTCAAAAGTCTTGTTATTTACCTTTATCTGTGCACCTTCCTGAATGCTAGTGTTCAGCTTCAGGTAAGTAATTCCCACCCCTGCTTTGTGCAAAGTGAGCGTACCGTCCATCAGTGGGTCGGTTACACTACCGTCTATTTTCACTTGCCCCGACATCGTGCCTCTTAGGTCGTAGAAAACACCTTCCAAGAACGGATTAAAAGGTGAGAGTTCAAAGTCTTTAAAATAAGCCGTAAGGTCAAGCAACGTACCCCGCTTCTTGTCTAAATTTATTTTCCCTCTCGTAGCAAAGCCAAGTGCACGCCCGTTCGAGAAAAACGCCCCCACATCAAATGATGATAAATCACTGTTGCCAAAAACACCCACTTCCAAATCACCATAATCGTAGCCGTTCAGTTTAAAATACTGAATAAATAGGTCTGCCGAAGGGTAATACAAGTTTCCACGCTGGGTGAGTGACACATTACCGTTAAGCGTCCCCGTGAGGTTGAGCCTTTTCATTTCCGGAACTATCTTGTCTAACGCTACGTTATGAGCCACAAGGTGCAAGTTCTTGTAATCTTTGGTAGTGATAACCCCACTGAGGTTCATATATTGGTTCTGGTGCGCCATTTTGAAGTTGCTCACCCTAATCGTATCGGCAGTGCGGTTGAGTACAATCTTGTTATACTCGTCCATCGCATTCTCGCGGTTGATATACCACGCATTACCCTTGAAGTTTATCAGTGACTTCTTAATACCAATAATCGACTCTTGTTTCTTGTTCAGCGTATGATAAAAGTTCAACTCATAAGTATCTTTGCCAGTATCTCCCCCCTTAAACTCAGTGCGGAAGAAAAGCGTGTCTTTAATTGTGGTGTTAATCAAACTGAAGTCCTGCAAAGCATACACCCCAAAATCTACTTTCTTCACCTCAAAATAAGTATTGTACAGCGGATTTTTATTGTCAATCTCAAGGCTGATACTGTCTATCTGGTTGCCATAAGCATTCACGCTGGGCGACTTCATCTGGAACTTAAAGCTCCCCCTATCAGCATCTATATTCCCATTGATAAACGTGTTACTGCCTATCTTCACCTTAGGCACAAACACTTCCACTATCTTGTTGTAAATATCAAAATGGAAGTCTACATACTGGTTTTTCTCTATTTTATACGGGTTGTATTGGGCATAAATGCTACCCACCGCATTTTGCATTACCTTCTTGAGCTCAGCCAACTTAAATTTCCCTTTTACATTCCCGCTCACAATATCAGGCGAGTTAATCGTGATTTCCTTCACTCCGTCGTTCAAAGTAGAAACCACCTCAAAGTCTTTAAAAGTAAAATCACCTGCTGAATTTACGTAATTCGTGTTTTTAAAAGATATTTTCCCTACAATATCGTCTAATTGATTCCCCGAAATATCTATCACTACTTTTCCACAAAACTGCGAAATGCTATCCATTTCCATAAAGCGCAAGGCGTGCAAATCCGCAATAGTAATATCCGCTTCAAAGTCAAACTTGTTGTTTTTTCCCGATAAGTCTGCAAGCCCGTCAAAGCTCATTGTAAGGTTGGGGTCGCGTGCGTCTATCTTTCCGTTAAACACCTGATTTCTAAACTCTCCATTAATGCCTATGCGCTGGTAATTATAACCGTTGTACCCCACCGAATGAATCGTGCCATTGGCGTACAGTTGCATAGTTTTAAAGTTCAATCCTTGCCCGCGCACCGTCATATCGGCAGTGAGCGCACCCATAGTGGGCTCGTCCAAAATCTTACCTAAGTGAAACTGATTCGTAGTAAGTGTACCTCTAAATGCGGTCTTATCGGTATGCGTGAGGTCTTCCAATGAGCCATCAATATGCGCCTCGCCGTCATTAGTCTTCAGTAATACATTAGCTTGTAGCGAAGTAGTGCGGTAAGCAAAATCACCTTCTACCGAAAACATTCCTAAACGTTGTAGCTCTTCGGGGATATTCTCGCCCAAATCCTTAGGCATCAAGTAAGCCAAATCGTTATAAATACTTTCAGCATACACTCCCTTGCCTATCACCGCAATATTAGCGTGTTCCGCAAGTAAGTTCTGGAAAGCCAAATCTCCCTCAATAAGTGTGTTCTGGTAAGATATTCGTCCCTGCGGAATTACAAAGTTGTTCAGTGTTCCTTTCATCGTTACGCCCTCTAATACAATGTTTCTTCCTCCGCTAAAGCCATTGTAGAAAGCGTTCAAATCAGTAGTGTTTACCGTAGCTTTCGGCAGATTTACGTCAAAGACTACCTTGTTTACAAAATCACCAAAACTGCCGTTGTGAGGCAACATTGTTACAGTACCCTGTATGTCCGAAAGCGCCGTTTGCAGGCGTAAATCCTTAGCTTGCATTAGGCTATCAGTATAGCTAAAGTAAGTGTTGAGGTGGGTAACATTTAATTTGTTATCAAAGCCGAAGTTGCCTTCTTGCATTTCAAAAAACACTTTGCTGCCTAATATTTTAAAGTCGTTCAGCTTAGCGTTCAGTTTGTCCACTTTTAGGATAGAAGGATTGGCGTTATTCTCGTCCGAAATATAGCAATAACTGTCAGTAACCTCTATGCTTTTCGCCTTCATCACAAACTTGCCCGAACTGGGTTCGCCCGAATCAAATTTGTTTACAAACACATCAAGGTTCGAAAGCGTATCCCCTTTGTGGGTTTTCATATGGAAGACAAGACTATCTCCCTCAATCCCACCAAAGTACAAATTACCGTCAATCAGCTGTTTGAAGTCTAAAATTGAAGTAGTAAGTTTCTTTGCCGAAATGAGCGTATCCTGCTTATGGTCGCGAATAAGCACCCGCTTGATATCCACATACCCATTGATTTTTAGGTGTACCCGCTCTATATTCAGGTCAATATCAAAATCTTTATTGAGGTATTCCACCACCTTTTTAGCAATAAAGGTTTGAGTGCTCGGTAAGGTCAAAAGCAGTGCCGTAACCCCCAATAACACAAGGGTTATAACAAAAAAACGGACAAGTATTTTTCTTAATCTTTTGATAAAATGAGCTTTTTAGTACCTGCTTAGCGTGCAAAGATACAAATAAAATTGAAAAGCAAAAACAGATATACTGAAAAAATACCTCACCACACTAATTTTCTTTTATTTTACCCTTATCTTACCCTCATCTTACCCTCACTTTTCCGTCACCACATTCCCCCTCTACGAGGGGGCTAGGGGGAGGTTTTCTTCCTGATTCGTCACTCATTTCTTGTCATTCATCCCTCGTTATTACCTGCCTGTACGGTTCGTACTTCCTCTTTCTTTCGCCTCGAAACCCTATTTTTGGCATTTTTGACATTGTTGTATTATGGTATTAATCAATTAGTTATACACCCTTTGTATAACAATCGTCCAAGATTCGTATAAGCTTCCTATAAGCTTTGTATAAGCTAACCATACCCTCTTTACCTCTTAACTTTTACCTTTTACTTGAAAATAATCTTCCGAAATACTTCTTTTGCTTCCGAAATCTCTAACTCACCATCTGACCTACCCGACCTATCCGAAAAATCTGAAAAATCCATATCACAACTTCGCCAAAGTTTTTAATCATTAATTGGTATTGTTAGTATTTCTGGCATTTCTGGCATTATTGGTATTAAATTGGCATTATTATTGCCTTATGCTGTAGCTGAAAACGCAACTATCAACCCTCACAAGCACTATTACGCTACTTCTTATAAGCATTGTAGGGATTATTTAAATGTGTTAAATTAATGTTAAAGTGTTACCTTTCTGATACAGTGTAAAGAAAATATACTACCTTTGCACCCGCAATGAATTCTTATTTAACAATTAAAAAATGTTTCGAACAGCAACACTATGAACAAAAAGTATTTTTTCTTATTCCTTATTTTTGTATTAAGCAGTTTTTTGTATTTCGCACGTGCCCAAAACTCCCATCTTAGCAAAGAAAAACTATTAGCCTTAAAAAAAGTAGAACTCAATATTAAAGATTTGTATAACGAGCTAAATGCCGCCCAATACGACCTTAGCTTCGAAGCTTTTCGTTACGCTTATATAGGCTATCAATCCCTCAGGAAACAACACCGCTTAAACGATAAAGACCTCTTCTCTATTATTGATTTTACAAAAGATAGTAACTCTAAGCGCTTTTATACTATCGATTTAGAGAAGATGAAAATACTCTATTACACCTATGTAGCACACGGCAAAAAGAGTGGAGAGAAAATGGCTACCTCTTTTTCAGATGTAATGGAGTCTAACAAAAGCAGTATAGGATTTTATATTACAGGCACCACTTACGTTGGTAGTAATGGCTTTAGCCTAATGTTATACGGCGATGAAAAAGGGTATAATAGTAACTTAGCCAAACGCGCAGTAGTCATCCACACCGCCGATTACGCCAATGAAAATTACATAGTTCGTACAGGGCGTATGGGCAGAAGTCTCGGCTGTCCTGTGTTGCCCCCAAATATCTATAAACAAGTCATTGAAACCATCAAAGAAAAAACAATGATTTTTGCCTATTACAACGATGCTAAATACCTCAGCTCTTCTAAATACCTAAATGTTTTAAAACTTATTGATGACGGTTCTGTCTTCTAAATAAATTTTGATTATCCTTATCTGAATACTTAAAAAATAAAAAAGACTGCTTCATAGCAGTCTTTTTTACTCTCATTATATAAGTGTCCTATACTTCTAACTGAAACACCTCTTGTACCCAACCGATACTCTCATCTATTGATGAACTATCTTTCAAGTGATTCACAAATTGGGTCGTAATTTTTTGTATGATGCGATTGCTTATCATTTCAGCTTGTTGCTCATTAAAATCTTCAATCTTCTTGCGGTGAAAGTCCATTTCAGCATCTTTAAGGCTTTCGAGCTTCGCTTTTAGCGCTTTGATAGTAGGCGCAAACTTCCTATTGTCAAGCCATTGAAAAAACTCCTCTTTCACCTCATCTATAATCCCCAAAGCCTGCGGTATCGATTCTTTTCTACGCTCTAAGGCTTCATCTTTCCGCTTCGATAGCTCGTCCATATGCAGAAGGGTCACATTGGGGAGTGTTGCCACCTGTTCCTCCACGTTCTTAGGAATAGAAAGGTCTAAAATAAGTATCGGTTTCTTGAGGTTGATAAAATCTTTATATACCGTAGGAGTAGCTGCACCTGTAGCTACTATCAGTACATCAGCTTTGCTGATTTCAGTTTGTAACTCATTAAAATCCTTAACAATTACATTAAACTTACCCGCCACCTGCTCAGCTTTTTCACGCGTGCGGTTGATAAGAGTGATATGGTCGTTTTGAGTGTGTTTAATCAAGTTTTCACAAGTGTTGCGACCTATCTTGCCTACCCCAAAGAGAACAATATTCTTTTCCGATACTTTAGGTACATTCTGCATAATGTACTGCACCGCTGTAAACGATACTGATGCAGCTCCTGAGGATAGTGCCGTCTCATTCTTGATGCGTTTGCTGGCATTAATAACACAATTCATCAATCGCTCCAAAAAAGCATTCGCAAGCCCTTTGTCGCGTGAGAGAGTAAAAGCTTGCTTTATTTGCCCTATAATTTCAAAGTCCCCAAGAATCTGACTATCTAAACCCGTGCCCACTTCAAAAAGATGTTGTACAGCCTCTTTACCTTTGGTAACATAACCCACTTTCTGAAAATCATCTACTGAGCCATTTGAATATTCACAAAGCAGTTGTATCAATTGGAAAGGGTGCTCGGCATAACCGTACAGTTCAGTCCGATTACAAGTAGAAATCACCAATAGCTCCTCAAAACCTTCTCTTTTGGCTTGAGTGAGTAATTGGTCTTTGTGTTCAGGAGTAAGACTAAACATTCCACGCATTGTAGCATCAGCCTTTTGGTAGCTGAGCCCAATGCAGTAAAAGGTTTTGTTCTTAGATATAGTGGGTTGTGTCATAGCTTTTTAGTAATTGATACTATCAATAGTTGTGTTTTGCAAGCGCAAAAATAATAAGTTCGCTGTAAATAACATAAGATACAGCGAACTTTTATTATAAAAAGCTAAAATATGTAAAGAATCTAAATAATTAGCAATCTTTTTTAATTTGTTAATTTTCAAATTTGCTAATTTTATAATCTTCTAAGGGGGAGGGTAGAACACCTTAAAAGCCCCTCTTGTTTAGCAATCTCAGCATATGGAATTTCCTCTACAGTAAAACCTTGAGCCCTTAACCAATCGTTCAAGCGAGTGAAATTCTTCTCTGTGACTACCACTTTAGGGCTAATAGAAAAAACGTTGCTAAACATATGATACATTTCTTCACGTTCTATATGAAACAAGTTTTCTTTGCCAAAGAGGTCTGCTAAATACTGGTAATCACTTTCTGAGCGGAAACCTCCTTTGTAAATAATTCCTTTGTTTTTACCTATAGGTTGAAAGCAACAATCAAGGTGGAGGGCATTATCACGCGCCTCGGTTTGTGATTTTACCAAATCAAATTCTTTTACCTTTTTATGAGGAAAAAGTTTTTGAATAAAGGCAACTCCTACCATATTGGTGCGTGCAGTAATTTGTTCTTTATAATCATTTCCCTTATAAGTCCCGATAAAAATATGGTCGTTCCAAGGCATTACATCGCCTCCTTCAATATGCACATTGGCAGGAGGGGTAATCACCTTTTGTGGGTCTATTTGGTTTACAATATACTCAATAGCCTGAAACTCTGCTTGTCGGTCGGGCAGAATATTGGCTTTGATAAAAGTATCTTCAATCACAAAACCAATATCACGTGTAAATATCTGATTGCAATCAGTGATGATTTCAGGGCGATACACTTTTACGCCATACTTTTCGAGTACTGTGCGAAAAGCGTCCATTTCAGCAACCATATCTTTTTCTATAGGATAAGTCCCCGCTTTAATGTGCTCCGCTGATTTAGGGTCGTAAGCTTCTTCTAATTTTGGTGTAGGTCCATTGCTGGTAGCCGTGCCTAAAATCACAGCTTCTAAAGGACTTGTTTCGTTTGTAATATGTAATTTCAGCATATTAATAGGGTTTTGTTTTGGGCAAAGATACAAATAATTTGGCAATTAGCAAAATTCTTAATTCTTAATTGTTAATTAATAATTATTTTGTACTTTTGTCGCTCTAAAATAAATAGAATGAATAAAATACGTATAGGTACTCGTGATAGTGAATTAGCACTTTGGCAAGCTAAAACTGTACAGCAACAATTAGAAGTTTTGGGATACTCTACTGAAATTGTAGCTACTAAATCGCACGGCGATATAGAACTTAGTAAACCGCTTTACGAAATGGGGGTTACTGGTATTTTTACCAAAGCGCTTGACATTGCTTTGCTCAATGGTGAAATAGATATAGCGGTGCACAGTATGAAAGATGTGCCTACTGCTTTGCCTGAGGGGATAGCAATAGGAGCTGTGCTCAAGCGCGGGAATCCTCACGATGTATTAGTATACAAGGGAGACCTTTCGTTTTTAGACACAGAAAAAGCGACAATAGCTACCAGTAGTTTGCGGCGCAAAGCGCAATGGTTACACCGCTACCCGCAACATAAGATAGAAAACTTGAGAGGCAATGTAAATACCCGCTTACAAAAGCTCAGCGATAATCCTTGGGATGGGGCTATCTTTGCAGCTGCGGGCTTGGAACGCATTCATAAATTGCCTAAAAACCACTTAGTACTTAACTGGATGTTACCTGCTCCTGCGCAAGGGGCTATATTGGTGGTAGTACGCGAAGATAACACAGCTTTGCAGGAAAAGCTTCTTCCTCTTCACGACGACTATACTTATATAGCCACTCTGTTAGAGCGCGACTTTCTTCGCGCTTTGGAAGGTGGGTGTACGGCACCTATTGGGGCGTTTGCTGAGTTTAAAGAGGGTAAACTACTTTTTAAAGGAGGTTTGTGGAGCGAAGATGGTAAAGAGGCTTCGGTAATAGAAGAAGTACTTACCCAGATAGATGAACACACGGGAGAAAGACTTGCCTCAATGCTAAGAGGTTAATGATTAATGGTTAATAATTAATGATAAATAAAAAGGCTGATTGAACGAATTCAATCAGCTTTTTTTGTTAGCTGTTTTGCTATCTTTTACTTAAACTAAGCATCGATTTTAGCGTATTTGGCGTTTTTCTCAATGAACTCACGACGTGGTGGTACTTCGTCTCCCATTAACATAGAGAACACGCGGTCGGCTTCCGTAGCGTTATCGATGGTTACTTGGCGGAGGGTGCGGTGTTCAGGGTTCATAGTGGTATCCCACAGCTGGTGGTCGTTCATTTCACCTAAACCTTTATAACGTTGTATATTCACATTACCCATCTCTGCTGAAAGTGCATCGCGTTGCTTATCGTTCCAAGCGTACTCTTCGCGTTTGCTGCTTTTGCTTTTCACCAAATAAAGAGGAGGTGTAGCGATATACACGTGACCGTTCTCAATAAGTTCGCGCATATAACGGAAGAAGAAGGTAAGAATAAGGGTGGTGATGTGCGAACCGTCTACATCGGCATCACACATAATAATCACTTTGTGATAACGGAGTTTACTTAAGTTAAGCGCTTTGGCATCTTCTTCAGTGCCTACTGTTACGCCTAAAGCGGTATATATATTTTTAATTTCGTCACTATCGAACACCCTGTGTTGCATTGCCTTTTCGACATTGAGGATTTTACCACGAAGGGGTAAGATAGCTTGGATGTCTTTGTTTCGTCCTTGTTTAGCGGTACCGCCCGCTGAGTCTCCCTCAACTAAGAAAAGCTCACATTTTGCTGGGTCTTCTTCAGAACAGTCGGCGAGTTTACCTGGCAGACCGCCCCCGCTCATCACGCTTTTGCGTTGTACCATCTCGCGAGCCTTACGCGCTGCTTGGCGTGCTTGTGCTGCCAAAATGACTTTCTCGACAATGGTTTTGGCATCGTTAGGGTTTTCTTCGAGGTAATCTTCGAGCATTTGTCCTACGGCTTGAGATACGGCTGAGGTTACTTCGCGGTTACCGAGTTTGGTTTTTGTTTGTCCTTCAAACTGAGGTTCGGCTACTTTTACTGAAATGACAGCGGTGAGTCCTTCGCGGAAGTCGTCTCCTTCAATCTCTACAGGATTCTTTTTATCCTTACTCATTTTCTCGAGTAATCCTGATTTATCGGCATATGCTTTAAGGGTACGAGTAAGCCCCATACGGAAACCTTGCAAGTGCGTACCTCCTTCGGAAGTGTTGATATTATTGACGTAAGAGTGTAGGTTTTCGTTATAGGAGTCGTTGTAAATCATCGCTACCTCTACTGGAATGCCGTTTCTTTCGCCTTCCATAGCAATCACATTGCTAATGATAGGCATACGGTTGCCGTCGAGGAATTTGACGAATTCTTTCAATCCGTTTTGTGAATAGAATTTTTCGGTAATATATTCGCCTTTTTCGTCTTTATTGCGAAGGTCGGTAAGGGTGATAGTGATACCTTTATTTAAGTAGGCAAGCTCACGGATGCGGGCTGCGAGGGTATCGTATTTATATTCGATGGTTTGTTCAAAAATGAGTTCATCGGGGTGGAAAGTTACTTTGGTACCGCGTTTATCGGTGTTGCCTACTTGTTTTACGGGGTACATAGCGACGCCTCGCTGATATTCTTGTTCCCATATTTTACCATCGCGGTATACGGTAGCGGTAAGATGGTCGGAAAGGGCATTTACGCAGGAAACTCCCACGCCGTGCAGACCTCCTGACACTTTGTAAGAGCCTTTGTCGAACTTACCACCGGCACCGATTTTGGTCATTACCACTTGAAGGGCAGAAACGCCTTCTTTTTTGTGGACATCTACTGGGATACCGCGACCGTTGTCTTCTACGGTAATGGAATTATCCTCGTTGATAGTTACTGAAATGGTATCGCAATAGCCTGCGAGGGCTTCGTCGATAGAGTTGTCAAGCACCTCATATACAAGGTGGTGCAAACCGCGTGTGCCCACATCGCCGATATACATTGAGGGGCGCATACGCACGTGTTCCATTCCTTCGAGGGATTGGATATTGTCTGCTGAATAATCAGCTGGATTTTGTTGTTCGTTATATAATTCTTCTGCCATAATTTTAATATCGAATCAAGGGCGCAAAGGTATGAATAATTTTATTAATGAGCAAATTTGCAAATGAGAAAAATTAGGTGCGAGCCGCACGGGCAGGTGCGAGGTCGTAGCACGGTGCAAGCCATACGGGCAATAATGGGGAGATTGGTTGGAGTTGTTTGGGCGAGTGGGACATTTTGGACTTGTTGGGGAAACTATGGAAAAACTCTGAGTTTTCAAAGAGGGTTGGAAAGGAGATAAAGAGGCTAAGGAACTATCGGAAGATTTCGGAGGGGTTCGGAAGAGGGTATTGAGGTAAAAGATAAAAGGTAAGAGATAAAATAGATATGGTTAGCTTATACAAAGCTTATAGGAAGCTTATACGAATCTTGGACGATTGTTATACAAAGGGTGTATAAGTAATTGATTAATACTGTAATACAACAATGCCAAAAATACTAAAAACAGGGTTTCGAGGCGAAAGAAAAGAAAGAGGCAATAGGCCTTAGGCCTTAGGCATTAGGGGGAGATGCGACGGGGAGGTAATTAGAAAATTAGAGAATTAGCAAATTTAAATTAGTTAAAAGGTAAAAGTAAAATAAGCGAAAATGCGCTTGATAATCAAGGATTATTAGAAGCTAAGACAAAGTTAAGTTGAAGGAAGGGTGGTTCTACAGTGGTGATAAAAGAAGGTAGGGTGGACAGAATAGTATTGTATATGAGTTTTAGAGAAGATATGGATTTGACAATAGGTTTTATAGAGATAATTTTAGTTTTAAAAATAATGAACTTTAGTTTATTTGTGAGTACTATTGTGTAACTCAAAAAAATGCCGTACTTTTGCACCCTAATAATATTTAATAATCAACTACTAACCATTTATCATTGAACAACAATCATTATAAAATGTTATCAGAACAAGAAATCATTCGTAGAGAAAAATTAACCAAATTAAAAGAATTAGGGATTAACCCATATCCTGCACCTCTATATCCTGTTGATACTACTTCTAAGGATGTAGCCGACCGTTATGAAGAGGGTAGACCTGTGGTGGTAGCGGGACGACTAATGTCGTTGCGTGTACAAGGGAAAGCCTCGTTTGCTACTTTGCAAGATAGTGAAGGCACGATGCAATTGTACTTCAACCGCGATGAGATGTGCCCTGGTGAGGATAAAACGCTTTACAACGAGGTATTCAAAAAATTATTGGATTTAGGTGACTTTATAGGCGCTGAAGGAACGCTTTTCATTACTAAAATGGGAGAGAAAACCGTGTTGGTGAAGAACTTTACGCTCCTTTCAAAAGTATTGCGTCCGCTACCTATGCCTAAGGTAGATGCCGACGGTAAAGTGCACGATGCCTTCACCGACCCTGAACAGCGCTACCGTATGCGTTATGTTGATTTGGTAGTGAACCCTCAAGTGAAAGAGGTGTTTGTAAAACGCACTAAATTGTTCAACGCAATGCGTGAGTTCTTTAACGAGGCAGGTTACTTGGAAGTGGAAACCCCAGTGTTGCAGTCTATTCCTGGGGGAGCGAGTGCGCGTCCGTTTATTACGCATCACAATGCGTTGGACATTCCGCTCTATATGCGTATTGCCAATGAGTTGTACCTCAAGCGCCTTATTGTGGGTGGTTTTGATGGGGTATATGAGTTCTCTAAAAACTTTCGCAACGAGGGAATGGACAGAACTCACAACCCTGAGTTCACCGCTATGGAAATATATGTAGCGTATAAGGATTACCACTGGATGATGGACTTTACGGAGCGCCTATTGGAACACTGCGCTATAGCCGTGAATGGCACCACTAAAGCGACTTTTGGCAAGCACGAAGTGGATTTCAAAGCGCCTTACCCACGCATTACGATGACTGACGCTATCAAACAGTTCACAGGTTTTGACATCACCGGTAAAACAGAAGACGAGCTGAGAGCTTTTGCACACTCTATCGGTATTGCGGTAGATGAGACAATGGGCAAGGGCAAACTCATCGACGAGATATTTGGAGAAAAGTGCGAAGGCAACTTCATTCAGCCTACTTTCATCACCGATTATCCTAAAGAAATGTCGCCTCTCACCAAAGAACACCGCGATAACCCTGACCTTACCGAGCGTTTTGAGCTGATGGTATGCGGTAAAGAAATTGCCAATGCCTATTCTGAACTCAATGACCCTATCGACCAACGCGAGCGTTTTGAAGAACAATTGCGCCTCTCAGAAAAAGGTGACGACGAGGCTATGTTCATCGACCAAGATTTCTTGCGTGCTTTGGAGTATGGTATGCCTCCTACCTCTGGTTTAGGTATCGGGATGGATAGATTGATTATGTTCCTCACTAATAATGAGAGCATACAAGAAGTACTCTTCTTCCCACAAATGCGTCCTGAGAAAAAAGAAGTAGAGCTTTCAGAAGACGAAAAAACAGTATTCGAGCTGTTGAAAGCTTCGGAAAAACTACTTTTAGATGTCCTTAAAGCACAAACCGAGTTCTCTAACAAGAAATGGGACAAAGCTATTAAGGGGCTTACCAGCAAAAAGGTTGCGAAGGTAGTAAAAGAAGGAGAAGAACTATTTGTGCAATTAACAATGAACAATTGATAATTAACAATTAAATGTGATATAAACTTTGCCAAAGGCTGTAGCACAACACGCTGTTACGACTTTTGGCAAAGTTTTTTTATTGACTATTAACCATTAATAAATCATCTATTACTTTTGTAGAAGCCGAAGAATGCGATATAACTATAACAGCCTACTAAGGTTAGAAATGCTAAGCGGAAGCCTATACTGTCGGTAAGTATACCATAGAGGAGAGGGATAAGCCCTCCACCGACAATCATAGTGCAGAGGATAGCAGAAGCTTGAGGTTTGAACTCGTCTATACCTTCACAAGCCAAAGCAAAGATGGTGGGGAACATTATAGAATTGAAGAGACCGATACTTAACAGAGACCACATTGATATCAGTCCGCCGGTATTGATAGAGAATAAGATAAGAGAGATAGCTAAGATAGCGAAGACGATGAGCACTTTGGCAGGGGGAATCCACTTGATGAGATAAGCACTGATAAAGCGTCCTAACATAGCGCCCCCCCAATAGAAAGAGATAAAGACAGCAACAACAGCTTTAGGGTCGGCAGTAGTTAAATGTGGTTTTCCTACTAATGAGCCGAGGGTGTCTACAATAAAGTGCATAGAGGGACTCTCTAAAATATCCTTAGTGATATTCATATCGATAAAGTAATTCACTGTGTAACTACCTAATACCACTTCGGAGCCTACATACAAGAAGATACCTATTGCCCCTAATAGTAGAGGAGTTTTCTTAAGGAGCTCTTGGTATTCTTGTTTATTTATATTTTGTTTTATTCTATAAGCATAGGGGAGTTTAATTATTGCAAAGAGAAACGCTAAAGCGAGTACCCATAGAGCTATGTACAAAAAAGGCAATTGCATTGAGAGGGCTTCTCCGCGGAAATACATTTGTTTGTTGATAGTGTCTAACGCTTGTATTTCGGCTTCTTTTTTTACTTCATTACTGAGTAGGTAAGCTGCGCCAAAAATAGGGGCAATAGTAGTGCCTATAGCGTTAAATGCTTGGGAGAAAGTGAGTCGGCGAGAGGTAGTGGCTTCGTCACCTAAAACTACCACATAAGAGTTCATAGCCACTTGCAAAAAAGTAACACCACTGCCTAATATAAAGATAGCGGTTAAGAATACCCAGTACAATCGTTCTTGGGCAGCAGGGTAGAAGAGCAAAGCACCTAAAGAGATGAGTAGTAGACCTAAGATGATACCGCGTTGATAGCCTATTTTAGTGAGGATAAAACCTGCAGGGATAGAAAAAAACAGGTAAGGTAAAAAGAAAGATAGAAGAATATACCCTGCATCGGAATAACGCAACTGAAAGACATCACGAAGGTGAGGTAATAAGAGTTGTATAAAGACTGTTAGTCCTCCGAAGAGGAAGAATAAGAGAGCGATCAAGAGGAAGGCTTTAGTATGTTTTTTTTGCTTGTTCATTGTTGAATAGGGTCGATTTAGAGCGCAAATCTACTACAAAAGATTAAAAAACAGTTAAATTTTAACACTTTATTTTTGTTGTGTATATAACTTATGGTGCGCAACATACTTGTATTTAGTGGTTTATATGGAAGTAGGGTACTTGTTAATAAAAATGTTAGCAAATAAATTATCAAAACAGTTGGTAAGTATCAAAAAAGTTAGTAATTTTGCTCCGAAATAATTAGTACTACTTAACTCACTACTGACCATAGCCACTTGTAACTAATTTTAACTAATATAATGAAAAGCTGGTTTTTAAATGTAGCCGTACTTTTTCTCACATCAATGCTTTACTCACAGCAAGGAGTTATTACTGGAGAAGTGATTGATGGTGATTACAACGCTCCGCTAATGGGAGCAAATGTTTTGGTAAAGGGTACTACCAAAGGAGCATCGACCGATATGGACGGTAAGTATTCTTTGAATGTAGACTCACCTACAGGAACTTTAGAGTTTTCTTATCTTGGGTATGTTACCAAAACAGTTCCCTATAAACTTGTGAATGGTAAAGCGCACGTGCGAATTACTCTTACAAGCGACCAACAGACCTTAGGAGAGGTAATAGTAACAGGTAAAAGCACCTTGTTAGATATTGCGCAAGAGCGCAAAACACCTGTGGCGGTATCTACTATTCAAGCCACTGAAATTATAGAAAAATTGGGTACACGAGAACTTCCAGAGGTACTCAACAGAACCCCCTCAGTTTATGCTACAAAAGGAGGTGGTGGTTTCGGCGACTCAAGAATCAATATTCGAGGTTTTGATACTAAAAACATTGCCGTAATGGTAAATGGTATGCCTGTAAACGATATGGAAGGAGGTACTGTTTATTGGAGTAACTGGTCAGGACTTGCCGATGTTACTTCAGCAATGCAAGTACAACGTGGTTTGGGAGCTTCTAAACTCGCCATCGCTTCTGTAGGTGGGACTATTAATGTGGTAACACGCGCTGCCGATATGGCTGAAGGAGGTACTGCTTACTTTAGTTATGGTACTAGTCAAGAGTATAAAGGATTAGTAGCTTATAATACAGGTAAAAGTCTTACAGGTTGGTCGGCTTCAGTATTGTTTAGTAAAAATACAGGTCGTAAATATGTAGATGGTACCAAATTTGATGGTTATAGTTATTACTTTGCTTTAGGCTATGAACCTTCTAAAAACCATAGTTTTCAATTGATGTTTACGGGAGCTCCACAATGGCACCACCAACGCTCTAATAGCCCATCGTTGGCTAACTATTTGCGCTATGGCAAGGGTGGTGATCCTGATCGCAAGTACAATTCAGATTGGGGTTATTTAGATGGTGAGGAATACTCTATCAAGAAAAATCTATATCACAAACCCGTGGCAATGCTCAACTGGGATTGGAAAATGAGCGAAAGTACTTCACTTAGTACTGTTGTCTACGCTTCTTTAGGGCGAGGTATGGGAACTAATTCTTTAGGTGAGGCTCACTCTTTCACTTCAAAAACAGTGAGTGGTACTACATCTTATACTCTTGAGAAACATTACTTAAATACACTTCGTACTGAAGAGGGGTTGATTGACTTTGACAAAGCAGTACAATATAACAAAGGTCAGGCAGTAAGTGGATTGGAAACTATGCAACACCCTGGTGAAGCAGGTAGAAGTGTGAGAGTAACCGACCCTAACGGAAAGGCAGCAGGTTCTGTAAACCAAGGTTTCATACGCAATGGTTCCGTAAACTCACACGACTGGTACGGCTTCCTTACCAACTTACAACACCAAATTAATGATAACTTTACTGCTAACATTGGGTTAGATGGTCGATACTATTACGGTTATCACCATCAAGTAGTTACTGATATGTTAGGGAATAACTCTTATGCAGACAACAGAAATAAAAATCTTGCCAGTGCTAATGTGGTAACCACTGTTGTGCCTGCTAACGTTTCTTGGAATCCATTCCAAAAAACAGAACCTTTAGAAAATCAAATAGGCTATAGCAACGATGGTGAAGTGAAATGGTTTGGTCTTTTCTCTCAATTTGAATACTCTGACGATCATTTCTCTGCTTTCATTCAAGGAGCAACTTCAGTACAATCATATCAACGTATTGATAATTTTGTTAAACCTGGTACACTGGCAATTACTGGTAGACCAGAAACAGCTATGGATACTAAAACAGGTTTCAAAAACATTGTAGGTTACAATATCAAGGGAGGAATAAACTACAATATTAATGAGCAGCATAACGTATTTGCAAATGTGGGTTATTACTCTAAACAACCTTTGTTCGATGCTGTATATCCTAACTACCGAAATTTCTTGAATCCATCTCTTACTAATGAAAAGATATTTGGGGTAGAACTTGGTTATGGATTTAAATCAAGTTTCTTGAATGCTAATTTGAATCTTTATCATACTTCTTGGAAAGATCGTTACTTGCGCAAATCTAATAACCTTAAAAACAATACCATTCGTGCTTTTGCTAACATCTTAGGTATTGAAGAAGTTCACCGAGGTGTAGAACTTGAGGCGAATGCTAATATTACTAGATATTTAAAAGTAAATGGTTCTCTTTCATTGGGAGACTGGTATTACAAGGGAGACGCTTCTGGTAGTCTTACTAATGAAAGTAATGAAACAATTGACGACCAAGGTAATGTAGTGCCAGCAGGTAGTGCTAGCCAAGTAAAACTTTTCTTAGACGATGTGAAGGTAGGTTCTACCGCACAAACTACTGCTTCTTTAGGTCTTACTATATTACCTGTAAAAGGATTGAAATTTGATATAGATTGGCGCTATGTAGATAATCTATATGCCAATTTAAACATTTCTAACTTTAATAAAAAAGAGGAAGCAGAAAAGGGAGCTCTTAAATTGCCAAGTTATAATCTCCTTGATTTAGGAATTTCTTATAAATGGCAACTTACCGATAAGCAACGTCTCACCTTCTCAGCACAAGCTTATAATGTACTTGATGCTTATTATATTTCAGAATCATACACAAGTAACCACGCTACCAATACAAGTGAAACTTATAAAGGTATAGATGTGAGCAACCAAGTGTATTTCGGTGATGGTCGTACTTTCAGCTTTGGTGTACGCTACAATTTCTAATCAGATAACAAGTAACAGATAATAAAGGCTGTCCAATCATTTTGGACAGCCTTTCCTAATTTGTTAATTTGCTAATTATCTCGTACCTTTGCGCCCTCGTTGTTAATTATTAATTCAAAAATATGATTCTATTTGCAAAAAGATATAAATCAATCTATGAAATCTTTGAGACCTATATGCACTCATCAGACTATGAAGATATCGACTTCGTGTTTGATGTAGTAAACTACTTCCGTCACAAAAGTAAAGACAAAAAGTCTCCTCTTAACATTGATGAACTCCTTTCTGAACTTCACCACGAACCCGAGCGCATCGCTTTCTTCAAAGAAAAACTCCACAACGTATTTGCTAACAAACAAAAAGTAATTCTCTTCACCGATGCCGGTCTGCTCAATAGCGTTTCTTTTTTCAAGGAATTGCGCCGTCGTATCAGCCGTCAGCTTTTACCCGACCAGCCTTCTGAAGAAAATATACAATACGTACTCAACCAATTGTTTTACCGCCCCTCCGATGCCAAATGGGTGCTCCAAATTCCCTTAGAGAACTGGAAAGAGCTCTTTGATATCCTTGCCGTTAATACTTTTTACGAAGATGCTGAACGCAAATCCACCTCTCAGCAAATTCTTTTGGCTATAATGATCCTCTCCCAACGTATGGGCGGACTTGCTTTGCAAACCGATGTGCGCCGTATGGTGCCTGAGTATGCTCACCTCAATAGTCCTTTTATCGCCTTAGACGATGAACTGAACAATCTCGCACGTACCCTTGCCAAAGAAGATAAACCTTACCTTTACATACAAGACCACGAACTCGATTACAAGCAGCTAAACATCTTAGCAGGACAATGTGAGGATTTCGTGAATAAAGCCGATACCAATGCCTCTAAGTATGGTGTTACATTTAGTGTGAACCAAATGCTTTTGCTTATTCGTCAGCAAATACGTCGTATCAAGCGTTTGTATAACTATATTTTTATAGAAAAAGAAGCTGATAAACGCGAGAAGGCTATTGCGTTTTACTTAGATATGGTCAAAACCAACTCTAAGAAGAATAACGTGCGTAAGCTCATCAACGATAGTGTGTACAACATTACATATGAGATTACGAACTATACGGGTAAAACGGGTGAGCACTATATCACTTCTACAGGTAAAGAATATTTTAAGATGCTCAACACAGCTTTGTGGGGAGGCGTGATTGTGAGCTTTATGTGTTTGGTAAAACTCTATATGAGTATGCAACCTGACCAAAGCGATTTTTTCCGTGCCCTCAACTACAGTCTTAACTACGCTATTGGCTTTGTACTCATTTACCTCACAGGTTCTACCTTGGCAACCAAGCAACCTGCAATGACGGCTTCCACCATCGCTAAAACTTTGGAAAGCCTCGGCAACAACGATAACAATAAGGAAAAACAAAAGCACTACACCGAGTTTTCGGCTCTTTTCACCCGCCTATTTCGCTCCCAGTTCATCGCTTTTGTGGGCAATGTGTTCGGGGCTTTCCCCGTGGCGATGCTCTTGGTAATGGGAATAAGTTACCTCAATGGCTACAACATTGCTTCTAAAAAGGCTTTACATCTCTTGGAAGATCTCAATATATGGCATACTCCCTTGTTCTTGCACGCTTGTATTGCAGGGGTATTTCTCTTCCTTTCAGGGATTATTGCCGGTAATGTAGCCAGTGTAAACAACTTTAATAACTTCTACTACCGCTTGTCCGAGCACCCTTTCCTCAAAGGTTTCTTTGGCAAAGTGCGTATGCAACGCGTAGCCAACTGGATGCAACAAAAGTGGCCAAGTGTCGTGTCGAACATTTGGTTTGGTATCTTTATGGGAAGTGCGTGGGCTGTAGGGAAGTTCTTTGGTTTGCCTATTGATATACGCCACATTACCTTTGCCAGTGGTAATTTGGCTTACGGCTTGTATGGTATGAATTTTATGGTGAGCCTTGAGAATATCCTCTGGTGTATCTTGGGGGTAGGTCTCATTGGTTTTGGCAACTTCATTGTGAGCTTTGCCCTCTCATTGTGGATAGCCTTGCGCTCTCGTGAAGTACCCGCTTCCGAGCTCAAAAACTTAGCACGCTGTGTGTGGAATGCCTTCAAACAGCACCCCAGAGCTTTTTTCTTCCCCGTTAAAGGAAAAGAATAAAAGAATATTCAATATGAAACACATCAGAGAAAAATTAGCTGAACGACAAGCTCACAATGCCCTACGCAGTCTCAAGCAACGCCATTTTGCTATTGATTTCTATTCCAATGATTATATAGGCTTTAGTACAAATCTTGAGATTACTAAACGTATCTCTCAATTACTTCCTCAGCAAACGGCTCCTCACGGCGCTACAGGTTCACGATTGCTTTCCGGTAATGCGCCTATATTTGCCGAAACTGAAGGCTATATAGCCCATTTCCATAACGCCGAAACAGCCCTTCTGTATAACTCAGGTTATGATGCCAATGTAGGCTTTTTCTCCTGTATTGTAGGGCGAGGTGATATTATCTTGTACGACAGTTACAGCCACGCTTCTATACGCGACGGCATATCACTCAGTTTAGCCAATGCCTACAAGTTTAAACATAACGATTTAGACGATTTAGAAAAGCTCTTAAAAAAGTTTGCCGTCGATAACAAAACGGTGCTCATCGCCACTGAAACCGTCTTTTCGATGGACGGTGATAGCCCTGATTTGCCGCATTTGGTAACATTAGCAAAACAGTACGGGGCTTACGTGGCGGTAGACGAGGCACACGCTATTGGAGTATTTGGAGAATACGGCTGTGGATTGGTGCAGGCATTAGGTTTAGAAGAAGAGATTTTTGCCCGCATCGTCACCTTTGGGAAAGGCTTAGGAGCTCACGGAGCAGCCGTTTTAGCTTCAAATGAGGTGATACAGTATTTAGTGAACTTCTCGCGCTCGTTTATTTACACTACAGCTATGAGTCCGCATAGTGTCGCAACTATTAGGGCAGGATATGAGACCTTACTGACAACTACTTCAATACAACAACTACACCATAACATTCAGTACTTTAAAGAGCAAATAGCAAAATACAAAATACAAGGCTTTATCCCTTCCGATTCCGCTATACAAGCAATGGTAGTCAGTGGTAACGAACGCGTCAAAGCTCTTGCCGAATCATTACAAACAAAAGGGATTGGTGTGTTACCTATTTTAGCACCCACCGTGCCTGCCGGACAAGAACGCCTAAGAATATGCTTGCACAGCTTCAATACCGAACAAGAAATAGATTTCTTAATCAGCCAATTAGTCCATTAAGAAATCAACCTTACTATAGTTTTTTCATAGCTTGTCGTGCTACGACTAACCTTTGGCAAAGTTGAAATCAAGTAATAAATTTTCTTCTAACCTCATCTTATCATTAGTTTATTATTACTAATTTTTCGTTCATTCTTCATCTGTCAGTGCGACTCGTACCGTCATTTCTTCATTTGTCACTCGTCGTTATAATGTGAATCAAGGTTAAAAGAAATGATTATCTCTGATTTATATAATATCATAGTTGCTTTTGCATCACATCTCCCCCTTTGAAGGGGGGCAGGGGGGATGTTTATAATCAATAAATTAATCCAACTCTTGATTCATATTTATAATATCATAGTTGCTTTTGCATCACATCTCCCCCTTTGAAGGTAGTCCGCGAGAGCGGAGTATGTGAATAGGGGGGATGTTTATAATCAATTAGTTAATTCAACTTTTGATTGGCATTTTGGGTATTATAGTATTATCAAAGCTAAACCCATTCAGCAGGTCAGCAGTCTTCATACGCTTTTTAGCAGGCAATTGCAGCTCCAATAGTTGTATATAGCCATCTTGCACCGCTACGCGTAATTGCCTCTTCTCTACCAATAACTTCCCAATAGACAACGAGTGAGTAGCAGGTTCAAAAAGAGCATCGTATACCTTTATATTTATCACTTCTCCATTGTGTATGAACTCCGTCCACGCAGTAGGGTAGGGGCTCATTCCTCTTATAAGGCGCTCAATAACCATTCCTCGCTTTTCCCAATTGATTTTGCAAGTCTCTTTATATATTTTAGGAGCTTCCGCAAAAGTCACTTCCTTGTCTTGTGGCTGAGTTGAGCAAGTACCCTCTGCGATACTATCTACCGTTTTTAGCACTAATTCAGCGCCTTGCGCCATTAGTTTGTCGTGCAAAGTGCCCGCCGTTTCGTGAGAAGAGATAGGAGTAACTGCTTGTGCGATAATAGCCCCCGTATCAATCTTTTCGTCTATAAAGAAAGTCGTTACCCCTGTTTCCTTTTCCCCGTTAATAATTGCCCAGTTAATAGGCGCCGCTCCCCGATAATTAGGTAAAAGCGAGGCGTGTAAGTTAAAAGTGCCGTATTTAGGCAATCGCCATACCACCTCAGGCAACATACGGAAAGCCACTACTATTTGCAAATCAGGTTGCAAGGCTCTTAGCGCATTTACAAAAGCCTCATCTTTCAGCTTTACGGGCTGTAACACCGGTATTCCTTTGCTTTCGGCATAAACTTTCACCGGCGATTGATGTAGCTTCTGTCCGCGTCCCGAAGGTTTATCGGCTACCGTAACTACGCCTACCACGTTGTAATCGTTTTCTACTAACGCTTTTAACGACGCCAACGCAAAGTCAGGCGTCCCCATAAATACAATTCTCATTTTCTTTGTTTTAGGTAAGAGATAAGAGGTAAAAGGTATGAAAAGGCATCTGAAAAAAATCCCAACAGCTACTTTTGCGTTATAATTCCCCCTTTTTACATATCATTTTTGCGTCCTATCTTCTAATGTTATTCTCTTGTTTCAGCTGTACGATAAGCTCGTTTTAGCCTTCATTTATCTCGTGCAAAAATATAAAATTTAGCACTAATAGTAAAGTTTTTTGATACAAAAGTTTTAAGATGCCCTGTTATTTGTTCTTATTTTACTTCTTAGAATTTAATAACATCAGCTTGAAAGTAATATTTTTCTAATTGCTTTTGTATTGCTACTATTCTCTTTTTCTGAGTCTTTTTGAGAACTTCAATAACTCATTTTGCATTCCTACTATCCCCTTTTCCTTCAGCTCTTCTATCTATTCCTCTTTGCAAAATAACCATCGTGTCCTTCTTTTTTGTATAAGGAAGGTGTAAACTTTCCTTTTCCTTCGTCACGAAACCCTATTTTTGGCATTATTGGCATTGTTGTATTATAGTATTAATCAATTACTTATACACCCTTTGTATAACAATCGTCCAAGATTTGTATAAGGTTCCTATAAGCTTTGTATAAGCTAACCATATCTATTTTATCTCTTACCTTTTATCTTTTACCTAAAAAACCCCTTCCGAACCCCTCCGAAATCTTCCGATGGCTCCTTAGCTTCTTTGTCTCCTTTTCAACCCTTTTTGAAAACTCAGAGTTTTTCAAAGTTTCTCCAACAAGTCTGAAATGTCCGACTCGTCCGAACAAGTCCAACCAATCTCCCCATAACTACCTGTGTGCCTCCTCCCTAATTTCCAAATTTGCTAATTTGCTAATTAGTTTGTACCTTTGCACCAAAATTATATTTACTCATCAGAAATAAAGCAAATGAATATATTACGATTTATCACCGCAGGTAGTGTAGATGACGGTAAAAGTACCCTCATCGGTCGATTGCTATACGATAGCAAAAGTATCTTAGCCGACCAGCTCGAAGCTCTCGAACAACAATCAAAAAATAAAAACGACGACGGTATCGACCTTGCCATCCTCACCGACGGTCTGCGTGCCGAACGCGAACAAGGTATTACCATCGATGTAGCTTATCGCTACTTTGCGACACCTAAGCGCAAATTCATTATCGCCGATGCACCTGGGCATACCCAATATACCCGTAATATGATTACAGGCGCATCTAATTCCGAGCTCATAATCATTCTGGTAGACGCACGCAATGGTGTAACCGAACAAACACGTCGTCACTCCATTATCGCCTCTCTGCTCAATATCCCAGAAGTAGTAGTAGCCGTGAATAAAATGGACTTGGTAGACTATAGCGAAGAAGTGTTCAGCAATATCAAAAAAGAATATGAAGAAATAGCCAAGCGTTTAGGACTCAAAAGCGTGCACTATTTTCCAATTTCAGCTTTTGTAGGCGATAATATCGTGAATACCACCGAGGCAATGCCTTGGTACAAGGGCGCTTCACTACTCGATTTTTTGGAAACGGTAGAAATTAACAAAGACACTTATGAACAACCTCGTTTTCAAGTGCAGTATGTAATACGCCCACAAACCGAAGCACTACACGATTATCGAGGTTATGCCGGAGAAATCATTTCGGGCACTTATCGCAAAGGTGATGCGATAGTAGTGCTCCCTGAAGGTATTAGTACAAAACTCAGTAAGATAGAATATAACGGCGAAGAGGTAGCAGTAGCCAAAGCAGGCGATCCCGTAGTCTTACACATCGAAGACGATATCGACATTTCACGTGGAGATTACTTTGCCAAACCAGGAGCAGAACCACAGGAAGGACAAGATATTGAAGCAATTGTGTGCTGGATGGATAAACGCGAATTGCGCGAAGGTAATAAATATCTATTACAGCAGCGTAGTAAACTTGTAAAAGCTATTGTCAAAGAAATAGAATATAAGATAGACGTTAACACTCTCGATCAAACTGAAGGTGTAGAAAGTGTAAAACTCAATGAAATTGCAAAAATCCGACTCAAAACGGCTTCTCCATTAGTATACGATGCATTCCAAAGCAATCCTCCAATGGGTAGTGCTATCCTTATTGATGAGACCAGCAATGCTACCGTAGGAGCTCTGATGTTTTATCATAAATAAATTTTCACTGATTTATTTAACAATAACGCAAGTAAGAAAGTTTAATTATTATATAAATAAGGTTAAACAACGTTAAAAAATAGATACCTATATTTTTATACATACATTTGCCCTTGAATAACATATAAAAAACCAAAATTATGACAGGTTCAGAATTACAAGAAACACTTAACAAACTCTGCTCAGATATAAAAGCAAACTTGTCAGGATTACTTTTTTGTGGAGTTCTTAATTGTGCTGATGCTACCTATGTAATTGGCGTTTCTAATTTAGGGAAATTTTTTCTTCTTCTGGGCTTAGACAGAGCTAAAGCTAATCTAGCAATAGCTAGAGGTTTGATTGAAAAGAGTAGACCCCTTGCAATGAAGTTAGATGAACAATTTTAGAAAGATATAAAAATGTCTTCATAGCACAATTTGGAGTTTCCCCAATTGTGCTTTTTCTTTTTATAAAATATCTGCATTAATCTGCTTTGTTCAACCTTGTCGAACACTATCTTCATTAATCAGGTCAGTAAATGCTACGAAGATGCGTGATCATTGTTTTATTCTAATTTCTAATAATAGAGGAATAGAGTCTTTATTTCATTAGTGTAAAAAAAGCACAAAGCAGAGATGTATCGTCTGTTTTGTGCTTTTGTAGATTTTTTTGGGAAAAATGCTAAAAAAAGTCATCTAGCAATGTCCCAAATTCTCTTTTACACTTGTAAAGCAAAGCTCTTGAAATTCCAATGTTTGATTTAGGTCTATCTAAAGCTGTAATAGAAAAGAATTTACCTAAAGCTGAAATCATCAACATAAACGTAATTTTGTCTGTTTCAATAAGAATGTAATCTAACTCCAACTTTCCTAAAGCATCGTTACTATCTACCACCTTCTTTACTTGATCAACAATAGTAAGATGGAAGGCAGATCCTTGTTCAATTATCTTTGAGGCTTCTTCATTGGCGGAAGCTTTACTTAAGATAGAACCATCAGAACTGCTCAAAATTCCATAGAAGAGGAATCCTGGCATTCCTTCTTTCATATCTTGACAGTGAGCATCAAGCATTTGTTGTAGTTGTGCACCTGTCAATTGTACATCCGTTGTTTTTGCGTCTGTACCTTTCGGTTGTAATACTGTATCTGTCATAATTTAAGATCTTTTAATCGAGGCAAAGGTATAAAATATTTTTAAATAATAATGTTTTTTTCAAAAAAAAAATCTTTTTTATTTTTTTGAGCAAATATTAAGATTGGAAAAAGTATAAGAAAAACGATAATTAGTCCTCAAGATAGTTATTTACTTAAAAATAGTAAAATGCTGAAAAATAAGTTATAAAAAGTAAAAAAATAATATGATTTACTTTAATGTTTTTAGATTTTATAAAATAACATTAACTACCTCATATGGAGATGTTTTATATGTAAAACTTATTTTTTCTATATGAATATTGAGGATTATTTGATTTATTGTTGTATCTTTGCCAAAGTTTCAACACTAAACAATTATACAGGCTATGGTAACCTCAAAATTAACCTCAGAACAAGCTATGGCACTCGAAAATCAATACGGTGCTCATAACTATCACCCACTACCTGTAGTGCTCAGCAAAGGGCAAGGCGTATATGTGTGGGATGTGGAAGGCAAGCGTTATTACGATTTCCTATCCTCTTACTCGGCTGTGAACCAAGGACATTGCCACCCACGCATCATCAAGGCACTCACCGATCAAGCACAAACTCTTACGCTCACATCACGTGCTTTCTACAACGATAAACTCGGTGTGTACGAAAAGTATGTAACCGAGTACTTTGGCTTTGAGAAAGTCCTCCCGATGAATACAGGAGCGGAAGCTGTAGAAACAGCAATTAAAATATGTCGCAAATGGGCATACGAACAAAAAGGGGTGCCTGAAAGTGCCGCTGTCATTGTGGTATGTGACCAGAATTTCCACGGACGCACCACTACCGTAGTCTCTTTCTCATCCGATAAAAATGCACGTAAGAATTTCGGTCCTTATACACCTGGTTTTGTGTCAGTTCCTTACAATGATTTAGTTGCCTTAGAGAAAGTACTCGCTGATAACCAAGCTACTGTAGCGGGATTTTTAGTAGAACCTATACAAGGGGAAGCGGGCGTATATGTCCCTTCCGAAGGCTACCTCAGCGAAGCTAAAGCTTTGTGTGAGAAGTACAACGCCCTCTTTATCGCCGATGAGGTACAAACAGGCGTAGCGCGTACTGGCAAACGCTTGGCAGTTGATCACGAAAATGTAAAACCCGATATATTAGTGCTCGGCAAAGCCCTCAGTGGTGGAGTATATCCCGTGAGTGCCGTCCTTGCCGATGATCGCATTATGCACGTGATCAAAGCAGGACAACACGGCAGTACCTTTGGCGGAAATCCTTTGGCTGCTACGGTTGCCGTAGAAGCATTACAAGTGGTAAAAGATGAGCATTTAGCTGAAAATGCAGCGCGTTTAGGCGAGATTTTCCGAAAAGAGATTGGTCATTACATCAAAACTTCAAAAGTAGTAACTTTAGTGCGTGGGAAAGGACTTTTGAACGCGATTGTAATTAACGATACCCAAGAGAGCGACACCGCTTGGAATATCTGCCTCAGTATGCGCGACAAAGGCTTGCTCGCCAAACCTACTCACGGCAATATCATCAGGTTTGCACCGCCTTTGGTGATGAACGAAACAGAGCTTCGCGAGTGTATTGCTATTATCATCAATACCCTAAAGGAATTTGAAACTAATAACTAATAACTAAACAAATGTACAATTTATTAAAAGGAAAAAGAGGCATCATCTTTGGTGCTTTAGACGAAAATTCTATCGCTTGGAAAACCGCTGAGCGCGTACACGAAGAAGGCGGTAAGTTTGTGCTTACCAATGCTCCAGTAGCAATGCGTATGGGGCAAATAAAAAACTTAGCCGAAAAAACTGGCTCTGAAATTATCCCTGCCGATGCGACTAATATGGATGACCTCCAAAATTTGGTTACCAAAGCAATGGAAATTTTAGGAGGCAAGTTGGATTTCGTGTTGCACTCTATTGGTATGTCGGTGAATGTGCGCAAGAACATTCCTTACACCGAGTCTAACTATATGAACACCGAAAAAGGTTGGGATGTATCCGCTCTTTCTTTTCACAAAGTATGCCAAGTGCTTTATAAGAATGATGCAATGAATGAATGGGGTAGCATCGTGGCGCTTACCTATATGGCAGCACAACGCACCTTCCCCGATTACAACGATATGGCCGACAATAAGGCTTACTTAGAGTCTATTGCGCGTAGCTTCGGTTATTTCTTTGGCAAAGACAAAAAAGTGCGCGTGAACACTATTTCTCAATCGCCTACCGCTACCACTGCGGGTCAAGGGGTGAAAGGCTTTGACGGATTTATTGCCTACGCCGATGCAATGTCGCCACTGGGCAATGCTACCGCTCAAGATTGCGCCGACTATACCGTCTCTCTCTTCTCCGATCTTACCCGCAAAGTAACGATGCAAAACCTTTTCCACGATGGCGGTTTTTCAAGTACTGGTGTAAGCAACGAGGTGATTGAACGATTTGCTAAATAATGAAATATATCTTTATATATTTGGTGCGCTTTTATCAAGTGGCGATTTCGCCGCTCAAGCCTCCTACCTGTAGGTATACCCCCACCTGTTCGCAATACACTTTGGAAGCCCTACAAAAGTATGGTATTTTTAAAGGAGGCTGGTTGGCTATTAAGCGTATATGTAGTTGCCATCCTTGGGGGGGTAGTGGTTATGACCCTGTACCTTAAAATAAAATAATTAAAATGCTTTGGGAAAACTTACTCTCTTTAAATAAATATGGTGATACCACTCTTCGTTTGCGTAAAAATGAAGATGAAACACGCCTTAGTTTTGATATGGACTATGACCGTGTAGTCTTTTCGAGTGCCTTTCGCAGCCTGCAAGATAAGACACAGGTGATTCCGCTTTCGAAAACGAGTTTTGTACACACCCGTCTTACACATAGTATTGAGGTATCGGTAGTGGGACGGAGTTTGGGGCGTGCTGTAGGTAAGCACTTACTTGCCAAATATCCTCACTTGTGCGAATTGGGTTATCAAACTAATGATTTTGGAGCTATTATAGCAGCGGCTGCAGTAGCACACGACATTGGTAACCCACCATTCGGACACAGTGGAGAAAAGGCAATAGGCGAGTTTTTTCAGTTCAAGAAAGGTACAGCTATCAAACACTTGCTCACAGAAACTGAGTATGCCGACTTGTGTAGTTTTGAGGGTAATGCAAATGGTTTTAGAATTCTTAATGAAACGCGTTTAGGGGTAGAAGGAGGTTTACGGCTTACTTATGCTACTCTGGGAGCTTTTACTAAATATCCTAAAGAATCACTACCTGCACGTCCTACAAACCATATAGCTGATAAGAAATATGGTTTTTTTCAAGGAGATAAGAATTTTTTCAAAGAGGTAGCTGAAACTTTAGGATTAAAGTCTAATAGTGTAAATGGTGAATTGCGCTATGCGCGTCATCCTTTAGCATTTTTGGTAGAAGCAGCAGATGACATTTGTTATACTATCATAGACTTTGAAGATGGTATCAACTTAGGACTTATCAGTGAGGATGTAGCTTTAGAATACTTAGGAGGTATTATTTCAGATAAGATAAATACCCATAAGTATAGTAAACTACAAACTAAAGAAGAGCGCATTGCCTATCTACGTGCGGTTGCTATAGGAGCTTTGATACAAGATGCTACTGATATTTTCTTGCGTAATGAAGAAGCAATCTTAGCTGGAGAGTTTCATCAGTCACTTTTATATGATAGCAAATATCGTCATCAAATAAAAGATGTAATAGATTGCAGTGTAGAGCATATTTACCAATCAGATGAGGTAGTAGAAAAAGAAGTGTCGGGGTATGTGGTTTTACAGCATCTATTAGATATCTTTTTTACAGCTATTATCAATCAAGAAAATGGGCGTGAGACATCATTTGATAAACTTTTACTTAAGAAGCTACCTGAAAAGTATCGCAAAAACGGCTCGTTATATAACAAAGTGATGGGCATTACTTGTTATATAGCAAGCCTTACTGACAGTAATGCAGTGGAACTACATCTAAAGACAGCCAATAGTACCTTTAATATGTAATTTTTAAACTGTTTATTATCAGGTGTATTATAGGAAAAAATTAAAAAAACTTTAAAAAAGTGCATTAAAAATTTGCAGATAATAAAAAAAGTAGTACCTTTGCAACCGCAATGAAGGAATGAGTTGCACAATTTTACTGAAGGTCTGGTAGTTCAGCTGGTTAGAATACATGCCTGTCACGCATGGGGTCGCGGGTTCGAGTCCCGTCCAGACCGCTTCATAAGATTTAGTTGTGTTGTTTTGTGTAAATATTTTTACACGGGTTTATAGTAAACCAATGAAAGCTTTCCTTTCTCCAAGGAGAGCTTTTCTTTTTAGTATCATAAGTATTCTTAAAACCTACTAAAAATGATTTCATAATAAAAAGCTGTCTATAAAAGTTTAATCTTATAGACAGCTTTTTAAATTTAATTATTAATTAACTAATTAAATCTCGTGTTCTTCTAAATAAGCTTTTCTCACCTTCTTAAACAGCTCTGATGAATATACAAAGTCAGTAACTGCTTCGTTATCGGTGCGGAAGATAGTTTCTTTAGAGCCTTCCCACTCCTTATAACCATTTTTTAGGAATACAATCTTAGCCCCTATTTCCATTACTGAATTCATATCGTGGGTATTGATAACCGTCGTAATGTTGAACTCTTCGGTGATTTCCTGAATAAGGTTGTCAATCACTATAGAGGTTTTGGGGTCGAGACCCGAGTTAGGTTCGTCGCAAAACAAGTAGTTAGGTTGGTTTACAATCGCGCGAGCAATAGCCACACGCTTTTGCATACCACCAGATATTTCGGACGGCAATTTATCTTCGGCATTCACCAAATTCACGCGGTTGAGTACTGTATTGGCACGTTCGCGAATCTCTTCAGGTGTTTTTTGAGAAAACATTTTCAGGGGAAACATCACATTCTCGAGCACCGTCATAGAGTCGAATAAAGCGCTCCCTTGGAATACCATTCCCATTTTTTGACGCAAGGCTACTCGTTCTTTGCGTTTCATATCGGCATATTTCACTCCATCGTAAATAATATCGCCAGAGTCGGGGGTAAAGAGGCCTAAAAGCGATTTGAGAAACACAGTTTTACCCGAACCACTTTGCCCGATAATCAGGTTCGTTTTACCTTTTTCAAAAGTAGTAGAAATACCTTTCAGCACTTCAGTTCCATTAAAAGATTTATGTAAATTTTCTACTTGTATCATATTTCTGCCGAAGCTACCACAGCCTCTTTGTTAATCTTTTTCACCAAACCTTGTAGCACTTTACCAGGTCCTACTTCAATAAATTCAGTTGCACCATCAGCGATCATTTGTTGTACACTTTGCGTCCATTTCACAGGTGCGGTGAGTTGCTTGATAAGGTTCTTTTTGATCTCGGTTTCGTCGCTTACTGCCGTAGTAGTTACATTCTGGTACACAGGACATAGAGGTTTGTGGAAAGCAGTTTGCTCAATAGCGACAGCCAATTCCTCTTCAGCAGGTTTCATCAATAGCGAGTGGAAAGCTCCGCCTACTGGCAAGATGAGTGCGCGCTTGGCACCTGCTTCTTTCATTTTCTCGCAAGCCGCTTCTACCGCTTTGAGTTCTCCAGAAATCACCAACTGACCAGGGCAGTTATAATTGGCAGGAGTTACAATTCCTTCGACGGTAGCGCAAAGTTCTTCCACTTTGGCATCGTCTAATCCTAAAACAGCTGCCATAGTACCAGGTTGCAATTCGCAGGCCTTTTGCATAGCGGTAGCGCGTTTGGCTACTAATTGTAAGCCATCTTCAAACGAGAGTGCACCGTTGGCCACCAAGGCTGAAAATTCGCCTAAAGAGTGCCCCGCTACCATTTCGGGGGTAAAGGTTTTACCAAGCACCTTGCTGAGGATTACCGAGTGCAAGAAAATGGCAGGTTGGGTTACTTTCGTCTGTTTGAGGTCTTCATCGGTACCGCTGAACATTACATCGGTGATAGAGAAGCCGAGGATACCGTTAGCCGCTTCAAAAAGCGCTTTAGCTTCAGCTGATTGTTCGTATAAATCGCGCCCCATTCCTACGAATTGAGCACCCTGACCGGGAAAAATGTATGCTTTCATTTGTTCGTTTTTATTGATAGAGATTACAAAACTATTTTTTTTTTAGGTATTTACCAAATATTTGTGCCAAAATATCTTTAGCAACTTCTTCTTTACTCTTCAGAGGGAAACTGATTTCTTCGTTTTTAGTGATAAACGTAATCTTATTTGTATCGGTCCCAAAGCCCGCACCTGCGTCGCGCAAGGAGTTGAGCACTATCCCGTCCAAGTTCTTTTTCTCCAATTTAGCTTTGGCATTAGCTACCTCATTTTCAGTTTCTAAGGCAAAACCAATGAGCGTTTGAGTGGTTTTGAGCTTGCCTAAGGAAGCCAATATATCCACTGTAGGCACTAAAGTAAGATTGAGGTTGCCACCTTTCTTTTTAATCTTTTCAGGAGCAACTGTTTCTGGGGTGTAATCGGCTACTGCAGCAGCGAGAATGGCTATATCGCAGGTAGGAAATTCGGTAACTGCAGCGTCGTACATCTGCTGGGCACTCACTACGCGGTGGAGGTGAACACGGTGGTCAATATCTTTTTCGGCAGAAGGGCCTAAAACCAAATGTACTTCAGCCCCTTGCTCTGTTGCTACATTAGCCAAAGCTATCCCCATTTTGCCTGAAGAGAAATTCCCAATAAATCGTACAGGGTCAATGGCTTCGTAAGTAGGCCCTGCGGTAATAAGTATTTTCTTACCTTCTAAAGGGATTTGGGGGCGAAGGGTTTCTTCTATAAAATCCACTATATCTTCAGGTTCAGCCATACGACCTTGTCCTACGAGTCCGCTAGCGAGTTCGCCATAAGTCGCAGGAATCACAAAGTTGCCAAAAGATTGCAAGGTGTTCAAATTCTCTTTTACTGTAGGGTGGGCATACATATCCAAATCCATTGCAGGGACGACAAACACAGGAGCCTTGGACGAAAAATAAGTAGCCAAGAGTAGATTGTCGCAGATGCCGTGCGCCATTTTAGCAAGAGTATTGGCGGTAGCGGGAGCAATAAGCATTGCATCAGCCCAAAGAGCCAATTCTACGTGGCTATGCCAGTCGCCTTGAGGAGAAGCGAAGGCTGAGAACACCGGATTTTTAGATACAGTACTGAGTGTAAGAGTCGTTACAAACTCTTTCGCATTCTCAGTAAGAATCACCTTTACCTTATGTCCTTTTTTAGTGAGTAAGCGCACTAACTGTGGTGTTTTGTAAGCCGCTATACCTGCAGTGATACCCAATACAATATTCATATTTTTTTTAATTAAGAAGGCTCTAAACGGCAAGCGTGCGCTTACAGCTTAAAGCCCAACAAACAATCTATAAATACCCAATCTTATTCGGCTTCACGATAATATATCTTGCCTTCTAACCATTCTTTCACTGCAATGGCTTGAGGTTTAGGCAATCGCTCATAAAAGCGAGAAACCTCTATTTGTTCTTTGTTTTCAAAGATTTCTTCTAAGCTATCGTTGTTGGTAGCAAAAGCTTCTAACTTTTCCACCAATTCTTTCTTGATTTCAGCGTTGATTTGGTTTGCTCTCTTAGCAATGATAGAAATTGCCTCGTAAATATTACCTGTAGGCGCTTCTATAGCCGATTTGTTATAAGTTACGGTGGAGGTAGGAGCATCTATTTTCTTAAAATCCATAATATAATTAATTAATTTTGTGATATAAAACTTTTTAGTGAGGTGTTTATTTTGGTGAGCATATTCTCAGCATCCTTCTTGTATTTAGTTTCAGGGTAGGCACGTAATAAGTTGTCGTAAGCTTCTTTTGCCGTATTGAGACGTTCCTCTTTTTTAGTCTCTACACTATTGATAGCCCACTCGTAAGCTGAATGCAGACGTGTGTACAATGCATCTTCTCTAAAAACACTACCTGGGTTATTAGTCAAAAAGTTGTCTAATGACTTCATCGCTGCTTGATAGTCACGTATTTGGTCGTATTGCTTAGCTATTTCAAACTCTTTTTTCTCTAAACGAGTTACCAAATCTAAAGCGAGTTCATTAGCTTCTTTAGCGTATTCACTATCAGAATACCTATCCAAAAAGTACTGCAATTTCTCAAGTGCTTGATAGGTGTAAGTTTGGTCTACACTGTACTTAGGTGTTTCTAAGTAAAGAGACTTAGCTTCCAAAAAAGAGGCCTCCGTAATTTTTTCACTGCGTGGGTACAGTTTCTGAAGCCGCTCAAACTGATAAGAGGCTAAACTGTATTGTTTCAACTGATAATAGGAATCCCCAAACATATAATAAATGCGTTCTCCTTGTGGCTTGCCTGCGTATTCCGAAGCTATTTGTTCAAAAAGGCGTGTTGCTTTTTTATATTTTTTAGCCTTATATAGCTTTTCAGCCTCTGTGTATTTTACGCTCCCTTCCTTTGATTTCAAAGCTTTCTGATACTCTCCACACGAAGTAAAGAGCACACCGAGCAGACCGATGATGATATATTTTTTCATTAACATTCGGCAAAAGTAAAAAGTTTTTCTGATATAACAAAATTATGTGAGCATTCCACCATCAACATTGAGCACTTGCCCAGTGATGTAAGCCGACATATCAGAGGCTAAAAACACACAAGCATTAGCTACGTCCTCTGGCAGTCCGCCACGTTTAAGTGGGATAGCGTCACGCCAGCCTTGTACCACTTTTTCGTCAAGCACAGCGGTCATTTCAGTTTCTATAAAACCAGGAGCAATCGCGTTACAGCGGATATTCCTTGAACCTAATTCTAAGGCAATAGATTTCGTAAAACCGATGATTCCCGCTTTAGAGGCAGCATAGTTTGACTGACCTGCATTGCCTTTCACACCTACCACGCTACTCATATTGATAATAGAACCTTTACGCTGTTTGAGCATAGTGCGTTGTACGGCTTTTGTCATATTAAACACTGATTTAAGGTTTACTTCAATCACTTTGTCAAAGTCCTCTTCACTGATACGCATCAGCAAGTTATCTTTAGTGATGCCAGCGTTGTTCACGAGGATATCTACAGTGCCAAATTCGGCTACTACGGCATCTACGAACTCTTGGGATTGAGAAAAGTTAGAGGCATCACTTTGGTAACCTCTTACCTTTACGCCTTGTGCGGACAATTCATTCTCTAAAGCCTTGGCAGCTTCGACTGAAGAACTGTACGAAAAAGCGATATTAGCGCCGTGAGTGGCGAATACTTCAGCTATACCACGCCCGATACCACGACTGGCACCGGTGATAATAGCAGTTTTTCCTTCTAATAATTTCATATATCAATTATAATAATTAACGATTAACAATTACCCTCCTACTCGTTTCACCTTAAAACCTTTCTCTTTGAGAAGTTCCATAATGGTGTTGCGGTAGTCTCCTTGTATAATAATGGTGTCATCTTTTACTGTGCCACCTACACCGAGATATGTTTTAAGCTCTTTAGCTAATATCTTAAAATCAGAATCAGCACCGTTATAGCCTTCAATTACTGTCACGGGTTTGCCTTTGCGTTTCTCGTATTTACAGAGCAAAGGTTCGTCTTGCAGCCATATATTAGAAAGTGTTTCTTGGGGGACTTCTTCTTCTATATGGTCAGGGAAAAGGTTTTTAAGCTGGTCTCTTAAGTCCATTATTATTTAGGTTGAGTGTAGCTGATGCGCAATTTCACATCTTTTATCACAGTGCTTAAAGGCGTAATCACTGCTGATGATAGTATTTTTCCTTTAGCATTAGCATCACTTAAATAAGTTCCTGAATTTGTATATCTCACATTAGAAGCAACTGCTATTCCCAAAGGTACATTGGATCCCACTTCATTGATGAGATTTAAAATATGATTAGTAATCCTTATTTGATAATAGGCACCTTTCCCGTTTTCTTTTTGTAATTTACCTAAATGATAGAGGTATGAGTATGCAGATGACTCAGCAGTTGAGGTAGGGTCGTATTGATAGTCTACGAGTATAGCACCTGTTTGAGTATTATAGATAAACAAGCGGTCGGGCTCTTTGGCATAGCTTACTGAATTATCTACATATAACAATAAACTTGCATCAGTTATCATTAGCTTTTGCGACTTAATATTGGCAATATCAGCATCCGAAATAGTAATAGAAGCCGTTTGTCCTAAAGCTCCACTGAGGTATATCTTGCTACTGTCAGTCACGTTTTCGCCTGAATTGTTAAATAAGTTTACTGTAATGCCACTCAATGAAAGCTCATAACGATTTTTACGAGTTTCTGTAGTGGTAGTGTTCGTTCCTGAAGTTTCATAGCTATATACAATCTCAATTTTGGCATTTGCCATATTCAGGAGCATCATCAAATCTTTTGAAAAGTTAGAAGCACTGATAGCTATTCCTTTAAAATACTTCTTAAAGTCGTTAGCATTCGTGAGTTCGCTACTCCCTTCCTTGTTGATAATTTTTGTTTGAAAGAAGTCCGTGCTTAGTGGAATGCGCAATCCTGGTGCTAACACATCTTGTACATTCTTACTTTCATCATCAGTAGTTTGTGGGTTGTCAAACTGATAACGAGTAATAGCTTTATTACTAATAGTATAAGTGTTAGAAGCCGTAGTGTTAGACACAATAGAAGCACCTAAATTACTTGTAATATCACTGTTGTTTGAATAATATATTTTAGCGTTGAGATCTGTATCAATGTCACTTAAAAAGTAATTGAGTTCTCTCACGTTCACTTGAAAGTTCGCATCTTTGTTCCCATAGATAGAGTCTAAGGTATATTCGCCATTTTGAGAATAAGAAGCGTTACTATTAGAACTGTTTGGGTTGAAGAAAGGAACATATAAATATGCTTCTGTAACAGTTTCATTTTCTGATTTATTCTCACTGTTTTCAGTAGCTTGCGCTTTCGCTCCAAAAATAGGGTTTACAGCAGGTAATGTTACTTGTGCTACTATAGTAGCCGATTTTGTGCCAAAAGGAGCTTGGGTGTACTGTCCTAATAAATAACCTCCCAATCCATTTGTCTGTACAGCACTTTCTTTAATTTGACTTACCGAGATAGTAGCTGTAAACACATTCGTGCTAAAGTTAGGATCTTTCAATAAAGCCCCATCTATCTCGTTAAACTCATCATCTGAGCAAGCACTGAAAAGTGTTATTATAGTTGCAAAAAATAAAATCTTCTGTATATTATTCATTCTTCTGTTATTTCTTTAATATTTTAGTGTAAAACTCGCGGTAAGAATCTTGAAAAGTTTCTTTATCACTGTTGTAAAGCACAGGCTTTCTCAAGTTTTTCAAGTAGGTTTGGAAATCATCAGGCATATCTTCACTCACTACCACTACACCATCCGAATACTTAATAGCTGTCCGCATCAAATTGTAGTAAGTAGGATTTTTAAGCGGGTCTACCGTCTTCTTGCTAATGCCATCAAAAGCTACTTTATTGATAAGAGCACTGTCTAACGCTCCTTCATAATCACTATCGAATACCGAAGTGATAATTTTACTTTCCGAAAAAATAGGTTCGTCTTTGTAATAAGTCCGCAAATAAAGCGGTAATAAAGCCGATGCCCAACCGTGAATATGGATAATATCAGGGAGCCAATTAAGCTTCTTCACTGTTTCTACTATACCCTTAGCAAAGAAAATACAACGCTCATCATTGTCTGGGTACATATTGTTTTCCTCATCAAAGAGTGTGCCAGTACGCCCAAAATACTCGTCGTTATCAATAAAGTACACCTGTATACGCTCCTTAGGAATAGAAGCCACTTTAATAATTAATGGTACATCAATATCGTTGATAACAATATTCATTCCTGAAAGGCGTATTACCTCGTGCAACTGATGGCGTCGCTCATTAATATTGCCAAATTTAGGCATAAAAATACGTATCTGTCCTCCACTGTTATTCACCATTCTCGGGGCTTCAAATGACATTCGTGCCAACTCGCTATAAGGCGAATAGGGCAACACTTCCGACGATACGTAGAGTACTTTTTTATCTTCCATAAAAAGTATTTCGTTTTTTTAATTAGCTCTTAGAAGGCACAAAAGTACAAAAAATTATGCACATATCCATAATTTTATATAAGTTTGCACCCAAAAAAGATTTAATATAGATGATTTATACACACCAAAAAGAACTCCATAACCTTATGGAATCCCTTAAAAATCAAGGGAAAACAATTGGTTTAGTCCCCACTATGGGCGCTTTGCACAACGGACATTTATCGCTCGTAAAAAAAGCAAAAGAAGAAAATAACATAGCAGTAGTGAGCATTTTTGTGAACCCTACGCAGTTCAACAATCCTACTGATTTACAAAAATACCCGCGCACTTTAGAAGCCGATGCCGAGAAGATAGCTCAGTTTAGTACAGAGGTGATTATTTTTGCCCCTACCGTAGCCGATATTTACGGTGAAGAAGTAGTCGCTGAACCTTTTGACTTTGCAGGATTGGATAAGGTAATGGAAGGTACTTCTCGCCCAGGTCATTTCGATGGCGTAGGAACCATTGTCAAGAAACTCTTCGAAATTGTAATGCCTGATAGAGCATACTTTGGTGAAAAAGACTACCAACAACTACTCATTATTCAGCAAATGGTAAAACAAACGGGCTCACCAGTAACCATTGTTCCTTGCCCTATCGTCCGTAATGCCGAGGGGTTAGCCCTCAGTTCGCGTAACGCCCTGCTCAGTGAAACAATGAAACAGCGTGCTACCCTAATCTATCGCACACTACTTGCTGCCAAAAAGCGTTTTGAAACTCATAGCCCTGCTGAAGTAGAAACGTGGGTAAAAGAAGTCTTCGCTCAAGAACCCGATTTCACCTTAGAGTACTTCACAATAACCGATGCCCATACCTTACAATCTATTACTCAAAAAGAAGTAGGTAAAGACTACCGCGCTTTTATAGTAGTATATGCCGAAGGCGTAAGACTCATAGATAATATTTCAATGTGATAATAACCAAAATAGCCAATTAGCAACGTTGCTAATTGGCTATTTTAGTTTTATTGATGTAAATTTACGACTATCCTTTTCAGCTCAAAAGTGTCTAGCTTTTAACTTCTAAAAAACAATACATATACTACATTCCTTTGTCTTTCCTTCGTTCTTTGTTCGTCATTCCTTCGTCTTTTGTTCGCTGATGAGCCGATGTAGAGCCGATGTAGAGCCTCTCATCAATCGTCTTTTGTTCGTCCATCCTTTGTCATTCCTTCGTCATTTGTTCGTCATTTGTTCGCTCATTTTTTGCCTACCCGCCTGTCGTGCTATGACTACTCGCCTGTCGTGCTACGACTACTCGCCTGTCGTGCTACGACTACCCGCCTGTCGTACTACGACTACTAATCAGCTAATTTATCAATTTACCAATTATCTAATTACCTTTAGTAACAATAAATACATTTTCTTCTCCCACTCCTATTACTTCGTGAGGAATATCTACGGGAATTTGGTAGGTATCAAGGTCTTTAAGTACAATTTCTTCGTCGTTGATGAGAAAACGCACTTCGCCTTTTATCATAATAAGCGTAGCAGACACATCAGTGGTGTGTTTTTTGAGTACAGCCCCTTTGCCTAAGGCAATAGCTATCTGGCGCACATTCTTACCGTCTTTCACAAAATAAGTAGTAGGTTTATCGGTCTTAAAAGTGAGCTTGTTAAGTAAATTTACTTTCTGCAAAGACTTTACGTGTTCTACTGTTTTGCCATTCACCGCTGTAATGTTATGTGCTTTGAGAATATCTTGTGCTTTGCCAGCACGTATACCACGACGGCAGAAGAGCACTATATTCTCCTTACCTTTTAGTTCTTGCCATCGCGTTCCCATCTCTTCCAACGGGATATTAACAGCTCCTTCGGCAGTACCCGCTGTGTATTCTTGTGGGGTACGCACATCTATAAGTGTTACATTGCCAGCGTTCAGGCGCTCAGCTAAACTCTGCGCTTGGGCAGTTACAGTACATAATACCAGTATACTCATTAGTAATTTCATTTTAGTTCTTAGTTTTTAATTCTTAGTTGATTGATTGCCAAATGTTACTTCAGTTTTTCTGAAACTTCCACCAAGCGTATAAACTCTTTGCGGTAGCCCTCTTCGTCTTTACCTGTAGCGTTTTTAGCTAAGTCAAGCACTTGTTTATAAGAGGATTTGGCTTTATATTTAGAGTTCCTTAAGAGCATTCCCCACTCGGCTACGGCAGCTGCAAAACGATAATCGTCGTCTGTTTTGGTAAGGTCAGTAAGCGCAAATGTAATAGGCTCACTTACCTCCACACTCTTGGCGTCTTTGGCAATAGGATCTTTGTAGCGAATTTTAAGAAAAGCCAATTCGTTAGTAAAGCCTTTCTCTACCTGTTTCTGATAACGCAAACCATCGGTAGTAGTTCCTTTGGCAGGTACTAATTCATACAGTGCTGTTACGGTATGCCCTGCACCTATTTCGCCAGCATCTTTTTTATCGTCTTCAAAATCTTCATTAGCTAATGCTCGATTTTCATAGCCTACCAACCGATATTCTTTCACATATTGAGGATTAAACTCCAATTGTAATTTCACATCTTTTGCCACTGTGTAGAGCGTGCCACCAAATTCATTTACTAACACCCTCTTGGCTTCGCTAAGATTATCAATATAAGCGTAGTTACCATTGCCCTTATCAGCTATTGTTTCTACCATATCATCGCGATAATTCCCCATACCATAGCCCAATACTGAAATGTATATACCATTTTTGCGTTCTTCTTCTACCAAACGTTGTAGCTCATCACGTGAAGAGATTCCCACATTGAAATCACCATCAGTAGCTAAGATAATACGGTTATTACCTTTAGGTAAAAAGTTCTTTTTGGCTACTTCATAAGCTGTTTGTAAACCTGCTCCTCCTGCAGTTGAGCCACTGGCTACCAAATCGTCTATCACTTTAGTAATCTTCTCTTTTTCTTTGGCTGAAGTTGAGGGCAATGCAATCCCTGTTTTACTTGCATACACTACAATAGCTACTTTATCCTCGGGTTTGAGCGAACTTAACAGTAGTTTAAACGATGCTTTCAGTAGAGGCATTTTGTTAGGTGAGTCCATAGAGCCAGAGGTGTCTATTAAAAACACTATGTTAGAAGGTGGTGCTTTCTGTAAATCTATTTTCTTAGCTTGCAACCCAATACGCAATAGGTAGTTATCCGTATTCCACGGACAAGTACTGAGCGTAGTCGTTGCTTTGAGAGGTGTTTTGCTACCTTCGGCGGGAGGTGTGTAGTCGTAATCAAAATAATTGATGAGCTCCTCAATACGTACAGCGTCTTTATCGGGCTTTTGCCCGTAGTTAATCATACGGCGTACATTGCTATATGAGGCATTGTCTACATCGGCTGAGAAAGTCGTTACAGGATCTTTAGCAGTCTTCTTAAAGCCTCCCTCGTCTATAGCTTTATAAGTCTCACGAGATTCCTCAGAAGCGTAGTAAGCTGAAAGTTTTCTTTTATTTCCTCTGCTATTTCCGCTAACACTTCCTGCACCTCTTATGCGTATATATGAAGCAGTTACATCTCGCTTTTTCGCAGTTTCATATCCCACAACCACCACTTCTTCAAGAGAAGAGCTTTCTTCTTCTAAAACTACATTGATAACTTTTTGTCCAGTAACTTTTACTTGTTTAGTTTTCATTCCCAAAAAACTAAACACCAATACATCACCATTCTGCACTTTGATAGCGTATTTACCATCAAAATCAGTTTGAGCGCCTTTGGTAGTTCCTTTGATTACTATCGAAACACCAAGTAAAGGGTCTTTAGCACTATCAGTAACTGTACCTGTTACTTCGTATTCTTGTGCGTGGAGAGTGCCTAAGGCAAGAAAAAATAAAATTAGTATTCGTTTCATATGATAAAATTAATAAGGTTTACTTAGGTATACTGTCAGCTTCTTGCGTACCGATAAATTTCATACGTTCTTCCAAATCGTTCCCATAAATGTTATTGATACGTGCAATCACACTGTTAAAAGTCTGTCCCAATAATGAGATGTTACGTTTAAGCTCTTCTTCTTTAAAATCTGGATTGTTCTTTACATTGTCTGCTAAGGCTTTTATCTGTGTTTCAAAAAGTCTAAAGCGTGCCTTTACAGTAGGAACATTTATCTTCTCAGGAAAGGTAGCATCATTGCTGAGTAATTCACGCAAAGCATCTTCTATCTGTACCAACCAAAAGAATACTGAATAATAAGAACTCTCCACTTCTGAATGTTCACCCACAATCTTGTCTGAATACTGTCCCATTTTGTGGAAATATTTAGCAGGAAGTTCTAAAACAGAACGATACAAAATCACATTGTCATTCTCTTTAGCATTATCATCTAAAGAGAGACTTATAGTGTAAGGAGCAGATTTCTTAGGTGAAAAAGTAATTTGATATCTGTTCCAATCGTCTGTAAGGGCGGTCTTTTTTACATTGCTTGTCGAGGTGCTCAACGTATCTAAAGCAAAGGTAGCCGATAGCTCATCGTTGTTCTCTTCTGAAAAATTTAGCTTTACTGTAGGGTAGTTTACTTTCTTTAAAACTACAGAAAAGGTATAGGGAACATTAGCCACCAAAAACCTGCTCCATTGTAACGATGCCACCACATTGTTTTTTTTCTTTTCAAATCTAAAAACAGTATCTTTAGCAGTCTCTGCAGGAGCTCGCCAATCGCGCTCTACTAAGCCATTTATAGCTTCAGTTTTAGAATTGATAGGGTATAACCTACTGTATACCAAAAGGCTGTCAGGGTTCGAGAGCATCAAGTCATCTGTATTTTTAATCTTCGCTGGAGCCATCGAAACAATCACTTGCATTAGCGACTGGAAACTTTTCCACTGTTTCATATCCTCTTGAGCCTTAGGAGTGAGGTCTATCAATTTGAACTCCTCAAAGTCAATTGATTTTACTTTGTGAGGTTGCTTTTCTTTCTCGGTCTCTTTGTTGTCATTACACGAGATAAAACACGTTAATAAACCGAATAATATATAAAATCTATACTTCATAACTCTCTTGTATTTCTGAAAACACCAAAGCCAGACTTACTTACATAAATCTGGCTATTAGTGATAAATCTAAAACCTAAATGACTATTTAGCTAATTTGTTAATATGTTTAGCTAAACTGCTCTTTAAATTCGCCGCTTTATTAGCGTGAATGATATTTCTCTTAGCAAGCTTGTCAATCATCGATACCACTTTAGGGAAAAGTGTTTTTGCTTCTTCTACATTTTCCAAAGCGCGTAGTTTCCTTACGGCGTTACGAGCCGTTTTGTGTTGATAACGATTGCGTAAACGAGCTGCTTCGTTTCTTCTGATTCTTTTTAATGCTGATTTATGGTTTGCCATTTTCCTTTATTAGTTTTATTTTTATCGCCGTATCTCTTACTTAAAAGATACTCTAATAGTTGCATTTAGTAGTCCGTAGGGGAATCG